>JAADDK010000065.1 GCA_013154005.1 Methanobacteriota archaeon
CCAGTTTGCTGTAATCAATCCAGTCTCCCTCATTTTTGATGCGCTCAACTCTTGCCAGTTGCTCTCTCAGAATAGATTCAAAATGCTTCTTTGCATCTTCTATGTAGCTTTCATAATTCATACAACCACCTTAATGGAATAACTGTTTTCTGTAATTAAACTTACCGCTTTTGTCGAATATCGAGAGTCCGTACCTCTTTTTGTACATATAAACCAGGGCCGCGTAGGTGCCCCAGCCCAGTGGCAGTTCGAGTATGTGCCCCATGGTTGCCAGGACCAAACTGTAGAACACAAGCCAGAGCGAAAGTGCGCCGAGCATGAGCGCGTGAACATCTTTATCTTTCATATTTACCTGAACCATGTAAAATGCGATGGCCACCGGAATGCCCAGAATTATTGGGATGATAAACGGTACCTTTGTGTACGGAATGAACACGAACACCGAGAAAATCCATACTGCGTATGCGAGTCCGAGCACGAACGGATTGGTGAGCCTGAATCTGTGCGAAATTTTGAGTTTTTTGGGATTTATGCGGTTTTGAGCGTTGTTTGCAAATCTGCACCTGAAAACGAGGTGCAAACATGATTTGAGCGGGGGAAGTCGGAGCTTTGTGGAGTACCACAGAAACGCCACGGCAAGTGCGATGGTGAACAGGTATGGGAGTGGTGATGGGCGGTAATGGTCCAAGGCGATATTCATAAGTATGCCGACTGAGAGGTACAGCGCTATGAGAAATGAAGCGCTTTTTTTCGTGAGCAGAGGCTCGTGTTTCAGGTCGGGAAACAGCAGAATGAAAACCATGATGGGAACCCAGATGCTCATAAATCCGTGAAATATTGTGAGCCAGACTGCCCAGACAGTATTGACGCCGCCAATTCTGCCGTAAGTGCCCAGCAGGCCGAGGTCGGGCCAGTGCGGGTCGAACCATGACTTGATAAACACGCCCTCTTCCAGCACTCCGTACGCGAACCCGCCGAGCATTATGCCTCCGGGAGTGGGGTTTTTTCGCACCCATAGCTCGCGAATCAGAAGCACGCCCGAGCCGTAAAATGCCCAGAGCGAGGGAAACGCCAGAGGATTCATTATGCATTCCAGAGGTGGCGTGGAGCCGGTGAGCACTTCTGCGAATATGGGTGAGAGAAGTGATAATATGATTGCCGCCTTAGTTTCACGCTTCACAGATAGAGATTAATTTTATAATATTTAAATTCCGTGGGAAGAAATTTACCAGATTATGCACGAAAATACACACCTGTTAATGTTCAGAATCCGTGTTTTGCTGCGCGTAAATATGGTGCGATGCCTTGAATTTTTATCATTGGTGTATTTGTTTTCCATGGCGTGCTATATCATGACGCATTTGCATGGTGCTGATAATCTGCTCTATTTCCCTATTGCGCTCTCTCCGTTGATACTTATCCAAAATGAAAATTTCAAAAGAGTAAAACATTTATAACGTGCACTCTTTATTCGTAGAGATGACCCCGCTGATGCAGCAGTACTTCTCACTGAAATCGCAGTACAAGAACGCAATACTTTTTTTCAGAGTGGGGGATTTCTACGAGACCTTTGGCGACGATGCCAAGCTCGTCTCGAAGGAACTGAATATCGTGCTCACGCGCCGCAGCAAGGACGAGCCCATACCCATGGCGGGCATACCGCATCACGCCCTTGACGCATATCTATCGCGACTGATAAAAAAAGGTTATAGTGTGGCAATATGCGAGCAGCTTGAAGACCCGAAAAAAGCAAAAGGACTTGTTAAAAGAGACGTGGTGCGCATAGTCACGCCGGGCACTTTGATTGAAGATACCATGCTGGGCGAGGGCAACAACTTTCTGATGGCCATCTACGGAAAAGGCAAGCGATTCGGATTTGCGGCTCTCGACATCTCCACCGGCGAGTTCTTTGCAGGAGAGGTGGACAGAAACGGTGTGGAGGCGGAGATTCTGAGACTCTCACCCGCAGAGATTCTGGTGAACAATTCCTCCGGTATAACGGTAGATGAGTGCAAGATAATGCCCGATGAATATTTTTCCGAGGAGGTGCTGAAAGAGCACTTTCATGTGCCCGAGCTGAGCGGATTTGGATTGTCGCAGCTTGCCCTCAAGGCGGCGGGCTGTGCACTGCGCTATGCGAAAGAAAACACCCGGAGCGAGCTGCGCAATGTGGATTCTCTTTTAGGCTATTTCAGCGAGAAGCATATGATTCTGGACTCAAGCACGCTTCGCAATCTGGAGATTTTCAAGAGCTTTGTGGGTGAGGAGCGCTTCACTCTTTACGGTGCATTGAATCGCACCCGCACGCCCATGGGCGCCCGGCTCCTGCGCCGCTGGCTCGAAAAACCGCTTATTGATGTTAAACAAATAAAGATGCGTCTGGATTCGGTGGAAGAGCTCACCAGAGAGCGAGGAATAGCAGAGAAAATAGACGAATCGCTTAAAAACATAAAGGATATCGAGCGGGTGGAATCGCGAATCTCGCTGGGCAAAGCGTCGCCCAGAGACCTGGTTGTGCTTCGAGAATCTCTGCGTCATGCTTCTAATCTGAGATTCGAATTTTCTGCATCGCTGCTGCGCACGCTTCGAGTGGACGAGAACGTGGAGGAGATTGTGGAGCTTTTAGACCGAAGCATTGCGGGCGATTATCCGGTGGGCAGCGGTGCGATAAAAGAGGGCTACTCCGCAGAGTTAGATGAGCATCGACTGATTATAAGAGACGCCAAAAAGCTGATTGCAAAGATGGAAGCGGAAGAGCGAAAAAAGACGGGCATAAAAAGCCTTAAAATCGGATACAATGACGTGATGGGTTATTACATAGACGTCAGCAAGGCGAATCTCAAATACGTGCCATCGCATTATAAGCGGAAGCAGACTCTGAAGAACTCTGAGAGGTTCATCACCGACGAGTTGAAGGAGTTAGAGTACCGCATACTCACTGCCAGAGAGAGGGTGGAGGAAATTGAGCACAGGATATACGATGAGCTGATTCAAAAGCTTGCTGCATATGCGCCCATGCTTCGCGAAGTTGCCCGAAAAATTGCCACGATGGACGTGCTCCTCAATTTTGCCAGCATCGCGCTTGAACGGGATTATGTTCGTCCCGTAGTGGACGAAAGTATGGACCTGGAGATACGTGACGGGCGCCATCCGGTTGTGGAACAGTACGTTGATTTTGTGCCCAACGATACGCATCTTAACCGTCAGGCGCGTTTTATAATTCTCACCGGGCCTAATATGGCCGGCAAGAGCACGTACATGAGGCAGGTGGCGCTCATCGCGATAATGGCTCAGATTGGCTCGTTTGTGCCCGCATCTTACGCGAAGATTGGCATGATAGACCGTGTGTATACCCGGGTAGGTGCGAGCGATGACATAACTCGCGGGCGCTCCACGTTCATGGTTGAGATGCTGGAGGTGGCGAATATTCTCAACACTGCCACCGAGCGTTCGTTTGTGATTCTTGATGAGATAGGAAGAGGAACGAGCACGTATGACGGCATGGCAATAGCCTGGAGCGTGACCGAGCACATACACAACGTTATAAAATGTCGCACGATATTTGCCACACATTACCATCATCTTATAGACCTGGAGAATGTTTTAGAGCACATTCGCAATTATCATATAGCCGTAAAGGAAACTCCGGACGGGCTGGTGTTCGTCCGTAAGGTGGTGCCCGGAGGAATGAGTAAAAGTTATGGCATAGAAGTTGCTCGTCTGGCGGGGGTGCCCGGCAAGGTGGTTGAGCGTGCTAGAGAGATTCTGAACTTGATCGAGAAGGAAAACGCCATAGAGGTGCGCCGTAGCAGGCAGGTGATTCAGGCCACACTATTCCCTGTGGAAGATGATGAGCTTGTGGAAGAGATTCGCAGGCTGGACATAATGAATATGACGCCTCTCGAAGCGTTGAACAAGCTGCACGAACTGAAAAAGAAAGTTGATGAGCGGTGAAATATTATATACTTCCATGTTAATTCTTTGTTATGGATATGCTACTCTTGATTGCGGTTATAGTTGTGGCATTCACGCCCTCGCTTATTTACATGATTATCGTGCGCAATACTGAGCGTTATAGGCGCGAGCCGTGGCGCGCCGTGCTTCGCTCATTCTTCTGGGGCGCATCCGGCGGAGTGATTATTGCGGCCATTCTGGAAATAATACTTGTGCATTTCTACACGCAGTCTTTTGAGTTTCTGCGCGGTTATGAGTTTATTGCCGAGCATAAAGAGAGCATCGATGCCATAATACTTGCAGCTGTGATTGCACCGTTCGTGGAAGAGGCCACAAAGGCGTATGGTGTTATCACATCAAAACGTTATATAGATGAGGTTGAAGATGGACTGGTTTACGGTGCGTCCTCCGGATTTGGATTTGCAGCCACTGAGAACCTTCTTTATGAGGTCTCTGCTTTGCTCACCGGGGGTATAGCATCGTGGATTGCAGTATCCGCCATACGCTCGCTTGCCTCTGCGCTGCTCCATGGCAGTGCCACCTCCATGACCGGGCTTGGATACTCTTCAAAGCGCATTGCAGGGCGGGGAAGCATGCTCCACGGCTACGGCATCGCGGTGGCCATGCACTCATCGTTCAATATAATCGCGTCCATACCCATACTTTTTGCCGCGCAGGGTAATCCCATTGTGTATCTTGTTCCCCTGGTGTTAGCTTTGCTTTATGGAACCATAGCGTTTCATCATCTTCGCAACAAAATCAGATACTTTGATAGGCGCTCTCGGCCGTGAGCACGCAGGCTAAAAAATCGTCAATGGTGTGCCGTAGCGATGAGGGCTTATCGCTTTCCACCCTGCACTCAATTTTTTTCCCTTTTAGAGTGCAATGAATATACTGGTAATTATCCACGCTGACACTTTTGAATATGCTCTCTGCCATCTTCTCATCTTCGAACTCGAGGCACAGAGTGGCGCTTATCCTGTGTACAGCTCTCTTCCCATTTTTCGTGAGTACGTCCATTCTTCATCAACCCCGTCCGAAAACTCGCTCATAGTCAGGTCCAGCATGTCTGCATAGAACAGGATATACGCTTCTTTCGTGCGTATACGCTGAGGCACGTTATCCACTATGGGTGAATGATGCGCGATTATGGCATGCAGCAGCATGTTTTTCAGCTCCTCCGGAAAATCCACAATCTCACGTATGCGTTCCTCAACCATGTTATACGATAGCACCGTGTGCCCCAGCAGCTTGCCCCGGGCACCGATTCTTATGCTCGTGTCCACATCGTAGCTGGCAAGCCTGCCAACGTCGTGAAGCAGTGCGGCAGTGAGCAGCAACTCTTTATTGAGCTGGTAAATTTCACCCAGTGCCATGCACGCTTTTGCCACGTTTAGCGTGTGTCGTGCCAGCCCGCCCAGCACCGCGTACTTTCCCGTGGTGCCCGCCGGTGCGTCTTTAAAGCTCTCCACAAAATTTTGTGATGAAAAGAACAGCTCCAGAAGCTTGGCCAGATGCGGTTCTTTCACCTGTTCTATGAGTTTCATTATCTCGCCCATAATGTGCTCAATTTCCTCGTCCTCTTCCAGAAACCGGGTCAGGTCGTAATGCTCCACCTTTTTTATGAATCCCCGGTCCGGATTGACGTTTATGGATAGCGCATAACCATCGTGCCTGCACTCGCCGTCTATCTCTATCACATCGCCTTCCTGAATCTCTGAGTAAAGTTTCTCGGTGAGCCGGTCGTCATCACCCCAGTACTTCACCATAATGCTGCCGGTCCTGTCTCCCGCTTCCAGAATGAAGAATTTACCAAACTTGTTTCTGTAATCGCGCAGCCCCAGCTTTTTCTTCACGGCTAAGATTATGTTGACCGTATCACCATCTTCCAGCTCGGATACAAATTTCATGAGTATTATGTATGAATTGCCACATAAAATATTTACCGTTTTGGAACGAGATGCATGTTCTCAATTTCCAGCTCTCCGCGCACTCCGTCCCAGTTTCTTCTGCGAATCTCCACTTCTATGCGACTTTTGAAATGTGGAGCGTCCACCACAAACGTTTCGTATTCTCCGCCCTCACCCGCAAGATTAATCTGATACTTTTCTTCCACTTTTTTCAATTTTTTCAGCGTTTCCTCGCTTATTATCTCGCCAAGATACGAAGCGTCGAGACCGTACGCGTAGACACCGATAATCATAATTTTCAGGCCCGCAGCGAGCATGTCTCGAAGAAGTAGCTCCTGGCTCTTGCCCCAGAGCGGAGCGAAGGATAGGACTCCGAGCTCAGTGCAAACCTCTTCAATCTTCGTTTTCTGAAAATTGGAAGCGATGGCACCGCTTATCACCGCGTCCACGTCGTACTGTGATAGAACGTTTTTCAGTGCGTCCACAGAATCGTCAATGCGGTGCACGTCTCGCTCTATCCCCATCGCCCGCGCCTGCAGCTCGGTGCGGTCAATCATTGGAATGTGATACATAAACGAATCCTTCACGGACGGATAGATGGTTACAAGCTTTTCAATCTCATATCCCTGCTGCATGGCCAGATATATGGCGTAGGTGGAGTCCTTGCCTCCTGAGAATAAAGCAATGGATTTCATTCCCTCAGTAATACGTTTTGGTAATAAAATTTTTATATGCTACCATATTTAGGTGCTTCAAATAAGGTGATTGAGATGTCCAATGGTCTTTATACTGCAAGAAAACTCCGTGAGGATCGTAAGGAGTTGAGGTGGAGCGATAAGTATTACAAGCGAAGAGTGCTCAGGCTCAAAGAGAAAAGCGACCCGCTGGAGGGTGCGCCACAGGCACGGGGCATAGTGATTGAGAAGGTGGGAATTGAGGCAAAACAGCCCAACTCCGCCATACGCAAGTGCGTGAAGGTGCAGCTCATAAAAAATGGTAGAGTTGTTACTGCATTTGCCCCCGGCAACGGCGCGATTAATTTTATCGATGAGCATGATGAAGTTGTGATAGAAGGCATAGGTGGAAGATTGGGCCGTTCGAAGGGCGATATCCCCGGAGTGAGATATAAAGTGATAAAGGTAAACGGCATCTCGCTAATAGAAATGGTTCGTGGAAGGAAGGAGAAGCCGGTGAGGTGAGCAATATGGCGGAATTTCTTATATTTGGCAAATACAGCACTGATGATGTGGTTGTCAACGACCCCGGACTGGTCAAGTACATCAATCTTGAGCCGCGTCTGGTGCTGCATACTCACGGCAAGCAGGTCAAGAAGCATATGGGCAAGGCAAACGTGAATATTGTGGAGCGGCTGATTAACAATCTTATGCGCACCGAAAAGTACACTGGAAAGAAGATGAGCGCTTATAAGGTTGTGAAAGAAGCGTTTGAGATAATCGAGAAGAAGACGAAGCAGAACCCCATGCAGGTTCTGGTGAATGCCATAGTGAACTCTGCGCCGAGAGAGGAGGTTACGCGCCTGAAGATGGCCGGCATAGCCGTGCCCAAGGCGGTGGATGTTGCACCTTCGCGCAGGGTGGATATTGCGCTTCGCAACATAGCGGTGGGTGCTGTGAACAGCACGTTCCGCAACACCAAATCTGCGGCGGAGTGTCTGGCTGACGAGCTTATCAAAGCTTCAAGAAACGATGTATCCAGCTACGCAGTGTCCAAGAAAGAAGAAGTGGAGCGCGTGGCTGCCTCGGCAAGATAAAGGTGATATAGATGGGAAGGAAAGAGGACAATATTAAGAAGGCAATGCAAATAATGAGAAATGTTGAGTATATCAGAAACATAGGCACTGTGGCTCACATCGACCATGGTAAGACCACGCTCAGCGATAACCTTATTGCTGGTGCGGGAATGATGAGCGAGGAGCTGGCGGGCAAGCAGCTCGTGCTGGATTTTGATGAGCAGGAGCAGGCCCGCGGAATTACAATCAATACCGCATCTGCGAGCATGGTGCACGAGTACGAAGGAAAAGAGTATCTGATCAATCTTCTGGATACTCCCGGCCACGTGGATTTTGGCGGTGATGTGACTCGAGCAATGCGTGCCGTCGATGGTGTTATTCTTGTGGTATGCGCTGTGGAGGGCATAATGCCGCAGACCGAGACGGTGCTGCGTCAGGCCCTCCGTGAGCGAGTGCGGCCGGTGCTGTTTATTAATAAAGTGGACCGACTAATCAACGAGCTGAAACTGGATGGCAACCAGATGATGGCTCGTTTTGAGAAGATTATCAAAGAAGTCAACAAGCTCATAAGAAGATATGCAGAAGAGGAATATCGCGATAAGTGGATGGTAAGGGTGGAAGATGGCAGCGTTGCCTTCGGAAGCGCGTATCACAACTGGGCGATAAGTGTGCCGTTTATGAAGCGCACGGGCATATCTTTCAAGGACGTTTACGAGTATCTGGCAAATGAGAACCAGAAGGAGCTGGCCAAGAAAGCTCCTCTGCATCAGATTGTGCTGGATATGGTGGTTAAGCACCTGCCCAATCCGAAAGAGGCGCAGAGATACAGAATTCCCAAGATATGGAAGGGAGATCTTGAGAGCCCGATAGGTAAGGCCATGCTCAACTGCGACCCTAAGGGGCCTGTGGCCATGATGGTGACCAAGATAGTTATGGATCCGCATGCTGGCGAGGTCGCTGTGGGCCGTCTGTTCAGTGGTACACTGCGCAAGGGCAGTGAGCTTTACATCTCCGGTATGGGTAATCGTAAGTACAGAATACAGCAACTCTCAATGATGGTGGGTCCAGATCGTATTCAGGTAGATGAGCTCGATGCCGGAAATATCCCTGCCATAATCGGGCTCAGAGATGCGATAGCCGGTTCAACGGTGGCTTCCGAGCCGGATATTGAGCCGTTCGAGCCTATGCGCCATTACAGCGAGCCCGTGGTTACAGTGGCCATCGAGGCCAAGCACACCAAGGACCTGCCAAGGTTGATAGATGTGCTTCGCTCAATATCCAAGGCTGATCCGAGCCTGAGAGTGGAAATCAATCAGGAGACCGGTGAGCATCTTCTCAGCGGTATGGGTGAGCTGCATCTGGAAGTCACGATTTATCGTATTGTTAATGAATACAAGGTGGAAGTTACCACATCACCCCCGATAGTGGTGTATCGTGAGACGGTGGACCACAAGGGAGGACCATTTGAAGGAAAATCTCCAAATAAGCATAATAAGTTCTATATGGTTGTAGAGCCTCTGGAGCCCGGTGTTATTGATGCCATCGTTCGCGGCGATATACAGGAGATGGACAGAATAAAGAATCGCAAAGAAGTGGCTAAGGCGCTGGAAGATGCGGGCTTGCCCAGAGATGAGGCGAAGAAGGTTGAGGCAATTCGTGGTCCCAATCTGTTCTTAGATATGACCTGGGGTGTTCAGTATCTCAATGAAACAATGGAGCTTGCCAAGCAGGCGTTCTTCGAAGCGGTTGAGCGCGGCCCCCTTGCGAATGAGAAGCTGTTTGGGGTGAAGGTTAAACTGGTGGATGCAAAGCTGCACGAAGATAGCATACATCGCGGTCCCGCGCAGGTCATTCCTGCGGTGCGTAATGGTATTTACGGAGCCATGTGCAGGGGCGGACGCGTTCTTTTAGAACCAATGCAGAAGGTGTATGTGAACGTGCCCACCGAGCTTGTGGGTGCGGTGACTCGCGAACTGCAGCAGAGGCGCGGAGTGATAGTGGATATGGAGCAGGAAGATTATCAGACCATAATCCATGCAAAGGCGCCCGTGGCGGAGATGTTTGGCTTCGCTTCGGCGATAAGAAGCGCCACCGGTGGCCGCGTGCTGTGGAGCACGGAAAACTCCGGATACGAGCGCGTGCCGAGGGACCTGCAGCCGCAGATAGTGCGCCAGATTCGCGAGCGCAAGGGCCTGAAACCGGAGCCCTACGACGAGGATTATTACGCAAATCTATAATTTTTCCATTTTGTATTTACTTTTACTCTTGATAATTTTTGCATTTTTGGTGAGGTTCTGTGCTGTGCTCAACGCTTTTTGCGAGGAAAAGCATTTATATACAATGAGTATATGGGGTTGTCAGAGCAATAAAGGAGGTAATGAAGATGGCAGAAAAACCACACATGAATATCGTGTTCATCGGCCATGTGGACCATGGAAAGTCAACCACGGTAGGACGCCTGCTCTACGAGCATGGCGAGATAGACCAGAGAATCATTGACAATTACAGAAAGGAGGCAGAAGAGAAGGGCAAAGCGACCTTTGAGTTTGCCTGGGTAATGGATCGCCTGAAGGAGGAGCGAGAGAGAGGCGTTACAATAGATGTGGCGCATCGCAAGTTCGTTACTGATAAGTACTATTTCACAATTATCGATGCTCCCGGGCACAGAGACTTTGTGAAGAATATGATTACCGGAACCTCTCAGGCAGATGCTGCGATTCTGATAGTGGCTGCACCTGAGGGTGTGATGGAGCAGACCAAGGAGCATCTGTTCCTGGCGAGAACTCTGGGTGTGCCTCAGCTTATAGTGGCAATCAACAAGATGGACGCCACAAAGCCCCCGTACAGCGAAGAGCGATTCAAGCAGGTCAAGGCTGAGGTCGAGAAGCTTCTCGCAATGCTCGGCTGGAAGGATGTGCCCATCATACCCATCAGCGGTTACAAGGGCGATAACGTCATGAAGAAGAGCGAAAATATGCCGTGGTGGAACGGGCCCACTCTGATTGAGCTGCTCAACAACCTCAAGCTTCCTCCTAAGCCTACGGATAAGCCTCTGCGCGTGCCTGTGCAGGACGTTTACAGCATTACTGGTATCGGCACAGTGCCTGTGGGTCGTGTGGAGACCGGCGTCCTGAAGGTTGGAGATAAAGTGACCTTTATGCCGGCAAATAAGACGGGTGAGGTTAAGAGCATAGAGATGCATCACCAGGCAATGAAGGAGGCATATCCCGGCGATAATATAGGTTTCAACGTGCGCGGTGTGGGTAAGAAGGATATTCGCCGCGGCGATGTGGCCGGACCGGCAAATGCGCCGCCCACGGTTGCCAAGACCTTCACCGCACAGGTGGTCGTGCTGAACCATCCCAGCGTGATTGCTGTGGGATATACGCCCGTGTTCCATGCGCACACCGCGCAGGTGGCATGCACATTTGAGGAGATTGTCAAGACGCTCGACCCGAGAACCGGTGCAGTGAAGCAGGACCACCCCGACTTCATAAAGACTGGCGATATTGCCATAGTGAAGATTCGCCCGACCAGGCCTATGGTGATTGAGCCTGTGAAGGAGATACCTCAGTTGGGCCGCTTTGCTATACGCGATATGGGACAGACCGTGGCTGCTGGCCAGTGCATTGAGGTCGAGAAGAAACAGATGTAATCTTTCCTCTCTTTTTTGGTGATTTTTATGGCAACATATAGGGCAAGAATAAAACTGAGCGGTACTGACCACAGGCGTGTGGACGAGGTTTGCAATCAGGTTAAGGCAATTGCTCAGCGCACAGGTGTGGAGATGCATGGCCCGATTCCTCTGCCAACAAAGCGCTTGGTGGTGCCTGTGAGAAAAGCGCCAGATGGCGAAGGCTCTGAGACATGGGAGCGCTGGGAGATGCGCATACACAAGAGGCTCATTGATATTGATGCGGATGAGCGTGCGCTTCGGCAGTTGATGCGTATCCAGATTCCTGACGGAATTCACATTGAGATTGAGCTCAAATCCTGAGTTTTGAAAAAGTTCTTTATATTCGTTTTACCTTTTGCATATGTATGAGTGCTTCGCTGGAGCCTGCGCTGCTTCGTAAGGTTCTGGAATACCAAAAAAATGAGATTACTGAGTATCACGTCTATTCTGAGCTGGCAAAGCGCTCCAAGAATAATGCGGAAGTGCTTCGCAAGATTGGAAAAGATGAGCTGGGTCATTATAAGTACTGGGTTCGAATCACGGGCAGGGAGGTAGAGCCCGACAGGCGTAAGATAAAAAAATATCTGCTCATCTCCAAGATTTTTGGAGTGACTTTTGCGATAAAGATGATGGAGCGCGGGGAGGGAGATGCGCAGGAAAATTATTCTTCACTGGTGGGAAAGATAGATGGCATAGAGGCGATAATTGAAGATGAAGAAAAACACGAAGAATTGCTTATTGATATGATTAAAGAGGAGAAAATCGAGTATGTGGGCTCCATGGTTCTGGGTCTGAACGATGCGCTGGTGGAGCTCACTGGCGCGCTTGCAGGCTTATCATTTGCGTTGCAGAACACGAAGTTAATAGGGTTTGTGGGGCTCATCACCGGCCTCGCAGCGGCGATGTCCATGGCCTCTTCCGAATACCTTTCCAAGAAATCGGAGAAATTCGACAGGCCGGGCAGAGCGGCCACTTACACGGGCATTGCTTATTTTCTGACTGTGATGCTCCTCATCGCTCCGTATTTCATTCTCGACGCGTATTATTTCGCGCTCATCGCCACGCTTCTTCTCGGGCTGTTTGCGATATTCATATTCACGTTTTTCGTGGCAGTGGTGAAAGATATGTCGTTTAAGCGGTTGTTTGTGGAGATGGCTTTAATAAGTTTTGGCATCGCGGGAATATCGTTCCTTATAGGCGTGGTAATCCGCGTGCTGTTTGGCGTGGATATGTAATTATTTTTCCAGTCCAAAATAATATTTTTTACCCGGTTCTATTTTTATTTTGCCGCCGCGGGTGACTGTAATCACTTCCATGATTTTCGAGTAAATTTTATCCTCTGGTGCAACCCATACAAATCCGCTGTGGTACACGTACACTTTATTCTTCTCCGTATAGAAAAACACATCATGCAGCGGTTTTGTGTTGCAATCGAGAGGGTACACATTGCCGTGGAAAATAGGAGCATGTTTGGATACCATGGTTACTATATCAATTTTTGGAAATTGCATTCTTATCTCTTCAATTTCTTCTTTGGACATATTTATTTTAACCATCCGCTCCACCAGCGGGCGCGGCGGGATTCGAACCCGCGACTTGCAGCTTAGGAGGCTGCCGCCATGTCCTGGCTAGGCCACGCGCCCATGCCCGTATTGAAAACCCATTTATAAAGAATTCGCATAGGGGGCTGGAGTGCGTGTGTGTGGCGGAATGATGCACAATTTAAATATACTAAATCGTTAATATCATATCTGTTGAAGGTGAGTAAAATGAAGGTTGTGGCATGGCTGGTTGTATTCGGA
The DNA here is from genome assembly GCA_013154005.1 of Methanobacteriota archaeon. Lineage (GTDB taxonomy): Archaea > Thermoplasmatota > Thermoplasmata > Thermoplasmatales > Aciduliprofundaceae > JAADDK01. Next base: position 13,093 of record JAADDK010000065.1, read on the forward strand.
ATGGTTCTGGTTGCCTTTTCTCCATTTATGACTACCGCGCACGGTGTGTTATTTAGGAATGATTTTTCTGCCAGTGAACCTATAAATATAGATGGTAACAGTGCACTGTCAACGCTGGCAACACAGAACGGCTGGCCGGGTAACGGCACCCCCGAGAATCCTTACATTATTTCGGGATACGTTATAAATGCTACTGGAAACAGTTATGCGTTTAGCATCAGTAATACTGATCTGTGTTTTATTTTGGAAAATTCCGCTCTGAAGGGGGCTCAATATGGAGTGATTCTTAAAAATGTTAAAAATGCGGTTATTATGGGAAATAACGTGTCTGGAAATAGTGTGGCTGGATTGTGGATTGATAGTTCCTCAAATATCTCGGTATACAGTAACGTTATGTATGGTACTGGAATACAGATATCCGGAGATCTCCAGAGTCTTGAATCCCTTAAAATTGCGTCCAATAATACTGTAAATGGGAAGCCTGTTTACTATTACAAGGATGCTTATGATATATCTATCTCAGTGGATGCAGGTGAGATTATTATTGTAAATTCTACGCAGATATCCTGTGATTCACTTGCAATTTCTCATACAACCTTCGGTTTGGGTATTTATTACTCTTCTGAAATTGGTGTATATAATAGTACTTTTACCTATATGTCCACAGATGGTGTGTATGTGGCTGGGTCTAACAACGTAACAATATATGCTGTTCAGAGTGGACTAAATAATGCAAGTGGGATTTTTGTTACTGGTTCAGAGAATGTGAACATTTCTTCTATCACTTCTGCTTATAATGCAAAGTCCGGAATCTATCTTGACCATACTGTTAATAGCAGGCTCAGTAATGATGTGGCTTACAATAACTATGTGGGTGTGGAGCTTTATTATTCATCTCAAAATGTGATTGTGGGTGGTGATTTTTACAATAATACAAACAGTGGAGTTGAGCTGGCATACTCGTCGAATAATGAGGTTAGCGAAATCACCACATGGGGAAATGTGAATGGTATATTTGTTAACTCTGCGCATTATAATACTTTCTACGGCAATACCATGAAAGATGATGGGATGGACATGACTGGAGATAAAACCACATTTATCTCGCAGGAAATTCCAGACAACAATACCGTTAATGGTAAGTCGTTGCTTTATTATGCAAACAAAAATTTTAACTGGGCAAGCGTTGGAAGTGGTGCGGGAGAGATTATTCTGGCTGAGGTTTCCAGTGCACGGGTGGAAGGTCTAACCTTTTCGGGACAGTCGAACGCATTGATTATTGCATACTCTCAAAATATTTATGTGGTGAACACCTCATTTTCGAACGTTAAAACTGGAGTTTATGTGTTGAATTCCAGGTCAATATCTGTACAGGGTAACAGTTTCACATCTTTTTCATACAGTGTTTATTTTGAGGGGGTTAATTATTCTGTTGTCTCAGATAATGTGATGTTCAACGGCTCTTACGGGGTGTATCTCACCAAGTCTTCATATGACCTGATAAACAATAATACAGAGTCACATATGGGTGTCGGTGTGGATTTGATGTATTTCAGTAGCTGGAATGTGGTTGAGAGAAACAATATTTCTTACTGCGTTCCCTCGGCGATGTTTCTGGTGGCGGCATATAACAATATAATTCGGGGAAATGTCTTTACTTACAGCAAAATGGATGCGATATGGATTATGGAAGGCTCTGACAACGTGCTTTACAATAACACCTTTAAATTCAATAACAATTCTGGCACCACGTACAATGCTTCTCATATTCAGGCTGAGGATGATGATGGTGGAAATCTGTGGAATATTACCGGATACGGCAACTACTGGTATGACTGGGCAAACAACAATGATACCAATTACAATGTTACAACCGGAATAATAAAATGGCCTTACGTTATATACGGAGGTAGTGCGGGTTATTCTCTCGCTAAGGATTATCTACCTTTAAAATATCCGTCAAGTGCCAAAGTTTTTGTGCCGTCCGCGCCCACTGAACTGACTGCGCATGCGGGCACAGGATATGTTTACATTTCCTGGAATTCTCCCATTGATGATGGTGGCTCACCGGTAACAAGCTACAGAATTTACAGAAATGGTGTGGTAATTGCCACGGTGCCTGCGTATCAGCATGATTTTAATGATACCGGTGTGGAAGGTGGACAGACTTACACATATTATGTGATTGCGGTGAATTCGGTGGGCGGTTTGTTTAAAAGCAATACGGTGCAGGCCACGCCGGGAGGTGAGGTTCCGGAGTTTTCCAGCTACGCTGCAGTGCTGGTGATATTGAGTTTTGTGAGCGTTGTTGTATTAAGACGGAGACACCACTAAATTCTTCATTTTTATTTTTGTTGTTTTCTGAGAAAGTTATTTATATCATACACTATCTCTGTTATGTATATAACGGTGTTAGGTATGCATGCCATTGAACGGAAAATAGACAGGGAGATGCGCTCCGGTGTGTATACGCTTCTGATTTTGAAAGCTATTTCTGAGCTGGGCGAGAGCTATGGATACGAGATTGAAAAGTACATCTATGAAAAGAGCGGTGGGCAAATAATGATTAAAGACGCCACGGTTTATCCCATTCTCAGGTATCTGACGAAAAATAAAGTTCTCAAATCGTACTGGACCGAGCCGGGAAAGGGCGTGCCGAGGAAGTATTATCAGCTCACGGACGAGGGCAAGGAGGTTTTTAAGAATCTGCTTAAGAGGTATCGCGAGCTGGAAGCGAGAGTGAACAAGGTTCTGGAGGGTGATGAGTGATGTATTACTTTATGTTTATAATAACGTTAGTGTACCTGGCTGCCGGGCTGGCACAGTATTTCATCGCGCCGAAGGTGGGGCCGAACCCGTATTTTGGGTTCAGAGTGGGTTATACGCTGTCTGATAGAGAAGTTTGGAATAAAGCTAATAGATTTCTGGGGCTGCTGATGACCATACACGGGCTCTTTCTGCTGCCCCTGTCCCTTATTCTGGACGTGCTCTGGTTCCTTATTCTGTTCCTTGTGCCGATGCTGGTTTTCATACCCATTGGCATAAAATACGCGGCGAATCTGCTCGAATTAAAGGGTGCAAAATCGGGAATTGTCGGGGAGAGAAAGATGGAGCCCATCGTGCTCGGTTTTGCGTGGCTCATCACGCCCATGCTTTTTTATTCGATTCTTTTGCTTTATATGGCCTTTACATATCCGCAACTGCCTTCTGTGCTCGCCGTGCACTTCGATGCCGCGGGCAACCCCAACGGCTGGGCCACAAAGGAGAGCTTCTTTGTCAGTTATGCGGCATATTCTCTCATACTGCCGGGCACTGCGTATCTGTTTGCGTATCTGGGGTATCGGTATCCGATGTACGTGCACCCCGGCCGCACCCGTTTTCCCAGAGATGCGTATTTGAAAACACTGTTTCTGGCGATGGACGTGGCTCTGCTGTTTGAAATTTTCATCTATTACAGCATATACCTGTACGCAATGCAGGGAATTATGCTGAGCATTGGCTACACACTCATATTTACGATTATAATCGTGCTTGTGCCGATTGGCTATTTAGTATCTAAATGGAGGCGATAAGATGGACCTGGAAGCGAAAGCATTAACAAAAAAATATGGAAATTTCTACGCGCTGCGCGGACTTGACCTGAAAGTTAAAGGTGCCAAGTGTGTGGGCTATCTGGGCCCCAACGGCGCTGGCAAGACCACGACGTTGAAACTGTTCACGCACCTGCTGAACCCCACAGGGGGCGAGGCACTGATCAACGGATACAGCGTGCAGAAAGAGATGAAGAAAGCGCTTATGGAAGTGGGCACTTTGATAGAAACGCCGGATTTTTATCCGTATTTGACTCCTGAGGAGTTGCTGACCATGCTTTGCAGGATTCGAGGCGCTACAAAATGCGATGTGAAGCACGCGCTGGAAGAGGTGGGCATGTACGAGTGGCGAAACAAGAGGGTGGGCAAGTTTTCAAAGGGTATGAAACAGCGCATCGCGCTGGCCGCCGCGCTGGTGGCCAACCCGGAGATACTGATTCTTGACGAACCCACGACGGGCATGGACCCGCGGGGCATGGCGGAGATTCGCGAGGTAATTCGCGACCTGAAAAAATCGCAGCGCTTGATTTTCATGTCCTCGCATCTTCTATCCGAGGTCACCGAGGTGTGCGACGAGGTGGCAATGCTGGACCACGGCACCTTGCTTCTTCACGAGCCCATAGACGTGGTTTTAGAGCGATTCCGTGGCAATGTGGTGGAGGTAACTGCGCTGAACAAGATTGACGGTGAGGCAATCAAGGGCATCAAAGGAGTGGTGTCAGTGGAGCAGATATCCGACACGCGCGTGAGAATAGGATTCGATGACGGTGCGCAGACCCAGCACGCGATTCTCAGCGCTCTTATGCAGCAGGGTGTCGATGTGGTGGAGTATCGCTCTGTGGGCATGGCGCTGGAAAAGGCGTATCTGGAGATGATTGGAGGTGATACAAAATGAACGATTTTGAACAGATGCTCATTTACTCCCGCTACCAATTTCGTAATTATGTGCGTGCAAAGCGATTATGGATTCTTCTTCTTATAACCGGGCTGGTAATCGCGCTAATCGTGAGTGTAAACGCCTATTTTGGCAATCCTGCGAGTGAGACAGCCAAGAAAACCGCGTCCACTTTCGCATCGTTTGCCCCAACACTTGTGGTGCTCACCGCACTGTTCTTTGGCGGTGATGCCATTGCTTCCGAGTATCAGAACAAGACCGGGTACTTTCTGCTGCCCAACCCGATACGCAGGTACGTAATTCTCTGGGGCAAGTACCTTGCCTCACTGGCGGCTGGCGGGCTCGTCGTGCTCATCTACTATCTCTCAGGGACGGTTTACACATACTACTATCACAGCACCGTGCCTGTGGAGTACTGGTACTCTCTCGCATACGCACTGGTGTTTCTGGTGAGCCTTTTATCGCTGACCTACATGTTTTCAACGTTCTTTAAAAACGGTGCGGTGGCGCTGGTGATTGTGGCGATACTTTACTTCTTCGTGTTCAACATAATTGACGGTGTGATTCAGCTCACGGGCATCGAGCCGTGGTTCTCCATAACCTATGCTGCGAACATAATCACGCTGGTGTTTCAGGGCTCGCACATGGGCGATTATCCGCACAAGACTGTGCTTCACCCCGGCAACGGTATAACGGTGACCATCTACAATCCGTACCTGTGGGAAGGGCTGGCCATAATGCTCGGGTATCTCATCATCTCAGCGATAATCTCCACGATAGTGTTCGAGAAGAAGGAAATGAAATAATTTTTTTATTTTTTTAGTAAAGTATTTATCTTGGCTGGCTATTACGCTTTTATAAAGGGTGGTGATTATGTACCTTGAAGCAGTTAATCTGACCAAGCGGTATGGTAAGTTTTACGCACTTAACGACCTGAACGTGAAAGTCGAAGGCTCTAAATGTGTGGGCTATCTGGGGCCGAACGGTGCTGGCAAGACCACGACCCTGAAGCTTTTCACCTCCTTGCTCAGGCCCACAAGAGGTGAGGCGATAATAAACGGGCACAGCGTTCAAAAAGATAAGGTACAGGCGCTCAAAGATGTGGCTGCGGTGGTGGAGACGCCCGAACTCTATCCCACGTTCACACCCGAGGAAATTCTTCAGATGTCCTGTGCGCTGAGAAGCGTGAATAAATGCGATATCAAGCATGCTTTGGAAGAGGTGGGCATGTACGAGTGGCGAAACAAGAGAGTGGGCAAGTTTTCAAAGGGAATGAAACAGCGCATCGCGCTGGCCGCCGCGCTGGTGGGCAATCCTGAGATACTGATTCTTGACGAGCCCACGTCCGGCATGGACCCGCGGGGCATGGCGGAGATTCGCGAGGTTATTCGCAACATGAAAAAATCTCAGCGCTTGATTTTCATGTCCTCGCATCTCTTATCGGAGGTGGCGGAAGTCTGCGATGAGGTAATAATGATCGACCGTGGCAAGTTCGTGCTGCATTCTTCCATGGATGATGTGATTAAAAGATTCGGCGGAAACAGTGTGTACGTTACCGTTCTGGAGATGCCAGATATGGCGAAGATTGAGAGCATTCCCGGCGTGAAAAGCGTGGAAAAAGTATCCGAAAATCGGCTTAATATCGTGTATGAGCCGGGCGAGGATGCGCAGTACAGGATTTTGAAAGAGCTGATTTATGCAGGAGTTAAGGTTACAGAGTACAACGCAGCCAAGCAGATGCTTGAAAATGCATATCTCAAGTTGATTGGAGGCGATAGAAATGATTGAAGTGCATAAGGTTCTATCTCTTTACAGGTTTCAAATTCTGTGGCACAAGAGAAGCATGGCGCTCTGGATTTTGCTTTTGCTCACTCTCGCCGTGGTCGCAGGCATTATCTTCGAGCCGTATCTGTTAAATCCCCGTGCCCACGTATCCGTTCACTCTGTGGCTGAGAGCCTGTCTGGCGGTTCTACGTTTGTGATACTGCTTGCCGCGCTGTTTCTCGGCTCAGATGCGCTATCGCGTGAGTTTCAGAGAAAAACTGCGTATTTCCTGTTACCCACTCCTGTTAAGCGAGTTACGATATTGACCGCCAAGTTTCTGGGCACGTATATAGTGTCCGGAGTGTTGCTGCTCATTTACTTTGGAGTGGGTGCCGGATACATGGCTGTTGCGTACCATGCTGTGCCTGTGCGATATTTTGCCTCAATGGCGCTTGCGTATCTGTATCTTGCGAGTCTGCTCGCGTTTACGTACATGTTCTCTGCGGTGTTTGATAGCGGTGCGGCAGTGGCCACGTTGATTTTCATGATTGTAATCTTTGGAAATGTGGTTATATTCCTGGTGGAGAACGTGATGCACATAGAGCCGTGGTTCTGGCTGTGGTACGGCACCGGGATAATCACTCTTGTGTATGCGGGCAGCTATATCGGTGATTATTCGCATATTTCCCTGGGACCCATGGGCAATACCACGTACAATCCCTACATTTGGGAGGGCATTTTGATAATGCTCGGATACTTCATCATCTCATTCCTAGTTGCGGCGTGGTGCTTTGAGCGGAAGGAGCTGCGATGATTGAGGCTATTCTGGGCAATTTTTATATTATTTTTTACACTTTCCCGCGTATGTTCGTTTTGAAGATAGGCGGTTCTGCGCTCACCGACAAAAAAACAGGCACGATTTTTGTGAATGAAGTTGCAGAGCGTGTGGCAAGGGAGCTGAATGATGAGCAGTGTGTGATAGTTCATGGTGTGGGTTATGTGGGCCACAAACTGGCAAAGCAGCATTCACTGCATCTGGGTCTGCAGGATAACCAGCTCGCGTGGGCGCGGCTCAGAGTTGAGGTTAAAAAGATGACCCGAATCATTGTTGAGAAGCTTGTGGAGCATGGCGTGCCCGCGGTGGAGGTCTCCTCCGCAGATATTATGCGAGCCAGTAATGGTAAGCTTGTGAGCTTTGATGTGAGCATCATCGATGAGTTTGTGAAAAAGGGCTTTGTTCCAGTAATGCATGCCGACGGTGCGCTGGACGATGTTCGCGGGTTATCTGTCATTTCTGGCGATACCATTGTTACGGAACTCGCCCTGAAACTGGGTGTTTCACGCATAATTTACGGCACGGATGTGGACGGAATTTACGATGTGGAGGGTAAGGTGATTCCTGAAATACATGAGCTGTCCTCGGTTGAACTCTGGGAGGTTGACGACTTTTCTGGAGGCATGAGAAAGAAAATAGAAGAGGCGCTGCGTTTGAAAAATGTAGATGTGCAGGTGATTAATCTCCGAAAAGACGGTGCACTGGCCGATGTGCTCGCTGGCAGACATGCTGGCACACTCATAAGGAGGTGAGACCATGAGTCTGTGGATTGATATTGGAATTGGTGTGGCAGAACTGATTTACACATTCATAATAGTGTTCGTTATGGACGCTGCTGTGCGGCGCGGGTTTCCTCAGGACGTGTCGAGAAAGATAGTGCACATGTGGGCCGGCGGGCTCGTTGTGTTCTGGTTTTTTTACACGACTCCCTACGGAAAGTACATATTCATGGCCACGCCTGCGCTGTGGGTGCTGCTTCTGGTGCTCACTGCACTTACCAAAGATGAAAATGATCCCACTGTGAAGAGCATGACGCGCACGGGCAACCCCAAAGAGCTGCTTCTGGGCGTGCTTTTCTTTCCGCTGATGCTCGTGATTATGACGTTTCTGGCGTATCGCACGCTTCCGGGTGCAGTTGCCATAGCCTCGGTGGGTTTTGGAGACGGCATTGCTCCCATATTCGGCAAGTACTGGGGCAAACACAAGTATCGTGTTGTGGGCAGGGTTAAAAGTATCGAGGGCTCAATAGGCGTGTTTCTGGGCACGTTCATTGTCTCCGAGCTCATAGCGCTGGTGTTCTTTGGTGCACCGTATCTTTACCCGATTCTGCTTGCATCTGCTCTGGCAGTGGTGCTTGAAGCCATCTCGCCCAGCGATGTTGACAATTTCATAGTGCCCTTCGGTGTATGGCTTCTAATGCTCTATCTTCTCTGAATTTTTTGGGAAATTTATTTATCCCTAAATTCAATACTACACTGTGGTATCCAGAATCAGAGTGCTGCCAGATGCGCTGGCAAATAAAATCGCTGCGGGTGAGGTGGTGGAGCGACCTGCGAGCGTGATTAAAGAGCTTGTTGAGAACAGCATAGATGCGGGCGCCACCAAAATTTTCATCACTGTGAGAAATGGAGGCATCAAAGAGATTCGTGTGGTGGATAACGGAGCGGGTATGAACGAAGAGGAAGCAAAACTCGCGTTTCTCCGACACGCCACCAGCAAGCTCAGCTCCGAGGAAGAGCTGTCTCGAATCACCACGCTTGGGTTCAGGGGCGAGGCGCTGCCCAGCATTGCCTCCGTGGCAAAAGTTGAGCTGTACACCCGGCCAAAAGATGCGCTGGTGGGCACGCATGTGCTCATAGAAGGCGGTGAGTTCATAAAGGTGGAGCCCGGAGGCTGTCCGCCCGGCACGAGCATCGCAGTTCGTGAGCTATTTTACAATACTCCTGCACGCAGAAAGTTTCTGAAAACGCCACGCTCGGAGTTTGCCGCGATAGTGGGCGTGGTGGAAAAGTACGTGCTTGCATATCCTGCCATACACATAAAGCTCATTCACAATGGACGCACTGTCATAGATGCGCCCCCCGGTAAGGATATTGACCGCATACGCTCGGTATGGGGTGCAGATGTGGCAGATAAGATGGTTTACGTGGAAGAAGATGCCCGGGTTTCTGTGCGCGGCTACGTGTCCAAGCCATATCTGAATCGTAAAGATAGAACGAAGATTGTGGTGTTTGTAAACGGTAGATACGTGAAAAATTCCTCTTTGCAAAACTATGTGGTGCAGGGATACCGGACCCTGCTGTTCAGAGACAGCTATCCATATGCGGTGCTTCATATCACCCTTCCACCGGAAGATGTTGATGTGAACGTGCACCCTGCGAAGTATTTGGTGAAATTTAAAGATGAGCAGGAAGTAAGAAAGCGCATTGATAAAGCAATCTGGAACGCGCTCACCGTGCAGGATAACATACCGACGCAGAGCAATGTGAAAGGAGAGCGTCGAGCACCCGTGCTTGGCGAGGTGAAAAAAGAGCGCCAGATGGTATTTGAGGTCAAACAGCAGAAAAAAGAAAAGAGTCTGTTCGATTACATATCGCGTGCCCGGCTGCCGGGCTACGAGGTGCTCGGACAGTTTGATGATACTTATATAATTGTCAAATCTCGTGATGCTTTAATTATCATTGATCAGCATGCGGCTCACGAACGCATTCGCTATGAGCGGTTTCTCAGGGAAATGCATGAGAAAAAGGTGCAGAGATTAATCGAGCCTGTGGTGGTCAATCTCGCAATGAGCGATTATGAGCAGATTCTTAAAATTAAAGATTCGCTGGCAGAGTTCGGATTGATTGTGGAAGATTTCGGAGAGGGCGCCGTGGTGGTGCGCGGTGTGCCGCCGATAGTGAAGCGTGGCGAGATTGAAGAAATTGTGCATGATATAATCTCGCTGGGTCCGGAGGCGGTGGATAGAAAGAGAGACGAGCTCATAAAATTGATGTCGTGTAAGGGCGCAATAAAGGCGCATGATAAATTGTCCGTGTTCGAGATGGAAGAGCTCGTTGCTCAGCTTTTAAAATGTGAGAATCCGTACACGTGCCCGCATGGCAGGCCCACAATGATAAGGTTCACGCCTCAGGAACTGGAGAAAATGTTTAAAAGAAAAGAATAAGATTAGTGGTGTATTATCCGCACCAGAATGGCTTTCTGTGCGTGCAGGCGATTTTCTGCCTCATCGAACACCACACTGTTGCGCGAATCAATCACGTCATCGGTGACTTCAAGACCCCGATGTGCGGGTAGACAGTGCATGAATATGTAGTTCTGCTTTGCATGTTTGACGAGCTCGGCGTTTACCTGGAATGGTTTGAATACTTTCATTCTCTTCTCTTTCTCTTCCTCGTCGCCCATGCTTACCCACACATCTGTGTAGACAACGTCAGCGTCCTTAACCGCTTCCACAGGATCATGAGTGATGACAATCTTGGCGCCAGTTTCGTTTGCAATTTTCTTCGCGAGGCCGGTTATTTCTTTGTTGGGCTCGTAGCCCTCCGGGCAGCCAATGTAGAAATCCATGCCCATTATGGCAGCGCCAAGCATGAGTGAGTTGGCTACATTGTTTCCGTCTCCCACGTAGGCGAATTTCAGACCTGCGAGTTCGCCTTTTTTCTCTTTTACGGTCATCAGGTCAGCGACAATCTGGCAAGGATGCTCCAGATTATCCAGTGCGTTTATCACGGGCACAGTGGCATTCTCTGCCAGTTCCACCATCATATTATGGTCATACGCACGATATACAATTGCATCAGTGTATCTGGACAGCACTTTTGCAGTGTCTGCTATGGTCTCACCGCGGCCCAGCTGCATATCTCTGGGAGAGAGGTACAGCGCGTGCCCACCAAGCTGAGTCATCGCTACTTCAAAACTCACTCTTGTCCGGGTGCTGGGCTTTTCGAAAATCATTGCAAGGCTTCTGTTCTTCAAAACCTGCTGCATCTCTCTCTCGCCCATTTGCTGTCTGCGCTTCATCTCCAGTGCCAGGTTTATGATGTCGGGCAGTTCTTCCTTTATGTCCACTATTGAGATAAGGTCCTTTTTCATTGAAGTTCACCTCTGGCGGAAAATCTCAATGGAGTATTTAAATATTTGTCAGCGTCCGGTTTTTATGGTATTGTTAGTATGATATTTTATCCTGATTTTTTGTTACTCATGCAAACATTAATCCGTATGAATGTGTGAGAGGAAATCATTGATTTACTAATTAATATCTCATTATTTTGTTAATTTTCCGGCAGTTAACTTTATATGTTTCATCAGAGCTGTCCAAATGTGCACATTGATTTTAAATAACGCAAATCTTTATTTCCTTGGAGTGCATGGGGCACACAATGGAGGAAAACAGGTGTATTATTTGTGGCAAGAAACTTCATGATCCACTGGCAGTTTATTGTGCCGAGTGTGAATACGAATTAAAGAGAGTGCGTCTGGCTGACGAAGAGTCTCTGGAGGAGTGGGTTGATCGGATGTCAGAGTCAAGGATGTATGCTCATAACGATACAGAATTCGAAAAGATAAAAACGCTGGATGCATGGTTTTAGTCAATAACTTTTACTTCTATTTGTTCTGAGTCTCTGTTATATGCCATCCACGAGTCCATTGTGAATGGGTGTGCCACGATAATATGCACATCTCCCGTACGTGCAAACATCTCTCTGTCTGCTCCGGACGGTATTGGAAATCCTGAAGGGTGCGAATGCACACTGCCCACTATGGTGAAATCTATGGGCTTGGCAATGAGATTGTAGATGACCGAGCGCCCTCCGGACAGAGTGCCGGGCAACAGGACTATTTCGTAAATGATACCATGCTTCGCTCTGAGAAATGCCCCAAATTCGTCCGGGTACGAGGATTTTGCCGATTCCATAATTAACCGCAGCACTTTTCTTCTGATTTTCCATGTCATCTTACCAGCATCCTCCTTTTAAGTTTTGTGAAAAATTTTGAGTCAAATCTTATAAATTCCGCATAGAATTCTGATTTTTTCACAAACACCACATCTTCTGACTTCAGGTTAACACTTTTCTGGCCGTCCAGTACGAGCACGTTCTCTTTTTTATCGGGCATTTCGATTTTCAGTTCACCCGTGGGCACTACAAACGCACGGGTGGCGGCTTTGAACGGTGCTATGGGTACTATCACGATGCTTTCGAGCGCCGGATACAGCACGGGACCCCCAGCACTCAGTGCGTATGAGGTAGAGCCTGTGGGTGTGGATATGATTAACCCGTCTGATCTGATTTCATCAACGCATTCGTTATTAAAATGAATTCTGTAATTTCTGAGCTTTGCGATCTCTGAGGTATGTATTACCACCTCGTTCACGCAGTCGTAAAGGCGCTCTTTGTTCTTCCACACGGCAAGCTTCATTCTTCTGTCAATTATGTAGTCACCGTTTTCTATTCTCTCTATAGCGTCCCACAGATGCGCAGGCTCTATTTCGCTCAGAAACCCCAGCACGCCCAAATTCACACCAAGCACAGCGCCTCTGGCGCGCTGCAGAGCAAGAAGTATAGTGCCATCTCCCCCAATGGTGATGATAATATCGGCGTTGAGTTCTTCAATTGGTGTGCCCTTCATCCCCATCTTTTCTGCCGTTTTCTGCTCGACCTCCGCACTTAGTCTTTCCATAACTTCCCGGGCCAGAGTGATGCAATCATCCCTCTCGGGATTGGCCACCACGGCAAATTTCATTCTATCACCTTCTTCATCTCTTCACTGGCCAGTGCAAACACGTTTTTGCGGTCATCGAATTTGAGTTCCATCTCCAGGGGGGACAGCGTATCATCCAGTACCAGTCCACCAGCTTCTTTTACAATAAGATATGAAGCAGCGAGATCAACGATGCGGAGTGCTCCCCCCTCTGCAAATCCGTAATGAAACAGATCCGCTATGCCATCTGCCACCATAACCATTTCCAGAGATGCGCACCCCATATCTCTTACCCTTCGCGATTTTTTTGCAAGTCTGTATGCTTTTTCCCATGCTTTTCTGCCCATGTACAGCACGAAAAGTCCCGTGCCGGGACGCACTTTGATGGGGCTGCCATCTTTATATGCCCCCCGTCCGCGCACTGCCCAGTACTCGGTTCCAGTGGGTATATTTTTCACCAGCGCGTACTCCACGTCCTTGAGTGTGCCGGAAGTTATGGCAAGAGACACACTGAAGAACGGTATCCCCGATTCGGCGTTGTTCGAGCCGTCCACCGGGTCCATTATCAGGGTTCTGGTGTATCCCCTTTTCAGATGTCCCGCCTCTTCCGTGAATATGTTGAACGGCAGGTTATTGTTCTCAATGTAATTTATAATTTTGTCCTCCACAGTAATATCGATGAGTGAGGATCTGTGACCATATGCGCCGTCTCGCACTTTTTTAGCGGAGTCTTTACCGTATTTTTTTATGGTTCTGAGTGCCGTTTTACTGGCAAGGTTTGCAATGTTTCTGAGAATTTCGATGTAATCTTGCATGATATCGGTATGCTCTCGCTGCTATTTGTTTTTTTCCAAGTGTTATTTATGAGTTTTTAAGAACGATTTTAACTTTGCTAAAAAATAATAAGCACCTTATATCTATGTTTTGAAGAGGTATGCTTGTTACTTCAAAACTTTGAATTTTACGGAAGATTTACTTTTGCCTCATGCTTATTTATTTTTTGAATCGTATTTTCAAAATTTTTCGCGATTGAGGGACAAACTTTAAATATAACTCATATATGTAGGCACAAGTCCGAAGTGGGCCTGTAGCTCAGCTTGGTAGAGCACCTGGCTTTTAACCAGGTGGTCCGGGGTTCGATTCCCCGCAGGCCCGTGTCCTCATGAGGTGATGAAAAGATGAGATTCAATGTGCTCGAGCACGAGCTTGTTCCGGAGCATTATTTGGTGCCAGCGGAAGAGGAGGATAAAATTTTAAAGGAGCTTGGGGCTAAAAAAGAAAATCTTCCCAAGATTCGGAAAAGCGATCCAGTGCTCAGAATCCTTGAGCGCAATTACGGGCATATCCCCATCGGAAGCCTTATAAAAATCGTGAGAAAAAGCCCCACTGCTGGTAGAATTGTGGTTTATCGAGTTGTGGTTAGGGACTAAAAAGGTGAAATGTTATGAGAAGTATTGTGGATTCCCTGTTTAAAAAGAGTGTTGTCAATCACCACATTGCGTCGTACAATGATCTGATTCCAACGCCGGACAATCTGAACAACATAATGCAGCAGATTGTGGATAGCACCAAAGTGACTGATGAGGATCCTCCGGGTATGATAACACTGGATCCCACCAAAACGGGTGGCAGAATAATCAGAATAAAGTTTGGTCGTGATGTGCAGGGTGATGGAAAGAAGGCCATGCAGCCCACCATAAGAATAGGCAAGCCAGAAATAAAAGAAGCCACCGGCGCCACGGTGCAGATTACACCCATGGAAGCGAGATTGAGGGACATGAGTTATCTGGCACCCATATATCTGGATGTAATCATAGAGGAGTGCGATGCTGATGGTGTGTGCACGGAAAAGGAGCCTGAGAGTATAAAAATCGGCGATTTTCCGGTGATGGTAAAATCCAAAATATGCACAATTCATGAAGATAATATAGATGCATATCTGGAGGACATATCAAAAGATAAAAGTATTCTGAACCTGCCATATCGTGAGAAACTTCAGTATGTGGGTGAGGACCCGGACGACCCCGGCGGTTATTTCATTGTCGGGGGCAGCGAGCGCGTGCTTGTATCTCTAGAGGACCTTGCACCCAACCGCGTGCTGGTCGAGAAGGAAGAAAAGTACAACACGGTTATTGAGGTAGCGAAGGTGTTCTCCCAGCGGGGCGGGTATCGGGCGCTCACAACGCTCGAGAAGAAGGCAGACGGTATTTTGATGGTGTCAGTGCCCGCGGTGGCGGGTAGTGTGCCACTCATCGTGATAATGAAGGCGCTGGGGCTTGAGCGCGATGATGAGATATACAAATCCATAGTGAGCCATGAGAAGATGAGCGTCATTGTGATGGCGAATATAGAAGAAGCGGAGAACAAGGACCTGTTCCCTCCCAACGGCATAAGAACGCAGAAAGACGCAATTGCGTATCTTGAAAAGCGATTCGCTGCCGGACAGGCCAAAGAGTACAGAGAGAAGAGAATCTCGCAGATTCTGGATACTTCGCTTCTGCCCCATCTGGGTGTCAGCCAGGAGGATAGAATCAAGAAAGCTTACTATCTCGGGAGAATGGCCCGGCGCGTGCTGGAGCTGCATCTAGGGTTGCGCAAGGCGGACGACAAGGATCATCTGGCAAATAAGAGAATGAAACTATCCGGCGATTTGCTGGAAGAGATGTTCCGTACCGCTTTTGAAGCGCTAATGAAGGACCTTAAATACCAGCTTGAGCGCACGTACAATCGCAAGAAAGGTATCAGAGCGCGTGCTGCGGTGCGTCAGGACGTGCTCACTCAGAAGATAATGCACGCGATGAGCACCGGCAACTGGGTTGGCGGAAGAACGGGTGTATCGCAGTTGCTGGACCGCACCTCGCATATGAGCACGCTCAGCCATCTCAGGCGCGTTATCTCGCCACTCACTCGCTCTCAGCCGCACTTTGAAGCAAGAGACCTGCACCCTACGCAGTGGGGTCGGTTGTGTCCCAACGAAACTCCCGAAGGTCAGAACTGCGGTCTGGTCAAGAATGCCGCGCTGATTATTGACGTCTCCGAGGGGTATCCCGAAGAGGGTGTGATGAAGATTCTTCGCAGTCTGGGCCTGAAACAGATGGACACCGAGAAGGAAGGTTATTCACGCGTTTACCTTAACGGTAATCTGGTGGGCTACGTGCGCGATGGTGCCGAGCTCACCACTGAGATACGCAACAGGCGCAGAAAAGGACTGATTTCGCATCAGATAAATATTCGCTATGATGCTTCCACAGATGAAGTAATCATAAACTCGGACCGTGGCAGGATACGCAGACCTCTGCTGGTTGTGGAGGATAGGAAGATTAAGTACACAAGCAAGGTTCGTGAGAGGCTCAGGCAGGGCAAGATTGCCGTGGAGGACCTGGTAAAAGACGGCATTATTGAATGGATAGATGCGGAAGAGGAAGAGAACAGTTATATTGCAGTGTACCCGTACGATGTGCCAGAGCGCTGCCCGCACTGTGAGCGTGCGCTGGGCCGTAATGACGTGGAGTGGGTGAATCCGGGAGAGGATAGCATAGTGCTCAGATGCAAGCACTGCGGGCACACTTTCGAGGTGGAGAATCTCATCACCGAGGAGCACACGCATCTAGAGATTGATCCACTCCTGATTCTGGGCGCCATTGCCGGGTGCATTCCGTATCCGCATCATAACTCGTCGCCCCGTATCACCATGGGTGCGGCGATGATGAAGCAGTCGCTGGGCTTGCCGAGCGCAAATTACAGGCGCAGGCCCGACACGCGCGGGCATCTGCTGCATTATCCGCAGGCGCCGCTGGTAAAGACCAAGACCATGGATTTCGTGAATTTCATGCATCGGCCCGGCGGCCAGAACGCTGTGGTGGCGGTCATCTCGTATCACGGTTATAACATGCAGGACGCCATAGTGATGAACAAAGCATCTGTGGATCGCGGGTTCGGACGCAGCACATTTTTCAGGACTTACAAGAGCGAAGAGCGCAGATATCCAGGCGGGCAGGAAGATAGATTTGAGATTCCGAGCCCGGACGTGCGCGGCGCCATGACCGAGGACAAATATCGACTGCTCAACGAGGATGGTATAATCTCGCCAGAAGTGTATGTGCGTGGTGGAGATGTGCTTATTGGTAAGACCTCGCCACCCCGATTCCTTGATGAGGAGATGGAACTGCTGGGTCCGCAGAAGCGCAGAGAGAGCAGTGTGACGATGCGTGCAGAAGAGGAGGGCTGGGTTGATTCCGTGCTGCTCACTGTGAGCGAAAACAATTCCCGGCTTGTGAAGGTTAAGGTTCGCGATGAGCGCATTCCAGAGCTGGGAGATAAGTTTGCATCGCGCCATGGCCAGAAAGGTGTGGTGGGTGCGCTGGTGCCACAGGAGGATATGCCGTTCACCGAGAGCGGAGTGATTCCTGATTTAATCATCAATCCCCACGCAATTCCTTCGAGAATGACCGTGGGCCACGTCCTTGAGATGATTGGTGGCAAGGTGGGCTCTCTTGAAGGCAGATTTGTGGACGGCACCGTGTTCAGCGGCGAGCCTGAAAAATCGCTTCGTGAGGCGCTGGTGCGCCACGGATTCAAGCACACCGGTCGCGAGATAATGTACGACGGCATAACAGGCAAGAAAATCGAGGCGGACATATTCGTGGGTGTGATTTATTACCAGAAACTGCATCACATGGTTGCGGGCAAGTTCCATGCACGCTCGCGCGGCCCTGTGCAGATCCTGACCAGACAGCCCACCGAGGGTCGCTCGAGGCAGGGCGGTCTCAGGTTCGGAGAGATGGAGCGCGACACCCTGATCGGCCATGGTGCAGCCATGGTAATAAAGGATAGGCTACTCGATAACTCTGACGGCGTGGTGCTGTACGTGTGCGGCAATCCTGAGTGCGGACACGTGGCCATATACGATCGTAAGAAGGGCATACTTCGCTGTCCCGTGTGCGGAAACACAACTAACATTTATCCGATAGAGACGAGCTATGCGTTCAAGCTGATGCGCGACGAGCTTGCCTCACTTGGCGTGATTATGCGTTTAAAGGTAGGTGAGATGAAATGAGAACGTTTGGGCTCACCAAGAGGATAAATTCAATCAAGTTTGCGTTGCTTTCTCCCGACGAGATTAGAAAGATGAGTGCGGTGAAAGTTATCACTGCGGATACGTACGATGATGACGGTTTTCCAATAGATAAGGGCCTTATGGACCTGCATATGGGCGTAATCGAGCCGGGATTGCGATGCAAGACCTGCGGAGGTAAGGTTGATGAGTGCCCGGGCCATTTTGGGCACATCGAGCTTGCCATGCCCGTGATACATGTGGGATTTGTGAAGAACATCAAAAATTATTTAGATGCCACGTGCCGTGAATGCGGGCGCATAAAACTCAGCGATGAGGAGATAGAAATATACAGACAGAAAATAGAAGAGGCAAAGAAGATGGGCGCGTCGCCCATGCAGCTGCTGGTGCTTTACAAGCGCATCATTGACGAAGCGTCCTCGCATCCCATCTGCCCGCATTGTGGAGAGGAGCAGAAGAAAATTTCGCTGGATAAACCCACAACGTTCAGAGAAGAGGGTAGAAAGCTCACACCCAAAGAGATTCGTGAGCGTCTCGAGCGCATACCCGATGAGGATATCGAGTTAATGGGCATGAATCCCGAGACCTCAAGACCCGAATGGATGGTTCTCACGGTGCTCCCGGTTCCGCCCGTGAACGTGCGTCCGACAATCACTCTGGAGACTGGAGAGCGGAGCGAGGACGACCTCACACATAAGCTTGTGGATATAATCAGAATAAATCAGAGGTTGAGAGAGAATCGCGATAGCGGTGCACCACAGCTGATTATAGAGGATCTCTGGGAACTGCTCCAGTATCATATAACTACATACTTTGACAATCAGACCGCAGGCATACCGCCGGCCCGGCACAGAAGTGGCAGACCGCTGAAAACGATAGTGCAGAGATTGAAAGGTAAAGAAGGAAGGTTCCGTTCAAATCTGTCCGGTAAGCGTGTTAATTTCTCATCACGTACCGTGATATCTCCAGAGCCACTGCTTTCGATAAACGAGGTGGGTGTGCCGGAAAAGGCGGCGCGGGAGCTCACCGTGCCCATTGCCGTTACCGAGCAGAATATTGAAAAGATGCGGGAGATAGTGCTTCGAGGTCCAAATCCCAGAAGTGAAGATGGACGTTACATACCCGGGGCAAATTATGTTATCCGCCCAGATGGTCGAAGAATCAAGCTACAGGAGAACAATCCACAGCAGCTCGAACTCATCTCGAAGAAATTGGAGATTGGCTGGATTGTGGAGCGCCATCTCACCGACGGTGATATCGTGCTATTTAACAGACAGCCTTCACTTCACAGGATGAGTATGATGGGGCATCGGGTGAAGGTTATGCCGTATCGCACGTTCCGGTTCAATCTGGCAGTGTGCCCGCCATATAATGCGGATTTCGATGGTGACGAGATGAACCTGCACGTTATCCAGGGTGAGGAGGCGCGCGCGGAAGCGCGTATCCTGATGCTGGTGCAGGAGCACGTGCTGTCTCCAAGATTCGGAGGTCCGATTATTGGCGGCATACATGACCACATAACCGCAATGTTTCTGCTCACACATAAAAATCCCAAGTTCACCATAGATGAAGCGGTGAACATGCTCTCGTATCTGGATTATGAGGAGCTGCCAGAGCCGGTGGTGGAAGATGGGAAGAAATACTTCTACGGCAAGGACCTGTTCTCCATTATACTGCCCAAGGGTCTGAACATGGAGTTCAAGAGCAAGATATGCGATCCAAGCGCATGCGGAGGTAAATGTGTTTATGAGAAGTGTCCCATAGATGCATATGTGGTGATTCGAGACGGCAAGCTGGTGGCGGGCACAATCGACGAGAACGCAATAGGCTCGTTCAAGGGCAAGCTCCTTGATAGAGTGGTGAAGATGGGCTCGAATATTGGCAGAAAGTTCATAGATGACCTCACCCGTCTCGCGGTGGGCACAATCTCATATCTCGGGTTCACCACCGGTATAGATGATGAAGATATACCCGAAGATGCAAAACGTCAGATTTTAGCGGTCATTCAGGCTGCGGAAGAGAAAGTGAAAAAGCTTATTGAATCTTACAAGAACGGCCAGCTTGAGCCGGCACCCGGGCGTACGCTAGAAGAGACGCTGGAGATGAAGATTATGGGTGAGCTGGCCAAAGCGAGAGATGAGGCGGGTAAGATTGCGAGCAAGTATCTGGGTTTGAAGAATCCGTCGGTTATTATGGCCCGGAGCGGTGCAAGAGCGTCTATGCTGAACCTGTCGCAGATGGCCGGCAGTATTGGTCAGCAATCTGTTAGAGGTCAGAGACTGCATCGTGGGTATCAGGACCGTACACTGACTCATTTCAAGTGGGGCGATTTGAGCGCAAAAGCGAGAGGGTTTGTTGAATCATCATATAAGAAGGGACTGAATCCCACGGAGTATTTCTTCCACTCGATGGGCGGTCGTGAAGGTCTGGTGGATACTGCGGTGAGAACCTCGCGCAGTGGTTATATGCAGAGGCGTTTGATCAACGCTCTTGAGGATTTGAAGGTCACTGATAACTATCTTGTAATTGATACGGGAGGTAACATTATACAGTTTATGTACGGAGAGGATGGTGTGGATCCCACTCGAAGCAGCTGGGGCGAGAGCATTGATATCGATGAGATAATGACTGATCTATTTGGCGAGAAGCATCTTTTAAGGAGGCGGCAGCAATGACCAGCGAAAAGCTTGCACTTATCTGGAAAGACAAACTCGAGAATGTGGAGCGTCTCAATCTTAACGTGCCGGTTTATTACGCGGTGGATTTTCCAGTCAAGCTGGAGGCTCCGTTCTTCGCGTACATTACGCTGAAGGGTAAAGAGGCAAATTATCGTGTGAAAATTAGCGAAGTGCGTCCGTACGAAGAGATGGACGGTATAATAAAGCGCACCACCAAAAACCTGAAAACGCTGCTCAAGGTTGAAGAGGTGCAGGAAATAGCTACCATACCGCTTTCAGAGTTTCGCAAAGAGAACGGCGATGTGATAAAGCGTGTGTCAAAATACTCGTATGGCGCGTTGGAAGTGGGGAATGAGGAACTCGTCGAGAAGTACCGTGAGATGAGTGGTCGAGAGCAGGAGATTCAGGATATGGTTCTGAAAGAGCATGGTATAGAGCTTCCATTTTCTATTATTGCAAAGATTGCCAGTGCTGAAAAAGAGTATTCATTAAAGAAGAGCGAACTTAAGCGATTGATTGCCAGAATTGTGGAAGTATATAGACATCGGAAAGTTGATCCGCATGAGGCGGTGGGCATCATTGCGGCGCAGAGTATTGGTGAGCCGGGTACCCAGATGACGCTGAGAACGTTCCACTACGCGGGCGTTGCGGAAATGAACGTGACCCTCGGTTTGCCGAGGTTGATAGAGATTGTGGATGCTCGTAGAGACCCCTCCACACCCATGATGACCATATATCTACGCGATGATTTGAAGTTCAACGAAGATGCGGTCAAGGAAGTGGCCAAGAAAATCGAGAGCACCCAGATTAAGGATGTGGCCGATGTGATAACCAGCATAACGGATATGGCCGTTGTGATTCGGCCGCACCCGGAGGATATGGAAGAACGCGGCATACGAAAGGAGGATATAGTGGAGCGTGTCGGACTTCTCAAACTCAAAACGGTTATTGAGGTGGAGGGTGACGACATAAAAATAAAGCTGTCTGACCCTTCGTACAAGAATCTTAATCGGCTGGCGTATGAGGTACCTGAGGTGATTCTGAAAGGTATAAAGGGCATTCAGCGTGCCATAGTGAGCAAATCGAAAGATAACGGTGAGTGGGTTATATACACGCAGGGCTCAAATCTTGCCGAGGTTATAAACATTCCCGAGGTGAATGGAGCCCGAACCAAGACCAATAATATAATCGAGATAGCGAACGTTCTGGGCATCGAGGCTGCGCGCAACGCGGTGATAAACGAAGCGCTTGACACGCTGCAGCAGCAGGGCCTGAACGTGGATATTCGTCATCTTATGCTTGTTGCAGATATGATGACCTACAATGGCCATGTGGAGGCAATTGGACGCCATGGTGTGGCGGGTCAGAAAGAAAGCGTGCTTGCCAGAGCCGCGTTCGAGATAACCACCAAGCATCTTCTTGCGGCGGGCATAATTGGCGAGGAAGATCAGCTTAAAGGTGTGGCAGAAAACATTATTGTAGGACAACCGGTTACCGTGGGTACCGGAGCAGTGGTGCTTGTCTATAAACCGAAAAAGAGGTGATGATAAATGAAAAGAGAAGTGCTAGCAAAGGAAATGAAGAAGATAATGAAGACGGGAAAGATATATCTGGGTATGCGTCAGGCAGAGCGTGCCATAAAGAATGGCGAGGCAAAGCTGCTCATAGTGGCCAACAACGCACCAGAAGTGCCAGAGGCAAGTGTACCTATCATAAAACTGGATGGTGATGGGTTTGAGCTGGGTGCACTGTGCGGCAAGCCGTTCAGCGTGGCGATAGTCACAGTGGTATCCGAGGGCGAGGGTAAATTAAGCAGTATGGTGAAGTGAAGATGAATATAACCCTGAACGCACAGACACTCAGATACATTTCTATTTTTGAAGCGGCAACCAATGCCGAAGTGAAAGATTGCATTGAGAAAGAGGATACGATTATATTCATAGTGCAGCCGCATAACATAAAGAAGGTGCTCGTGAATCACGGTGAGAAAATACAGACGTTGCGTAAAATGCTGCAGAAAAACGTGATTGTTTACGAGTATTCTCCCGATGTGGTGCGCTTTACCAGAAACGTGTTTCGGAGATACGGGGTGAAAAATGTAAAGGTGACCAACGAGAATGGTGAGTTCAGCTTGATAGTGTATGTTGACCAGAAAGAGAAGGCAAGAGCAATCGGCAGAGACGGAAAAAATCTGCGTCTTGCACGGGAAATTATAGGCAGGCATTTTCCCATAAAAAGTATAATAATAATGTGAGGTGGTCGGTATGAAGATGTTTATTAAGCTGTTTTTCAGCGCGGAGGGCCCAAATCCCTTGGAGATACTTAGGAAAATACAGGGGCTGGGTTTTCAGCCGGTGTTTGGGCAGTATGATCTGGTGCGGGAGGTTAAAGATATCGACGAGTATATCCATGTGGTGGAGGAGCTGCACAACTCGCTGAGAGGTACGAAAGTATTTTATAATCTATACTCCACGAAGGAGTAGATAGTCTTTTATTATTTTACCGTGGTCAAAGGCGAGTTTGGGCAGGTTATTTAGGGGTATGAATTTTACTCCAGCAGCATCATCACCGCTTTTCAGTTTTCCGCCGATTTTTTTCACCTCGTAAGCCACGGTTACTGTGTGGTCCCGCGGGTCTCTATTGGGATCAGAGTACACGCCTACCAGTTTGGTGACTTTTATATCCAACCCGGTCTCTTCTTTCATTTCTCTGACCGCTGCATCTTCGGTTTTTTCTCCATATTCCACAAATCCTCCGGGTAGCGCGTACATGCCTTTGAACGGCTCGCGTTTTCGCTGAATGAGCAGAATTTTATCCTTTTCCACTAAAATCATATCCACTGTGAGTGAGGGCTTGATGTACGGGTGCTTGCTTACGTACCTGAACACTTTATCGTATTTTTCGTATTCTTCTATCAATTTCTTGCCCGCCGGGGTGAGATGCGATTCCCCGCCTCCCTTGCCTCCACGGGCTGAGGCTATGATCTCCGTGCCCGTGTTTTCTTCAATTTCTTTAATCAGGCCCCAGGCATGACGATATGACATGCCCAGCTCTATGGCCGCCTGTCTCAAACTTCCCAGCTTTTCGATATTTTTCAGAAGGAGATAACCACCCTGTCCGAATATGTAACCGTTCCTGCCCTCGAACCAGAACTTATATTTCAGTTCCATAATTCGCAAATGCATTGCTGCAATTTTAAAGTTTCTAAAAAAGGAAAAAAGATTACTGTTTGAAATCTTCAATTGCTTTCATCAACGGAATGAGATGCATCAGTGCAGGGCCTCCGGCCATCATTACTGCCACAAATCCCGCTTCAATCAGTTCATCGGGCGTGGCTCCTGCCTGCAGCGCGTTCTTGGTATGGAATACTATGCACCATTCGCAGCCTGTGGCAATGCCCAGAGCCATGGCAATGAGCTCCTTCGTCTTTGTATCAAGCGCCTTTTCACTAATTACCCGTCGAAGAAACGACATGAACGAGCCGGTCTCCTGAGGATACTTTTCACTGAGGGCCTTCAGATATTTTTCTATCTCTTCGAGTTTCTCCTGCGAATTTTCCATATTATTCACCTCATTTAACCATAATACGACACAATATTTAAGAATTTCGTTTTTTTATTTACGAATTTCGTTTTATGGCTGCGTCAGGAATTTGATAAACTGTTATATACTCATTCATCGATGCCGAATGGTGATCCTGAAAGACAGGATGTTTTACAAGTTCTCCGCATACGGATTCTTGAAAAATCTCAGGCTGTTTGAGCCGTTCCTCATTCTGTTCTTTCTCAGCTCTGGATTATCTTACACGGATATCGGTATTCTTTACGCCACCGCGGAGATTTCCACCAATCTTGCCGAGATTCCCACGGGTATATATGCGGATATATTTGGACGGCGTAAGTCCATGCTGATGGGATTTGGGGCGTATCTGGTGACATTTTCATTGTTTTATCTCACTTCTAATTTCTACGTTTTTTTAGTGGCGATGGTGCTCTACGGAATCGGCGATGCTTTTCGTTCCGGAACGCATAAGGCGATGATTTTAGAGTATCTGAAAATTAAGAATATGATGGACAAGAAGGTAGAATACTATGGGAGCACGCGTGCTGCCTCGCAGTTCGGCTCTGCAATAAACTCGCTTCTCGCAGGACTAATCGTTTTTTACACGGGCGATTATCATCTTATATTTCTGATTACCATCATTCCGTACGTGGCAGATTTTATCAATCTGGCCACTTACCCGAAGGAGCTGGACGGAGATATAATAAAAAATAAGCGTCGTGATTTTCGCAAACAGGTTCGCGCTACGTTCTCGGATTTTGCAGCAATGTTCAAAAATAAATTTGCATTTAAAGCGCTTCTCAATTCTGCAGTGTTCGATGCGGGGTTCAAGTCCTCGAAGGATTATTTACAGCCAATTTTGCAGTCGTTTGCACTCTCTCTCCCGGTGCTTCTTTACATGAGCGGCGATGAAAGAACCGCAATAGTTGTTGGCATTGTGTACTTTTTCCTGTATCTGCTTTCGAGCTATGCGTCCAAGAAGGCGCACGTGGTTGTGAAGAAAGTTAAGAATATTGTGTTTGCAATAAATATCATATTCGTTCTCGGCACTCTGTTCATCATGTTTGCAGGACTTGCATACGCGTTCGAGCTGTTTCTCTTGTCCATTGTTCTATTTATCTCTCTACACGTGCTCTTCAACATGCGCAGGCCCATGAATGTAAGCTATGTGAGCGATAAGATTTCGTCAAGGGTTATGGCTTCCGGGTTGAGTGTGGAGTCGCAGATGAAGATGATATTCTCCGCCACGTTTTCCTTCCTTATCGGGTTCTTTGCCGATAAGTTTGGAGTGGGACACGCGCTTTTTATAGTGGGCATGCTCATTCTTATAATCTTTCCGCTGGCGTATCTGCGTGAAGAGTAAATTTAAACTTCTCTTTCACATGCCCCCATATGAATCCGAAAGTGCATGAGTCTGCATATATTGCCCCAAGTGCGGTGATCGTTGGTGATGTTCGCGTTGCGGAGGGAGTGAGCGTCTGGGACGGTGCGGTGCTTCGCGGAGACGTCTCGTACATCGTGGTGGGAAAAAACAGCAACATTCAGGATAATGTGGTGGTGCATGTCTCGCACGGAGTGCCCACAGTAATCGGCGAAAACGTCACTGTCGGGCATCTGGCCATGGTGCATGCAGCAACTATACACGATAACGTGATAGTGGGAATCCATGCCGTGGTGCTGGACGGTGCGGAGATCGGAGAGGGAAGTGTGATTGGCGCGGGTTCGGTTGTCACTCCCGGCACAAAGATACCACCCAATTCACTCGTGCTTGGCATACCTGGCAAGGTGGTGCGGCAGGGTCCAGACGTGAAAGAGATGGCGGTGAAAAACGGGCTGGTTTACCAGCAATTGAGAGATGAGCATCTGGCCGGCAAATACGGACGTTATAGACAATGAATTTGAAAGTTCAATAATTGTTCCAAAAAATTTATATTCTTATTTTTCATTAGTTCATATAGGGAGGTAAGTTAGATGGTACCCCACAAGAAAAGACAGGAATACAGTATGGAAAGAGAAATTGAAAGAGAGGTGGAAGAAATTCTCAAGGGTGAGGAGGCGGATATTTTCGCCGAAGAAGAATCTATGTGATTTTTATTCTCATCTTTCATTTTTCTTTTTTGAGCGAAAGGTAAATTAATAAGTTGTTCATACTCCACCCAGAGCGGGGGTTGTCGAGCTTGGCCAAAGGCGCTGGCTTGAGGGGCCAGTCCCGTAGGGGTTCCTGGGTTCAAATCCCAGCCCCCGCACTCACTTTGTTCGTGCGGTTCCTGTACTCGCAAAATTCCTTTGGAATTTTTCTCCTCCCTGCCCCCGCATCCCTTCGGGTTTTGGGTGTTTTTGAGGGTTTTCATTAACATTGCTATCTGCTGTTTTTGGCATACTAATATCATCTTGGGTTTTAAAACTCCTCACTGCGGTTTTATTCTCCTCCTCGCTTACGATTTCTACTAGAAAATGCGAAGAATCTATGCGATATATGTTCGCATACTTGCCTATACAATCACTGTATTCTTTGGGGAATCTGAGCATGGGGTACGCGATATTTTTCTTTGCAGAAAGCCGTGTTATACGGGTTTTTCCAATCAGCTCCATGGCTGAGGTATTTACTTAAAAGTTTTAAAACTTTTGGGCGGTTTTTAAAACTCTATGAGACATAGGGGACTTTCAAAATAGATTTATACATTCAGGTATCTTTATCATTATGACTGTCAGGGTAATGGTGGATATCTATGAACCCAAAGAGTTAAGGCTCGCGCTAGCTGGTGAGATTAGAGACATGGACTTGGAGTTGGTGGAAGAAGATCGCCGGGAGGCCGGCGGGGATTTCGTTATAGAATCGCCACGGAGCGAGATATGGATTGAGAGAAAAACAATCTCGGACATATTCTCATCACTCATGCGCAATGTTTACGAGCACGGCAAACCTAAACCAGAAGGGAGAGAGAGAAGGCTGTTTACGCAACTGCTGAAATTGAAAGGAGATA
>JAADDK010000051.1 GCA_013154005.1 Methanobacteriota archaeon
TCTTTTCAGATAATACACGTTGCTCATTGTTTTCTCCTCCGCTCTTGCTTCTCTATGACTTTCAAAAGCGCCACCCGGGGCAGACTGGAAAGCATTATCATATATCTCCCTCCAGGAATGCCAAAATATCTGCATCGCTCGGTGGCCACCAGTGGCCTGTTTTCATCCATTCAATCCATATTTCTGTGGCTTTCTCCTGCAAATCCCCAGGAGGGTATCGTATCCGTTCCAAAAACGATGTTATTTTTTCAATTCCCGGCGGGCCCGCTCAATTTTCCAGCAAAAGTTATTTTTATAGCATTTCCATAAACGGCCATGGACATTCTTGGCATTTTCAGAGCTGAGGCAAATCGCCGGCTGAGCAATGCAGGAATCAACGGCACGGTAGAGCCGGCAAAAGAAGGGTTTGGAGACTTTACATTTCCGTGCTTTCCGCTGGCAAAAGAGTTGAGAAAGAATCCTGCGGCAATAGCGAAAGAACTCGCAGAAAAAATAGAGCCAGGCACGTACTTTGAAAAAATCGAAGCGGTTGGCCCATATCTCAACTTTCATATATCCACCAAGAAGCTCAACGAGATGACGATTCAGGCAATACTCTCCCGCAAGCTGTACGCAGAGCCGGTGCGGGAAAAAATCGTGCTTGAGCACACCAGCGCCAATCCCACCGGCCCTCTGCATGTGGGCCGCGCTCGAAACCCTATAATCGGTGACACCATGGCACGCATTCTCCGTGCGTACGGCCATGAGGTAGAGGTACATTACTTTGTAAATGATGCAGGCATGCAGGTAGCCACGCTCCTGTGGGGCATCAAAAATCTGCCAACTATACAGAGACACGAAAAATGTGACCACGCACTGGTGCGTAACTATCAAACCGCCTCAAAACTCGCCTCTGAGAAACATGAAATAGAAATGGAGATACGTGAATTAATGAAAAGATACGAATCCGGTGACGAAGAACTCAGGAAACTCGCCAAAGAAAAAGTCGGATGCGTATTAAAGGGCATCCAAGATAGCCTGGAAAGACTGAACATAAAAATAGATCGCTTTGTATGGGAGTCTGAACTTATTCCAAAGGCGAAAGAAATAGCGCTACTCCTTAAAGAATACGTCGAGGAGGAAGAGGGAGCATATTACCTGAACCTGAAAAAGATGGGCATAGAATTACAAAAAAACAAATTTTTCCTGTATAGAAGTGACGGCACCACCCTATACTTTCTGAGAGATATTGCTTATCACATGTACAAAGGCGAACTCGCAAACATCCTCATAGACGTCCTTGGTGAAGACCACAAACTCCATTTCCAAGCCATTAAAGAGGTTGTGGAAAAACTGAACCCCGAAATAAGTGTATCACCGCTATTTTATTCATTCGTACGATTACCCGAAGGAAAGATGAGCACCAGGAAAGGCACCGTCGTGTACTTGGATGACCTGATTGACGAAGGAAAGGAAAAAGCACTGGAGATATTAAAAGAGCGAAACTACACCGAGCAGGAAATGGATGAAATTGCAGAGCGCATTGCCACCTCTTCAATACGATTTGCAATACTCAATATACAGGAAGAGAAACCCATTGTATTCCGGTGGGAAAAAGCACTGAGCTTTGAGGGAGAAAGTGCCCCCTTCGTAATCTACACCTACGCAAGAGCATGCAGCATACTTCGAAAATCTGAGGAGAAAACATCCATCGATTACACCCGCTTAACTCATACTCAAGAAAGAAAATTGATTAAGTTAATGGCTCAGTATCCAGATATCATCAAACAGGCGGTCAATAATCTGAGCCCATACGTGATGGCAAAATACGCACTTGCTCTGGCAATGCAGTTCAATCAGTTTTACAGAGATTGTCCCGTGCTAAACGCAGAACCAGAACTTAAAAATGCCCGCTTAGCACTGGTAAAAGCATTTAAAGAACACATGGGAACAATACTGAAAATACTGGGGCTCGCCACATTAGAAAAAATGTAAAAAAAGAGAATTTAGTCTTTTTCTTTCTTACCGCCCTTGGATTTCTTCTTAAATTTCTTCTTTTCGTTTTTCTTCTGCATATACTTCCAGGCGACAAATCCTATGAGGGCGATTATTGCAATACTTCCACCTATCATTGCTGGAAGTTTCCATGGTGCCTGTGCCACCTGCACTGTCTCTTTCTTCTCGTTATCGCTCAGATAGCTGGAAGGCTCGTTTGCACATCCCACTTTCACGGTAACAGTATAGTTGCCCGGTGCCGCAGGAGTCCAGTATCCATCCACTATCTTGTAAGTTCCATTTTTAAGGCCTTCCTTGAAAGTATGGTTGTACACCGCCTTGCCATTGACATACAGCGCAAGCCAGAAGCTGCTTGCAGGCGCATTTCCGTTATTGGACACATTAACCACAAAGGTAAGCTTGGAGCCCTCAACTCTATCTCCCTTTATGTTTACACTGTTTATAGCCAAGTCAGGTCTCACAGGAGTCACACGCAGTGTCTTATTAACCACATTGTAATTTCCAGCACCGTCTGTAACATTAAGTATTATGTAGTAGGTACCAAAGGTCAGGAATTTGATGGTTACCTTGCCACTTGCAAAGCTACCGTTTACTATCTCGTACACCTTATCGGTAGGTTCAACATTCTTGAAATGCTCATCTTTGATAGTCCAGTTATAGCTTGCGATTGTGCCATTATCAGGATCATAACTGCCAGTAGCATTCAGCGTTACATCCTCCTGCTCCTTAACTTCATTTACATTCTTGCCATCCACGGTGAAATTGAGTCTCACAATGGGTTTCGTAATATCCCTGACTATCACGTCCATAGAGATTTTCACAGTGTTATTTACTGCATCTGCCAGTGTGACATTCACTGTATACGGTCCCTTTCTGGTGGGCTTATCAAAAGCATACGTCCTGTTTGCACCAGTGCTCTTATTACCGTTAAAGTCCCACTCAACTATCACAGGTAGATTGGTTTTATCCACATAATTATACGTATCAAATGAGTTCTCTGCATCGTACACTA
This sequence comes from Methanobacteriota archaeon, assembly GCA_013154005.1. Classification (GTDB taxonomy): domain Archaea; phylum Thermoplasmatota; class Thermoplasmata; order Thermoplasmatales; family Aciduliprofundaceae; genus JAADDK01. The sequence continues at coordinate 3,008 of JAADDK010000051.1, forward strand.
TCTCCTCAGTCTGATTGAAAACAATCTTTGCAGGAAGCTTTGCAACTCCGTTCTTTATATCAACCACCATTGTCTTATCGGTGGCGTTGGTCTTATAGTACAGCTTTGCTGGGGTGTTGTTATTTTCCCACATATGAAGAAGCACTTTCCCCGAGGGATCTTTGATTGTTATGTTCACTGTAGGATGGGCATTGTCCGCCAGCAACGTAATATTTGTCTCGTTGGTATTACCACCAACATCGGTCACCTTAATCGTAAGCGTATCCTTCCGCATACCCAGTGGATACAACGTTTCATTGGCATAAGCATATCCAACACCGGCGCGGAGAAGTTTACCATTCAGGTACCACGCATACGTAGTGTTTGCAGTATCATACTTATCTCGAACCACATCGTACGCCATACGAGATGCATTTATCCACACATGCTTAGATCCAGGTATCACCACAGTATAGTTATCTGCAGACTGATTCACGATATGATTTGCACTGGTCATATTTGCCCAGCCAATCACCAAATGCGCTTTATCGAGAGTTATCTCGGGACTCTTTCTCTCTTTGAGCACGATATTCACAGGAGTGCTCTGCACATCACTCACATCAATCTGCCCCACCCATCCAGAAACAGAAGCAACAGAGGTGGCGATATCATTGCTTCTCTCCAAATCGGTGGGAATAGTTATCACATACTTATACTTCAGATTCTCCCCGGCCACATGGTCCTTCTGGGCAAACAGACTCACGGATATAGAACCTTCCTTGAGAAGTTCTGACTTTATAAGTTCAGAGTTGTAATAATCACCCACAATGGTAACTTTATACTCCATATTCTTGGCATCTACTGCACTGAACGTACTGACAGGGGTGTTTGCAAGACCATAAATATCATTGTTCACCTCCACCACATCGGAAGTATAATCCCTGTAAACACTCTTCACATATTTCTCAAGATCAGTCACCGACCATCCCAGAAGTTTCATCTGATAATACAGCACTCCCGTATCGGAGTAAGGCAGTGCAGGAAATACTGTTTTATTGGTTATTGTGGTCGTATAGGTGATATTAACCCAGCTCATATCGTTTGAGAATGCCATAGAATAATCTATGTTCCTAGTCACAGGAACCACGTTTGCATCAATCACAGTGCTTGGAATAGCATCCAGCGTGTATATACTGTATCCATCTGCAGTAATAACCAGTTTATAATTAGCGGAGGGAAGGAAGAAACTGAACGCGCCACCATTAAATGTCAGAACTTTCCAGACATCGCCGGTGGTTTTATTTATAGCAATTATGTGCGTTTCAGTATTGACTATCTTACCTTTATCCATAACAGTACCAATAACCCTCTGATAACCTGCTATATCCACCGTCACATTCACGGATGCAGTATCTTTTGCTATGTTGAGATCCTTGTAATAATCCTTGTAAACTCCACCATCATCGTAAACTATTTTTATTGTGGTTAGACCTTCTGTCACATTAAATGTGGCATTCCCGTAAACGGTAAAATTGGAATAATCATATCCCATAAAAGAAAGCTCCACATCTGCCATTATGGGCACACCATCTTTCTCTATGGTTAAGTTTACCTGATGAGATAGCGGATATCTATCCACACTCATGGTATTAAAATCAGTTCCCGTGGCTATGTTCTTTACACCATTGGCATCGAGCCGCACGTAACTGAAACTAGTACAATACAGATAGTTGCTCTTTTTCACTGGCTCGGTGCGTATCACGTAGTTACCGTATGGAACATTTGAAAAATCAACTATTCCATTGGCCGTGGAATTGGTGAAGGACACAAAATGACCATTCATATCATAAAGATACACTCCCACATCGCTAAGATAATAACTATCACCAGTCTCAACATCATTATAAAGAAGTACGAAATCTATCGTTCCCTTTGTTGGCTCCAACGCTTGCGTACTCCCTGCTATCAATAGTGCACTAAACAGCATCAACGCAATCGCTGCGATCACTTCGGCCTTTTTTCTTATTTTCTCGGTCATGGCATATTCCCTCCATATTCTGCTGTTTGGGGGAAAACTCTTTGCGTTTAAATACTTTTCTTTTTAGTTTATGCTTATTTTTCCATCCTCAATACGCAAAATCTGCGTTGCGTAGCTAAGTAATCGGAGATCATGAGTCGCGATTATCACAGTCTTACCCATCTCATTTAACTTTTTAAAGAGTTTTATTATCTCCAGCCCCGTAGCACTATCCAGCTCGCCCGTAGGCTCGTCTGCAATAAGGATCGGCGGATCGTTTGCAAGGGCCACCGCAATGGCAACTCTCTGTTGTTCACCGCCGCTCATCTCATCGGGATAATGCTGTTCCCGATGCTCCATACCCACCATACGTAACAGGGATTTTGCACGTTTTTTCATCTTCTCTTTAGACATCCCGGAAAATTGCATTGGAAGCATAACATTCTCGAGAGCTGTTAGAAAAGGAATAAGATTGAAAAACTGGAATACTATACCCACTTCCTTTCTTCTATACTCAGTTAACTCTTTATCACTGAACATCGCAATATTCTTACCGTTTACTATAATCTTCCCCGCAGTGGGTCTGTCGATTCCACCCAATAAATGAAGAAATGTGGTTTTACCTGATCCACTGGGTCCCACAAGCATTACCATAGCCCCATCCTCTATAGTTAAGGATACATCACGTATTGCAATTACTTCGATTTTTCCCCGTTTATACACCTTTATTAAGTTCTCTATCACAATCATTACATCTCGCCTCCATTTGCACGGATTACTTCCGCAGAATTTGTTCTTGCAAAAAGGGTGGAAAGTGCATACTGTATACTCAAAAACACCACTACCATAACCACGGTGACCACACCAAAATTATAGCCAACCACAAATGAGCCCGGAAGCTCGGTAGATGATAACTGAAACTCCACCAAAAAATAAGAGAGCATAAGACCCACAGACACCCCGATTATCAAGGACAGAAATATTATACCCGCTCCTTCAGCCATTAGCAATGCTCGAATCTGCCCACGACGGGCCCCCCGGACCCTGTAAAGCGCAATTTCACCCCGTCTATTGTAATAAAGGGAGTAATTGACTATTGCAATGGTGGCCCCACCCAAGATTACCAGAAACATCTCTGTAGTCTGGAAAAACATTGCGTTTTCCTGACCCGCCGCATCACTCCTTGCCTGATAACTTACACCTACCATCTTTAGCTGCTCTTCCAGTGCGTGGTAATTTCTCGCTTTCAAAATCAGAGTGGTGGAGTTGGCCGGGGAAACATGAGAGTCTATGAATATAGCATCCTCCGCATAGGAAAGTCCCGGAAACGAATAAACTATTCCACTTATTTGATACTCTTTTATACCATGATTCTGGGAAATGCCGGGGCTCGCATACCCTTCATCGTACATGTTCACCGACACGGTATCTCCAACATTTAGCCCAAATTTTATAGCCAGAGATCTGGATATCACCACCCTATTACTCTTAAAAGCACCCCGATAAAGAAACTTATCCAGCTCATATACTGAGGACGTATAATTCAGATAATTCCCGAAATAAACAGATACATCATCTCCAAAAATCGTACCTCCCCCATACGCAATCCACACATGAGCACTCTGATTTGGAGATTCGGACAGTGCCTCTAAAATCGATACCGATCCTGCATATTGATGCGTGGAGACCTCAAAATCACCGCCTACTGCCTGAACCTGCTGCAGATGTGAAAGCTCAATCTGCGAATCCTGCGAAGAGGACACCAGCGAGGAAAAAGTAAGCACAAATGCAAGCATAAATGCCACATACGCCATATTCTTTGGATTTCTTTCCACCCCATACTCCACTATTTCCCGGGAGACCTTCATAATTCGAGTGAGTGGCTTAACAATCCAGATATATATTTTCTGAGTGCCCAGAGTGAAAAGTCTGGACATGAACAGTGGCAAAAGAACAAGAATTACTGGTAACATAAACACAAAACTCATGGCTATAATCTCCGCGAGTACAACCATCACACTGAGCCCGCCAGTAAAGCTCGTGTTCTCAATCAAAAATAACCCCACAATCAAATATCCCCAGAGTGCAAAAGAAGCTACCGCATCACGTATGGGCTCGTACTTTACCCGGCTAAAATGAGTGGAAAAATGACTTATAAGCTCCACAATAGGCGTCCTTTTTATTCGCTTCCACGGTGAGTAAAAAGCGATAATGAACATGAGTAAACCAAGAAATACTCCAATTAACGCATACCCAATCCCCCAGTCAAGAGCAAAATACGGTAATCTGTAGATGAAATTATTACCTGCGTGCGCCATGAGCTCTCCAACAAGGTATCCTCCCAGCCCACCAATAATGGAGTACGCAAGCAGCTCTCGCAAAAACACCCGCACTTCGTATTTCCGCCCACCCCCACGGACGCGAATTATACCGAATTCTCGCCTTCTCTCAGTGAGCTCAATCTCTATTCCAATTTTTGAGAGATATACCCCCATCACAATTATAGGTAACGCATAAACAAGATACTCCATTGCGAGAAGCGGGTTTCCATACTCTGTATAGGCCACGTTGGAGTTGGCCTCATTCTCACCACCGTATGAATAGAATACGTTAAGTGCTTCACTCCTTACAGTCCATATCTTTCTGTTAATCTCGTTCATGTCCAGAGAAGAGAGAAGATAGTGCGGATCCAGTTTCACCACAATCATAGCGAGCGGATTTCCGTACTTGGATACCCCAGCAGGGGTGCCCACCGCATCACAGTGATAAAAAAAATCCTTGGGATAATAAATACCTACCACAAAGTACGTTACGTTTTCCATAGTTCCATTTGGATATACAGTAACATTCAGATTGGTACCCACGGATATATTGTATGTTCGTGCATACCAGTAAGACACGGCAATTTCATCAGAATAAAAAGGCAATCTGCCCTGAATAAGCTTAACCGTATCACTGATATTTTCCCAGTATCCTACTGTAATAGTCTCAGACTGATTTCCAAGTTGCATTGGAGCATATATGAATCCACGCACCCATTTCACGTGAGATAAATTCTCAATGCCCCGCATCACCTTCGAATAATTCCGTGCGGGAAGAGGGCCATATATTCCAAAATCGTAGGGCTCATTCATTACACGTTCATAAATCTGTGACTTTACTGCGTTATTGCTTACAGTAAACATTGAAAATATAAGCGCTATGGATATCAAAACCCCTACTGTCGTGGAAACCAGCCGCCTCTTTGAAAGTAACTTCATCTGCGCACAGGAATAGAAAGTGAATACATAAAACTTTTCGAGTTAAATGGCAGTTATCGCCATAAAATATATGTATCAAAAAAACTATGAGAATCTCATGGCAAAAAAAGTCCGGGGATACGTGCAACCATCGGGGGGGAGAGAGGTATACATACCGGATTTTATCGTGCCACTCTGGCAGATTGAGTTCAGAGAGCGTCATGGAATCAGCGTGGACCACGAAATAGCCAAGGTAATTCTACAGGCAAAATACACAGAAAGTACATGGAAATGGAAGCGGGCAGTGGAGCACATAGCAGATATTCTGGCAGAGCGCGGCCTATCTAAAGAGCACGCAGTTCATTTCGCCAAGCAGATAGTGGAGCTGGCACTGCAATGAAAAAGAAAAATCTGGAGATTTACCTCCAGCACATTCGTGGATTTGAAAATCCTAAACCCTACCTTGAGCAGTATTTAACGCCAGCAAATGTTGCAGCAGAGATTCTCTTTCTGGCATATTCTATGGGAGATGTTTATCAAAAATCAGTAGCTGAACTTGGCGCAGGTACAGGAATATTCACGATTGGAGCATGCGCCTTGGGCGCCAGAGAAATATATTCTGTAGAAATTGACAGAGATGCCATTAAAATATTAAGAGACAATATAAAAAATACCCCATGTGGCAATGTTCACATACTGGAAAAAGACGTCTCTGCATTCAACATACCCGTGGATACAATTTTTCAAAACACTCCATTCGGATCCCAGAACAGACACGCAGATTTACCCTTTCTCATATCCGCACTTAAAAATGCCAAAATAATTTACACCCTTCACAACTTTGAGACAAAAGAGTTTTTGGTTAAAAAAATACAAGAATTTGGAGGAAATATAACACATATGGCCGAGTTTAAATTTGACATCCCCAGAATTTACAAATTTCATAGAAAAGAAAAAGTAAGCCGCAAATTTATATTTTTCAGGATAGAATCCAATAGGGATAGCTTAAAGTAATTCGCAGGATATATGGTATCAATGGCAACAGAAAAACTGGTTGCTCAGGCAAAAGCATATTACATAATAGGATTCGGAAGAGACCGATTTATATTTGATGATAAAAAATGGGTTATCGGAAAAATATATCTCACAAATAAACGTTTAATCTTCAAAAAATTTGATCGTACCGCCACCATAAATTATGCTGATATTCAGAGCATAGCGGAGAGAGACAAATATTATCGTGTCTCTCCGCCAATGGGGTGGTCCAAGGGGAGCATACTGGAAATAAAACACTACGAAGCCGGGCGCAATCATATACTGACCACTCTGATATCTGGTGAATTTGATGTTATAACCACAATGAGGGGTATTATATCCAAATTTGCCATGCACTCTGAACAGAAACTAACCAAAGAACATAAAAAAATTTTGATTCTTCTCTCCATGGGCATACGCGACAAGATTATCATTCAATACATCACGGATATCACTGTAGATTCTCTCAATAAAATAATAGATGAACTTAAACTTGCGGGCTATATAAATGAGAGTCTGAACCTAACCACTCTGGGAAGAAAAACTGTGGCGAAAATCAGGGAAAATGTGAGTTCACAGGAAAAAATTAAATAATACTTTCATATAATTCCGTAGTGGAGAACAAAGACCTTGTAAATTTGCTTGTGCGAAAAAAATACATCACTTCTGAGCGTATCAAAGAGGCATTTTTATCAGTGGATAGGGGTAATTTTGTAAGGGAAAATCTTAGAGATATGGCATATTATGATGAACCACTCCCTATAGGATACAAACAAACCATAAGTGCTCCGAGTATCGTGGCAGTTATGATTACTTTACTTAACGTGGAACCCTCCAACAAAATACTAGAAATCGGCACGGGATCGGGATATAATGCATGCCTCCTCGCCGCACTTGGAAAAAAGGTATACACCATAGAACGTATTCCTGAACTCAGAAAACAGGCTCTCGAAAACCTGAAAAAATGCAAACATAGAGAAAAAGTAGTTTCTTTGCTGGGGGATGGCTCAAAAGGGTACCCTCCGGAAGCCCCATATGACAGAATCCTTGTTACATGCGGCGCTCCAGACATACCCCAACCGTTAATCCGACAGCTGGCAGAAGGGGGACGGATGGTAATCCCTGTGGGAAGCATGATGTTTCAAGAACTATACATAATAGAAAAGAAAAACTCTGAAATCAAGAAGAAAATCTGGGGAGATGTTGCATTTGTACCCATGATTGGAACTTATGGCCATCGCTGGGCATAACTCTCCAGAAGCTCCTTGAGTTCTCGTGGCGAAGTAACGACATAATCTGGTGCATAATTGTACAAATGTTCCAAATCTCTATTTCCCCATGTCACTGCTATCGTTTTCACCCCAGCCCGTTTTCCAGCGAGTATGTCCATCTCTGTATCCCCTATCATAAAAGTACGTGAAGGTTCCTCATTTAAACGTTGGAGGATAATATTTATGCCCTCCGGATCAGGCTTTTTATTCACCACAGTATCCGCAGTAACCACCACATCAAACATGTGCTCTATACCCAGCTCTCTTAAATCCCTATAAGTCCCCAGATCTCCCTTAGAAGTCAAAATTGCCTTCTTTGCAGGAATATTTAGGACATCCTCCATACCTTCAAATATCTTTATTCGTCTGGGATTCAAACTCAGAAAAGTATCTCTAATATCTCTTACAATGTCAGGGGCTTCATAACCCACAAGCGATTCTATCACCTGTTCGAGGGGCAAGCCCACCGCCATTCTCAATGCATTCACATCCAGCGGAAGATTACGCTTAGAGAAAACCTTCTGAAATGTAATCAGTATTTCTTCCCATGTATCCATTATCGTACCATCCAGATCAAATATGAGGAGCATCAGCCGGACATACGCAATTTCCATTTAGTTTTTACTAATGAATATACAAACCACCATTAACATCTATATTTGCACCAGTAATATACGACGACTCATCGGATATCAAAAATTTTACTGCATGGGCAACTTCTTCCGGCAATCCTATTCTTTGCAGCGGGATATTACGTTCTCTCGCTATCCTTTCTTCTTCAGAATATCCTGATATAATGTCGGTATCTATAGTCCCCGGAGACACCGCATTGACCCGTACCGCAGGCGCAAGCTGCAGTGCAAGAGATCTCATTAACCCGAGAACTCCAGCTTTCGATGCACTGTAGGCCACACTGCTCGTAGAACCACGAAAAGCTAACTGGGAAGATATAAAAACAATAGATGCACCATTTTCGAGATATGAAAGTGATGCTTTAACAGGATACATAGCTCCATACAGATTAACCTTCACAGTACGATCCCAGTCTTCCAGAGTCATAGCGTTCACCGGCTTTCGAATGTATATACCCGCATTAAGCACCAGCCCGTAAATAGCACCGTAACTCTCGCAAAATTCAGATATCATGGATTTTACCTCCCCATAATCCGCCACATCGGCTTTCATCGCCACTGCCTCCCCACCCATTCCTTTTATCGCAGAGACAACCTCTTTAGCCATATCTTTAGATTTGAAAAAATTAACAAGAACTCTGTAACCCGCATTTCCAAGCTCTATAGCAATAGCTCTCCCAATGCCTCTTGATGCACCAGTAACTACAACATTCTTCATAAAATGCAATATACCTTCAAAAAATAAAAAAGTTAGGGACAGAAAAAGTTATATTTCCTCCAGATCCTCTTCTTCGCTGTCTTCAACAGTTTCCTCCTCTGGCGTTGCAGGCTCACTGCTCACGGGTGGCACTCCCGGCTTGCCCTTGCGCATCATGCTCACCAGTGCAATTATTATTGCTATTATCGCCAGCACTATCCCTG
>JAADDK010000038.1 GCA_013154005.1 Methanobacteriota archaeon
ATTTTTGAGAATTTATGGTCAAAATGAAGACGGCGAGTATGTCTTTAGGATGCAGGTTTACAGTATTTTTATGAACAAAAAAGAGAAATCTATTCGGAAGGAAATAGTTGAAGAGATAATAAAAAGAGCAAAAGCAGCAAACAACAACGTAAAAATTGAAACACGCGGGTGAGAGCAAGAATTTTTAAAAATCATAAAATAAAAAAATCACAGAAAAGTTATGCCGTACTTCTTCTTCACGGGCACTTTCTTTTTAGAGTCCATCTGATGAACCACAAACTTGCCGTCTCTGTCCACAGGAGTGGGTGCTTTCTTCTTTTTCTCAACTTTGGTTTTCTTCTGTTTTTTCTGAACATTTGCAGGTGCTTTTTTCGGTGCGGCCTTTTTAGGCACGCTCACGGACTTCTTCGCCGGCACCTCCGGCGCCTCCTTTTTCACTATTACGGGCCTTGCTCTGGTCGGGTATATGCCGCGCTCCATTATTATCTGCTTGCTTATGGCACCTCCGATGAACGCAAACGCAAGCATTATGAAAAATGCCGTGGGTGCGTAGTACAGGTAATTCTCCACGTGCTTGCCAATCATAATGCCCGTATTCATGGTTTCCTGCACATATGTCAATATTGATGTGCCCGCCACCGAGCTTGCAAAGTATCCGGTAAAGTATCTGGATACCATATGGGGCATATGTATCCACCCAATTGCCATGAAATACACGATGAAGAAGTACAGTACGATGGGCACAACCATTGCAATGGCACCCTTCACCGGCCCTCCAGCCTTGCGACCGGTGATGTACCCTATAATCATGGGTCCCAGCACCGGCAGCCACCACAGGGACACCAGCAGAACGATTGAGTACCCCACCGCGGAGCTCATACTGTATGGGTATTTCATTATCATCACCTCTTGTCCAACATTAGTCGGACATTAATATGACATATGCATCCATGGTATATAAGGGTTTTTCAAAACATTTAAATACCATGAATGGTATATCTGCCATGTATATGACATATATGTGACATGAGGTATGCCACATGGGTATGAAGGTGATGGGATATGTATCTTAAAGCAATTGAGCTTGAGAATTTCAAATCGTTTGTTCACAAGAACCGCATAGAGTTCAAGCCGGGTTTTACTGCCATAAGCGGGCCCAATGGCAGTGGTAAGAGCAATCTGGGTGATGCAATTCTCTTTGTTCTGGGGCCCAAGAGCTCCAAGGTGATTCGGGCGAATAAGCTCACTGACCTGATTTACGATGGAGGTAAGACAGGGAAGAAAGCGGATTTTTGCCGTGTAAGTTTGATTTTTGATAACACTGACCGGGTTTTGCCCATTGATACAAACGAGGTAAAGCTTACCCGGTACGTTAAGCGCACCGGCACCGATGGCGGCTACGTGAGCTATTTTTACATAAACGATGAGAAGGCACGTTTGCAGGATTTTGCATCGCTGCTGGAGCATGCTAAGATTGATGCAGACGGTTATAATTTTGTCAGACAGGGTGACATAACACGCATAGTTGAGATGAGCCCGGTTGAGCGCCGTCAGATACTGGAGGATATTGCGGGCATATCTGAGTTTGACAGGGACATTGCGAGGGCGGAGGAGAAGAAGCGTGTTGTGGAAGAGAATATGGGCAAGATTGAAGTGCGCATGGAAGAGATAAAATCGCGGGTTGAAGAGCTGCGCAGGGACCGCGAGATTGCGCTCCGGTACAAGAATCTGGAGGAAGAGCTTCGCGAGACCAGAGCGAAAATCGCCTATGCGCGTATGGTTGAAGCGCGGGAGAATATGGATTCCTACGCTCGTGAACTGGAATCTTACGATAATGAGATATCCAAACTTCAGGCGGAGATCGAAGCTATTGAGCGTGAGATGGCTGCCCTAGAAGAAGAGCGAGAGAACATAGAGAGAAAAATCGGCGAGCTCGGCGGCAAAGAATTGGAAGAGATGCGCAGAAGAATAGACGAAATTAAGATTGAATACGCCAGGCTCAAAAGCCGTGTGGAGGACCGGGAAGAGCGCATTAAAGAAAATGAAAAACGCGTGGCAGAGCTTCGGAAACTCATAAAGGAGAAAAAAGCACAGCTCAAAGTGAAGAACGAAGAGCTTGAGTCTCTGAACAGGGAGATTTCCTCACGTAGAAAGATGCTGAGCGAGCGAGAATCACGCCTCAATTCGCTGGAGCGGGATATGGAGGAGAAAAACCGCAGTTTCCGTGAAGCACATGAGACCATGAAGAAGATGACCGATGAGCTGGAGCAGGTGCGCAAAGAGTATAATGCCAGGCTTCTTGAGTACAACAAAGCAAAGGAGAAGATAGCCTCTTTAAATCGCGAGATTGCCCGCATTGAGGAGGAGAAGAAGAGCGTCGAGGAGGGAATCCGCGATGCTGAGTGGAGAATAAAAGAGGTCAAAGAGAAAACTCGCGGAGTGGAGAACAAGCGCAGGGCGCTGAACTCCAAATATATGGAGCTCAAAAATCGCCAGAGCCGATTGAGAAAAGAGCTTGAAGAGAAGCAGAAGCGCATAAATGCGCTGAATGAAGAGTATCATCGGCTCAAAGGTAAGATGGAATCTTCGGACCCGCTATCCGCGGCGGTAAACGCAATACTGAGCGCCCGCGATACGGGAGAATTGAGGGGCATATACGGCACAATAGCAGAGCTGGGGCGCGTAGATGAGAAATACGAGCTTGCCATTCAAATTGCCGCGGGTAATCGGCTTCTCAGCATAGTTTGTGAAGATGACGAATCCGCGGCACGTGCAATTGAGTATTTGAAGAGAAATAGACTGGGTCGGGCCATATTTTTGCCGCTCAACAAGATGCTGTCTGGGCGCCCGCGGGGCCGTGCGATTCTCGCCTCAAAAGACCCGAAATCTCATGGCTTTGCCATAGACCTTATGAAATTCGATAAGAAATTCGAAGCGGCGTTCTGGTACGTGTTTGGAGACACCGTGGTGGTTGAGGATTTGAGCACCGCCCGAAAGCTGATGGGCGGGGTGCGGCTGGTCACTCTCGACGGCCAGTTAATCGAAGCCAGCGGTGCTATGGTGGGCGGAAGCGTTGCCAGAAGAAAGAAAATTGCAATGGGCAATGTTAATGAGATTGCCGAGCAGATTCGCAACCTGCGCGCCGAGAGAGATGCCATAGAGGCGAGCCTTCATGAAGTGGAGCGCGAGATTGATGCGCTACTCGAGCAGATAAACTCTCTTGGCGGGGGAAGCACCGAAGATGTGGTTGTGTGGACCCGTGAGCGTGATAGGCTCAAAGAATCTCTTGCCCGTATTGTTAAGAATTTAAATGATAAGTATCGCGAGAAAGAGGGACTGGAGAGCATAGTTCGCTCACTAAGCGGAGAGATTGAGGAGAAATCTAAGATAATAGATGCTCTGCAGGCTAAGATTGATTCTCTGCAAGATGAGATAGACAAAATGGTCTCCGATGAGAAGAATGCGGAGATATCCGCGCTGAGAGAAGAGATCTCGAAGCTACGTGGAGAGCTTGAATCTTTATTGAGCAGGAAAAATGAGCTGTCCGCAGAGCTCAGCACAATCAGAAATGAGCTTGCAGGTGCCGAGCAGCGCATAAATGAGCTTTTGAAAGAGAACGAAGAGATGCGCAGGAAGAACGAAGATGCCGGTAAAGAGATGGAAGCTCTTATGGTTGAGCGGCGTAAGTATGAGGATATAGTGAGCAGGGAAGAGCAGCAGATTGCCGAGCTCGTGAAGCAGAGTGATGCGCTTCAGCGCGAAATCAGTAAAAAGCGTGAGCTGCTGGTTCAGAGAAAGGCCGATATCCAGACCAAAGAGAGCCTGAAAATCTCGCTGGCAGCAAAGCGTAAAGAGGCGGAAGAGCGCTATCAGGAAGCGCGTACCACTTATGAAGGGTTTGGCATTCAGGTCAGCGAGGTGGGTAGTATACGAGCACTCCGGAGAAGAGAATCGGACCTGGAAGTGCAGATTCAGGCGCTTGGCGATGTGAATCTTAAGAGCATAGACGAATATGAGCGGGAATCGCAGAGATACGAATCGCTGCGCGAAGATTACGATACTCTGGTTCGTGAGAAAAAAGAAATAGAGACTCTGGTTAAAGAGCTCAACACCAAAAAGAAGGAAGGTCTTCTTAAAGTGTTCAGAGCTATAAATGACAACATGCGTAAGATATATCACGAGCTTAGCAACGGTGGTGATGCGTATCTCGTGCTGGAGAACGAGGAAGACCCGTTCAAGGGCGGTCTCATAATCAAAGTCAAGCCTCCGGGCAAAGGTATAAAGCGCCTTGATGCACTGAGCGGTGGCGAGAAGAGCCTCACCGCGCTGGCGTTCATATTTGCGATACAGCAGTATGAGCCCTCACCCATATATCTGCTTGATGAGGTGGATATGTTTCTGGACGGTGTGAACGCGGAGGTTGTGGGTCGTGTAATAAAGCGTAATGCGTCATCAGCGCAGTTCATAGTCATCTCACTCAGAAAAGCCACCCTGAAATTCGCAGAGAACATCATCGGCGTGACTCAGAGAGGAGACGGCATATCCCGTGTGTATCTTCAGCCTGTGCTGGGGGAGGTGAGCGAAAATGCCTGAGGCTGCCGTGATGGAGCATCTGATGTATCATAAAGCGCTTTTGGATTCCGATGTTGATCTTGATTATTACCTGCAGCTGGCAGAAGAGGTGAAGGAGGGCGTGCATCTTTCCGCCAGGAATCCGGTGGATAGAGCGGTCGCACTGGTGTTCGAGCTGGTGATGCAGGAAAAACTCAATCCCTGGAAAATAGATATGATGAGCTTCGTAAAGATGTATCTTGATCGAATCAGGAGCGAAAAAGAAATTGATTTCATCATAGCGGGAAAGATTATCTATATGGCATGGAACGTGCTTATGAAGAAAAGCGAGCAGGTACTTGAGCAGGTTCATGAGGAAGAATACGAGGTAGATATGTTCGGCATGGACCTTGACGCGTTCGATTTTGACGCTTACTCACCACCCATGGAAGTGGTCTCACCACCCGATATTCAGCTTCATGAGCCGGTGCGCAGAGAGGAAACACGGCCGGTAAGTTTGTTTGATTTGATAGAGGCGATACACGAGGTAAAACTTGATATCGAAAAGAAGAAGAAAAAGCGTAAAATACGGGAGAAATTCAAGTTTAATCTGGCAGAGAAGGTGCACAAAGAGGACCTGGAAGAAGAGATAAAGCAGGTCTGGGAACGGCTCTGTGAGGTGCATGGTGAAGAGGTGCCGCTCTCTTTGGTGTACGATGGCACTCGCGATGATTATGTTACGGTGTTTATCTCACTGCTCTTCCTTGAAAAATTCGGAAAGGTCGAATTGCAGCAGTACGTGCCTTACGAGGAAATATTCATAAAAATAAAGGTGCCCGAAGAAATGAGACGGGTGGAGTTCATGCCCGCGCCAGAAATATCTATTGAACAGCTTTAACCTTTTTTTCAAATTCTTCGTGCAGCTCTTCGTACACTTTTTCCAGTTTTTTGGCCGCACGCTTTATGGCCGCCTGAGGCTTGCCGCTGTTGACTTTAATTTTCAGCACCGGATTGCTGAGATACGGGTGGTCATAGTGGTATTTGGCATATTCTACCTTCTCGTCCTTGTTCATCTCCTCCACCAGCGGTATAAGAAGGGTTCTATCCGCATTGAGAACTTCCAGCTCAATTGTGGTTTTATCTTTTGATATTACCTTGAACTCCATTTCCTTCATGGGTGCGTTATTGGCGACTATTATTTAAAGGTTGACGCTCCGGGTGTGGGTCGTGTATGCGATTAAAAAACCAGACGTTTGCATGGATTTGCATATTTTTCAAAAAGTTTTTTATGATTCTTAAATAAGCTGGTATTTGTTAAAGATTATTTGCAAAAAATTATTATATGGGTATTCCATCAACCACACAGGGGTACCCATGGTGGATAAAAAGCTCTGGATAAAAATAGTGTCTGTGGTTATAGTGGTGATTACCGTTGTGGTTGTTCTGCGAAGCATAACAGTACCTGAGGAGATAAGTGTAGATGCGGCGCATCTGCCTTTTGAGAGGGTATGGCATGGCTGGGGCAAGGTGATTTTGAAAATAAAAAACGTGAGTGAACCGCTCAATATCGGTATTGCAGTGATGGGGGTTCATGATGGTAGATACTTTGGTGATTTAGGGCGTCTGAGTGGAGGCACAAACTTCTTCACGCTGCATATTAAAGAGAACAAGAGCATAATGTTCACAGCAGATTCAGGAATGAAGTTGAGAATATTTAAGATTGAAAATAACACGGTGCTTAATACGGGCGACAATGTGTATGCATCGGGCACACTTTACGGAGACAGATATGGAAACGGATATATGTCACTTAAGCTTGCATCTGGCACCCGGTACAGATTGTGGGTAAACGCCACACAGGACACTGAGATTTTGGGAGTCAAAAATGGGGAAATCACATATTACGCACGTGGTGATGCGCATTTTCCGCAGTTGCTTCCGCCGGGAACGAACAGGATAGTGCTGCGCAGTGATAGATATGCAAATTACGGGCTACATATCGCGCCGGTGGAAGAATCCACACGTGTGTATATGCGGGGTAAAGATACGGACGGAGATGGCATAAGCGATGATGAAGAGCTCCACGGATACTTTTTCTTTGCGAATAAAGTGGTGAACAAGAGCATAGTATCCATCACAGACCACAAAATGCTGAACTTTATGGGTCTCACAGGCGAATACAGAATGAAAATCTACGGCACAAATATCAGCGAGGTGAGAGTTCAGAAATTTGACGCACAGTTTAATCCGCTTCAGATTTTGAAGAGTCGTGAGGGATTTTATTATTTTCATGCGCCGTGCTACCTTGGCATCTATGGCGCGTACTCTGCAATGATGAACGGAACGGTAATAAAGCTATCCAGCATCTCACTGTACAGAAAATCGCTTGATGCGTATTCGCCAGATACCGATGGTGATGGGCTGAGTGATGGCTACGAAGTCACGCATGGTCTATCGCCGGCGAATCCCGACACAGACGGTGATGGCATCTGGGACGGTGCCGAGAGCAGCTATGATAATTATTCGCGCGTGAATACTAACGGAATAGCAGATTCAGATCATGACTCACTTCCCGATGGAAAGGAGATTCTGCTGGGGCTGAGTCCCGAAAACAGCGACGAGGACGGCGACGGGCTCAGTGATGGCCTGGAGGTAAACGACAAATATCAGATTTACACGGCTTCACCGCATCGTGTGCTTGATGCAGAGCACAGAAATTTGTATCTGGGTCTTCCTCATGTGTGTGATGGCAACTATGAGATTAGAATCGAGCTTCACGAATTTTACGGCAATATCACGAACGAATCGTCCGAAATGGCCAGAAATCGCAATGATATATATTTTTCCAGCACGGTTAGTGTATCCGAAAATTACACGTCGTCATCACACATTCTTTCACTGGCTCCTCAGATTGAATCGCTGCGCGAGGTAGTTATCGAATCTCATGGGATGAATGATTTGAAGCTGGTTTATACGCCGGACGAGCATCTGCTTGGTAAGATGCACAGATACTTTGCCGATGTGCAGTTTCACGTGGATTTTGTTCGAGTTTACGAGGTGGGACTGAATCCGTTTAAGACGGACAGTGACGGCGATGGTCTGAGCGACGGTGATGAATTCAAAGAGGGCACGAATCCGTATTCCAAAGACACCGACGGTGACGGGCTGTGGGACGGCTACAATGCTTCCGGAGTGGGTGAATACACGCTCGGTACCAATCCTCTGAGCAATGACACGGACGGTGACGGTCTCAGCGACCTTTATGAGTATCTCCACAATCTGAATCCACTGCGGCGCGACAGCGATGGAGATGGTCTTGATGACGGCACAGAGCTGCAGCTGCATCTCAATCCGCTGAACCCTGACACGGACGGCGACCACATGCCCGACGGCTTTGAAGTGCGGTACTCACTATCACCACTGGAAAACGATGCGGCTGAAGATTATGATGGAGATGGTCTGAGCAATGGAGAAGAGTATGCGGTGGGCACCTCACCTGCTGCGAACGATACCGATAGTGACGGGCTGAAGGACGGAGCTGAGGTCAGAGGTGTGAAACTGAGAACCAACGTATCCCACGGTGCGCAGAGTGTGCGCTATTACTATATTCAGCGCGGGTATCTGTGGGTTTATTACGATGGCGAAGAATACGGCATTGCTGCTAAAAATGCCACGGTAAATACCAGCAATCTGGTGAAAATTGCAGAACTGAAAGATGGTGCGCTTTTCACCGCGCCCGGTTTTGTTTATGTGGTTTCACATGCGTATACAAATGGCACCGCCGCATATAACGTGGTGGTGTTCTCCGCAGATGCTGCGCAGGGCGCAGCTTTCCGGGGCACGAGTCCGGACCCGCGGTACCGGGGCAGAGAGCTTTATTACGGCACCAGCCCGCTGAGCAACGATACAGACGGAGATTCGCTATCCGATTTTGAGGAGGTGCAGAGCGGGCTCGATCCACTGAGTGCGGACACCGATGGCGATGGTGTGCCAGACGGGCAGGAAATTTTCTGGAACTGCGATTCTGACTCAGATGGCGTGATTAACGCGCTGGACAGTGACAGTGATAATGATGGCATACCGGACGGCAAGGAGATGCTATGGTACAATGACACGGACCGCGACGGATTACCGAACATGGTGGATAATGACAGCGATAACGACGGCATACCAGATGGCATGGAAGACAAAAATCACAATGGCAAGGTGGACGCCAACGAAACGTCTCCAATAGATGCAGATTCGGACTCTGACGGCATAGTAGATTCTCTCGAAACATGGGGAGATGAGGACGGCGACGGAATCCCGAATGTGCTGGATTATGACTCTGACGGTGATGGCATAGTTGACGGTAACGAAGTATGGGTGGTGTTCCGTACAGATGCTGAGAGAGGTAATTATGCCGGGGCCTGGATTGCAGTGGCACTAAACGCCACACACACGCTGACCGGTTTTTCGTATGCTGCGCGTAATTATTCGGGCACATTTGCGTTCACGGGTGTGCGTACACCTGAGGGATATCGTGTTTTATATTCTGCCACACAAAATGTGGTGATGATTGACTCCCCCGAACCGTATTATTTTGTTCGCAACGCATCTGCGGGGTTTCTGAATTCCAAGCCCGTGCTGACATATGAGAAGAGAATGGAAGAGACCATAGATTTCGGAAAGGATATTGATGGTGATTCTTTGCTTCCGGTTCTCGATGCAGACAGCGACGGAGATGGCATATCCGATGGTCTGGAAGATATGAATCACAACGGCATAGTGGACATGAACGAGACTTCGCCCTATATGGTTGATACAGATGGCGACGGCATACCGGACGGCGTGGAGGACCGGAACATGAACGGATATCTTGATGCGGGAGAAACCTCGCCGGTGGAATGGGATACAGATGGAGATTCGCTACCCGATGGCTGGATTGATTTCAACAATAACAGCATCGCCGACCCCGGTGAATATGAAGACCTCAACTGCAACGGTGTGGTGGATCCGGGAGAGACCTCGCCCGTGTATCTCGACAGTGATGGTGATGGCATAGCCGATGCTAAGGAGATTGTTCAGGGCACTGACCCAATGGATTTTGATACTGACGATGACGGATTGTGGGACGGTTATTCGCTGGACGGACACACCGGTGAGCTGAGCGTGGGCACGAGTCCAACCAATTTTGATACAGATGGCGACGGTCTGAGCGACGGACTTGAATGTGGAATATCGCAGTACATATCCTACGATGATTCCCGGGGATACACGGTTAACGGCACGGACGCGGCTGTATTCGTACCCGATGCTGAGCCGCAGAGCACCACGAATCCGCTGTGCAACGATACTGACGGCGATGGAATCCCGGACGGTGTGGAAGACAGAAACCATGATGGCAAATGGTACGATGAGGTTGAAACTGATCCGAATAATGCGGATACAGACGGAGACGGTCTTGATGACGGCGTGGAAGATAAGAACCACAATGGTAGATTGGATCCAAATGAGACGTCGCCGATAGATGTGGATACAGATGATGATGGGCTACTTGATGGCTACTCAACCACCCGGTGGGGTCAGTATCTCGGCGAGCTGAGTGTGGGGACCGACCCGACCAATCCCGATACAGATGGCGACGGCATTCAAGATGGTACAGAGCTGGGATTGTATTATAACAGAATCTTTCCAGAGGGAGATAATATTCTCACCACGTACGAGCTACCCTCAAAGATTCGTGGTACCGACCTGACCTTTTTCGTATCGGATGCCGACCCTGCTACAAAAACCGACCCGTTGAGCAACGACACAGATGGCGATGGCATACTCGACGGCATGGAGGATAGAAACCATAACGGCATGGTGGACCCGTACAGAGAGTCATCGCCGCTGAGCAACGACACTGACGGCGATGGCATACCTGACGGTGTGGAAGATAAGAACCACAATGGTGTGTTTGATTCCGGCGAGTCGTGCGCTTATGATGCAGATACCGACGATGATGGTGTTGCAGATGGTGCCGAGCCCGATGCATTCAACGACACTGACGGCGACGGGCTGCCAAATATAATAGACCCGGACAGCGATAATGATGGCATTTTAGATGGTGTGGAGCTGGGCATAGTTTACGGGGTGCCGCGCACCGCACTGTGTCTGGGCAGTGAGAATTTTACCGGAGATGCTGATCCGAGCACCACGACGGACCCGCTCAGCAACGATACTGACGGTGATGGCATACCCGATGGCTGGATTGATTTAAACCATGATGGTGTAAAAGAGCCATGGGAAGGTGAGGATTTGAACTGCAACGGTGCGCTGGACTCGGAGGAAACTTCGGCGAATACCGGAGATATGGATAGAGATGGTATTGGCGACTATGATGAGCGCTATGTTATGGACAACATCACCGGCTTTAACGTTGACGGCAATGGCAATATACTGTGGGACGAGCCCATCGTGGGCAGGGGTGATAAGGGCATATTTGAGTTTGAGGCGGAGAGGCACGGTACTGCGGTGCTGGATAACGAGACAGGGATAATGGGCGCTAAGGATTTTTCAGTAAATCTCACTGCCCTCGAAGATACTGTCATTAAAGATCCGTTCGGGGTATCGCATCACACTTCTGCGTATTACCGTGTGTATTTTCTTGCCAGAAATATCAGTGCTGATGGCGCGGTGGTGGAGGTGCGCACCGCATCGCCGCAGGGCAGAGAGCTTGAATACTCGGAAACTGTAAATTTGAAGCCCGCGTACGCGTATGCGTACAGTCATCATAACGGGTATATGTGGTACAACACCACGACGTTTGCCGGCTACGGGCACATGCTGATATCCATTCATGCGCCCGGTGGCGGAATTATAATCGATAAAGTGGTGCTGTATCGTGTGCCCGATGATATGGTGTGGTATGCTGGATTTCTCAACAGTCAAAATGATTCAATGGGGAATACACAGGGCATTGATATAAAGACACTCAAGTACACGCAGAATATTTCTCTGAGATTTAATGAGTTAAATATGAACGCAGAGATCAATCCCGGATTTTTTCCCACGTATCCAGAAAATGGGACTTTAAATGGCACACTTGATTCAACACCGTTTGTGAATGAGTTCTATATGCATGGCAAGCTAAGTGTGTGGTATTCATCTAATTCGCATAGCCGTGTTAGTGATGAGGTTTATATATATGCAGGCTGTGAGGACATTCCGGTATTTCCTCCACCTCCTGATAGTGGTCCAAGGAATAACAGCAGCATATTTCATGACAGTTTTGTTCTCCGGAAGGGTGGAAACGGAAATTCCACAATGTTCTATGGCGAGTATGACCTTCATAAGTTGATTGAATACATTTCCGCAATACCGAGAGAGAAACTATCCAAGTTGAGAATTGAAATATTTATTGATGATAATCTTTACGACTGGCAGGGGCCAATAGGTGCTCAGATTTCTGTAACGTACACGCCCAGAATAACCCTGCCATGGTCTGGCGATAGCGATTACGACACACTCA
>JAADDK010000016.1 GCA_013154005.1 Methanobacteriota archaeon
TTGTTGGGATACATAATGATAAACGCACCCATTATGCCGAATATTGCGCCGGAAGCGCCAATCAAAATCGAGTTCACTCCGAAAATATGAAGATACAATGAATATCCCAGATTTGCAATCACTCCGGATATCAGAAATATGGCGGTAAATTTGCGGCTTCCTATCTCACGCTCAAAGGGCATGCCCGCCAGAAAGAAAAACAGGATATTGAAAAACACGTGCCCGGGCGAGATGCTGTGCAAGAACATGCCCGTGAATATCCCAACGTCCGGAGGATATTTTGCCCCCAGCGTCATGAAAAAGCTGTAAAGTGCGGGCAAATCAAAATAATAAAGCAGAATTTCAATAACATAAATAATCGTGAATGACAGAGATAGCATAACCACTGCATTTTTACGAAACGCCAAAAGCGTAAATACGACCATGATTATTATCGCAACGAGCTCAGCAAGCATGCATGTGAGCATTGAGGGCGATTATTTTAAGTTTGGGTTTTTCAAACAGAAATTAAATAATATGCTTGCATAATCTCTCACACAATGGATTTGGTGGTGCTATGTTCTTCATATTTGGAAGAAAAGATTGCGCAAAGTTGAAAAAAGAATACAAAAAAATCAAAAAAGAACGCGATTCTCTTTATTCATTTTATCAACGATTTTATTATGGTAACCCTGCAACTATGAGAGAGGCAATTAAAAGAGGAATAATGCACAACCAAGATAACATTCGAAATTTTAATTATAAGGATAAAAAATATCATACTCGGAAATACGTATGCATAGACGGCCAAAAAGTACGCTCAAAAGTAGAACGTGAAATTTACAATTATTTGATTCTAAACGGAGTTAAAGTTAGATATGAAGCCATATACAAAACTCCATGGGGCTCTATAATCAGACCTGATTTCTACCTTCCTGAGTATCAAATTTACATTGAATATTTCGGAAAAGAGATTGGCGAGGATAAGAAATACGATGAGATTATGAAATTTAAAAATGGGCTTTACTCCACCTCCGCAGTTCCCTTCGTAATTCTGCACCGCCACGATGAAGAAAATTTGTATCTAAACATAAAAAATAAACTTGGGAAATTCATAGATGTTTCCGGTTGGATTTAGTGCAATAATATGCGCGTATCGTCTATTGCCGAATCAAAAAACGATAAACTCTAAATACTTCTTTATTCTTCTGCCAGACAGGTGAGATTATGGTTGGTATAGTGACCTACGGTAGTTATGTCCCGTTATACAGAATTAAGACCGCAGAAATTGCCCGAATATGGGGTGACGAACCCTCACACCCGGAAAAAGGGCTGGGCATAAAGAGCAAGACCGTACCCGCATATGATGAGGACGCCGCAACAATCGCCGTGGAAGCCCTGCGCAATGCACTGCGCAGAAAAAACATTCCCGGAGAGAGAATAGGCGCGATTTTCGTGGGCAGCGAATCGCACCCCTATGCTGTGAAGCCCACCGCGTCGCTCATCGCCGAAGTGGTTGGCGCGTACAACGCCCACGCCGCTGATCTGGAGTTTGCATGCAAGGCAGGCACAGCAGCCATGCAGAACGTTTATGCAATGGTCAAAGCGGGCATGATTGACTACGGTATCGCAATAGGCACAGACACCTCGCAGGGCCAGCCCGGTGATGCGCTCGATTATTCTGCGTCTGCGGGAGGCACCGCATACATTATTGGAAAAGACGAAGTTATTGCCGAAATCAATCATACCATTTCATTCGTTACGGATACTCCCGACTTCTGGCGCAGAGAGGGTCAGAGATATCCCTCGCATGGCGGAAGGTTCACGGGTGAGCCTGCGTATTTCAAGCATGTGATGACCGCCGCCAAGCGCCTTATGGAAGAGATGGGCACCGGGCCAAAAGATTACGATTACGCAGTATTTCATCAGCCCAACGGTAAGTTCCCGCTTAGAGTGGGCAAGAGACTGGGATTCACAAAAGAGCAGATAGAGCAGGGATTGCTCACACCCTACATCGGCAACACATACTCTGGAGCAACGCCCACGGGTCTAAGCGCGGTGCTGGACGTGGCCAAGCCGGGAGATAGAATCATAGCAGTATCGTTCGGAAGCGGAGCCGGCAGCGATGCATTCGACATAACCGTGACAGATGAGATTGAGAAATTCAATCGCGATGCCGCACCCAAAATCTGGGACCAGATTAAGAGGGCGAAGTACATCGACTATGCGCAGTATCTCAAATTCAGGCGCATGATTGTGGAGGTGGATTAAATGCGAGAAGTTGCAATTATCGGAGCAGGAGAGACAAAATACGGTGAGCACTGGGACAAGAGCCTCAGAGACCTGGTTGTAGAGGCGGGATTGAAAGCTGTGGAAGATGCCAACATCACCGCAGATGACGTTCAGGCAATATTCGGCGGAAACATGAGTGCAGGTAGCTTTGTGGGTCAGGACCATGTGGGCGCATTAATCGCTGATTTTGCCGGTGTGGCAGACAAGAAAATCCCGGCAATGCGCATTGAATCGGCATGTGCCAGTGGTGCGGCAGCGCTGCACGCAGGATACATGGCAATCGCGTCCGGCATGTACGATATCGTCCTTGTGGGCGGCGTGGAAAAGATGACCGACCTGCCCGGAGATATGGTCACGGACATTCTGGCAGGTGCGGCAGACAGAGAATGGGAAGTGTTTTTAGGTGCGACTTTTCCGGCGCTGGCAGCCATGATGGCTCGGCGCTACATGCACGAGTTCGGAATGACCAAAGAGCAGATGGCTCTGTTTCCGGTAATAGCGCACAAGCACGGTGCGCTGAATCCCGACGCGCATTTTCAGCGTGAGATAACCGTGGATGCTGTTCTCAAAGCGCCGATGGTCGCAGACCCGCTAACCATTATGAACTGCTCACCGGTAAGTGATGGCTCGGCCGCCGTGGTGCTTACCTCCGCGGACATGGCCAGAAAATACACAGACTCGCCAATAAAAATCTCCGCGTCCGCGTTCGCGAACGAGTACATATCTCTGCACTCCCGTGAATCACTGATTCGCTCCGTATCCACCATAGAAGCCGGGCGCAAGGCGTACAAGATGGCAAAGAAAGAGCCAAAAGATATAGACCTCGTGGAGATTCACGACGCATTTTCGATAATTGCCATTGAGGGCATAGAGGACCTCGGCTTTGCGAAGAAAGGCGAAGCGTGGAAACTGGCAGAAGAGGGACAGCTCAATTTAGATGGCTCGCTTCCGTACAATCCCTCTGGCGGTTTGAAAGCAAAGGGACATCCTGTGGGTGCCACGGGTGTTGGGCAGGTTGTGGAGATCGTCAAGCAACTGCGCAACGAGGCGGGCAAAAGGCAGGTTGACGGTGCAGAGGTGGGTCTCGCGCACAATGTTGGTGGCACAATGACTTCAAGCATCGTGCATATTCTGGAGGTGATGTAAATGGTGGTACCTCGATTCTGGAGAGAGCGCAGATACAGGTATTCGCTTATCGGCACTCGCTGTCCTGTGTGCGGCACAGTGTATTTCCCACCGCGTAATGTATGCCCAAAATGCGGACGCGAAAGCGTGGGCAAGATGGAAGAGTTCCAGCTCAGCGGCAAGGGCGAAGTTTACTCGTACACGGTGGTGCATCAGAACGTGCTGGGATACAAATACCAGAAGCCGTACGTGATGGCCATAGTGCAGACTCCCGAAGGACCCCGGATAACCGGCCAGATTGTGGATATTGACCCGGAAGAGGTGCACATTGGCATGCCCGTGCGTGCCGTGTTCCGCAGAATCGCAGAGGACGGCAAGGCGGGCATCATTCAGTACGGATACAAATTCGTGAAAGACGAATAAAAAACTTTAAATTTTTTTAATTCTTTCCCGATTTTATGTTGTGGATCATTGGATTATTAGTTGCATTCATGGGTACCGGGCTTGTGTTTATAGCAACGTGGAAAAATTACAGCGGTGAGCAGAAAAACTGGGCGATTATATTCGGCATTCTCGGAGCTCCGGGAGCCATGTACACTTTGATTACCGCCATGCTCGTGTACAAAATGGCACCGTCATTGCTCGATTACATTGTCATACCTCTGGGTTTAACTGCCGGGCTTGTAAATGCTGGCAGAGCATACGCCAGCGGAGAGTTCATGCAAAAAATTTCTAAAAATAGTCAGCTACGGGCAGTAACCCTTGTTAAAACCATAATGTTTGAGCCATTTATGATATACGCATATATGATTGCCATACTAATCACCCAGCTACCAAGCGAAGGCGTGCATATCCCGCTGAGCCATATTAGCTATGCTATGTGGATCGTATCCATCGCAGGCATGGCGGGAGGTCTCATACTCGGATTCTCCGCAAATAGATACGAGAAAGAAACGGACATAGAAGATTCAAAAAACATACGTGGGTTCATAATTAAAGCCCTGCCGGCTCACATAATCGGCGCATTGGGAGTGATTCTGGCAATAATATTCCTGATGCCATACATGCAATAAAAGAAAAAAATTATTTGAGTTTGTGGCCGCAGTACGGGCAGAACGCCACGTCCGGAGGAATCTCCTTGCCGCAGTTGGGACAGTGCATTTTCGCCGGCTCTTGCTTTGCACCGCAGTACGGACAGAACATGGCATCTTCCGGAATATCGCGTCCGCAGCTCACACATTTTTTCATCTTCTTTTCCACAAATTTATGGCCACAGTACGGGCAGAACTGCGCATCTCCGGGCACCATCTTTCCGCACTCCGGACACTTCTTCATGGCAGCCTGCGGTCCCGGCGGCGGTGCCTGCTGCACCCCCTGAGCGGGCTGCATGCTCTGGCCCATGGCGTTGGCCATGGAGAGCCCGGCACCCATGCCGGCACCAAGCTCGGCCATACCTCCTCCGCTGCCACCCTGTGCCGCACCTTTGCCTATATCCTCTATCGCCTTGCCGGTCTGATACTGCATGTAATTTACACCCAGTGCAGCCATCGCACCGCGCTTATCAATTGCCTGCTGCACCTCTTCCGGCAAATTGAGATTCAATCCGGCAATTTTTGTAACTTCCAGTCCGTAGCGGGCGGTATCATCTTTCAACTTTGTAAGCAAAACCTGCTCAATTTCCTGCAAATACGCGGGCAGGTCAAGAATACTCATATTATGCTTCAGTTTCAGCTCGCCCACCGTGTCGTTCAGGTCCATCACAATCTGGTCCTTGAGCCACTCAATAACTTCCTCGCTCTTCGAATATCCTTTTGTGCCCACAAACTCGGTGATGAACACCATGGGCTCGGTGACCTTGTATGCAAACTGTCCAAACGCACGTATGCGCACCACTCCAAAATCCGGGTCTCGAAAACTCAGAGGCTCCGAGGTTCCAAACTTACCCCGCAGCTCCCGGCGCTGCAGATAGTAAATCTCACCAATCTGCTGCACGCCTGTAACTTTCTTTACTATGGTGCCCAGAACCGGAACGTTCTCCGTGGTGAGCGCATATCTGCCGGGTCGGTCAAACACGTGCAGCGCCTTACCATCTCTGAAAAACACCGCCACCTCATCTTCCCGAACCACCACATTATCGTTCCAGCGAATATTGTGCGGCAGACGCCACATCACATTCTCTCCCTTGTACTGGTCCACCCAGAAAAAGGTTTTCCGGGCATCTGCACCTTCTAAATTGCTCGTCTTTTCACGTTTCAAAATCATCTAAACACCCCCAGCATCTTATTTCTTCTGGTTCTAAACAGAGAGTTGAAATCCTTCATCATACCTAAATACTGCTTCATCATTCTGTGCAGCTCGTGAATATTCTCCTCCTCAGCCATTTTAACTGCATAATCCCTCAGCGCCTGCACCTCCTCTATGAGCTTAACATCAAACTCGTAGAGGCGATTAAGCTGGTCGGTATCCACCCTGTAATCGCTCACCAATCCCATGTAGCCCTGCTCGGCATGCCGCACCGACTCTTTAAGGGCAACCATATTGTTAATTAACCTTCCAATCAAGCTCATCTCGTCCAGCGCCATGTTCCGGCTTAAATTCTCACGCACCTCTTTGAGATTCTCGTGCGCATCATCTAAAATTCGGGCTATGTAATCTCTGAGCAGACTGTCCGCTATGCGCAAATCTTCTCTTTTTCTGTACCCTCTAAATCCGGGTATGGCCAGCTCGATTTTCTTCAGCAACGTTCTCTCTCTCTCCACTTTATCTCGCATATCGTTCATTTTTTCTCACCTCTCAACCCATGCACAAGCACCACCGCGCCGATAATTATCACGACGAGCACCGCCGTTAGCACGGCATTAAGTCCTGCAAGTATCGCGTAAAGCAATATGCCAATGAGCAAAAATCCAATACCTCCATAAAACCGGACCGGTTCTTTTCCAGACAGCACCAGCAACGTAATACCCACGCCGCCAAAAAGAACAAATGATGCATAGGCCCAGAAACCTTCGTAAGCAAGAGCCGCCGCTATGCCAATGAGTACGATAGCGATGCCCCACGCCATATAGAATATTCTATCTCCATCTTCCATCTTTATCACCCCGTATATTTTCTGAATGCGGGCACATAGTAGCCTCTGTAATTCATGGGCATGTACACCAGCTCTCTGAAACTCGCCTCAAACGAGTAATCAATGCGCTGAAGCGTGCCACGCATCTCCACCTCGTACGAGAGAAACAGAAACTCTGCCAGTTTCTCACCTTCTTCAATCGTGATACCCACTGGCAGAGCGCTCACTCCCCGGAAACTGTCAATCTCATGAGGCCTGTCTGGCGGGTTCGATGTGAGCAACTTTCCGATTCGTACAATCTCCTCCGCCGGAAGCTCGGCCCATGCGGGTATGTACGAGAGCCATTCACCGCTCTTTCCATGCTGTGCCAGCAGCCCTTTCACCTCCTCCCTGTATATCTGCACCTTTGTGAGATATGTGAAAAACGGCATATAAGCTTTATCTTTACTGTCCACCTCAAAATCGTATATCTTTCCAGGAATGGTTGCTCCGGTGGGCGCATATATAAACTCACCGCAGTTTTCGCATCGGAATACCATATCCTTTCCCGAGCCCTTGACCACTGAGCCGCATTTGGGACATTTGAGCGGCACGAGTTTTATGCCCATTTTAGCACCCCCTTCAAATAGGGTATATCCACACCTTTATAGGGCTTCTCTATGTCTCCCTCTACAATCTCAGAGCCATGACGGAAAAACGAATACGCGCCCAGAAATATAATGCCTCCTATAATGAGCAGAAACAGCCCCGCTCGCGCATCTACGTACTGCATTGCAGGCAGAGCCAGCCCCACAAGCACGCCGCCCACAGTCGAACCCGTCGCAATGGCGAGCCCCTGCCACACCGAGTCTCCGGGCGCACGGCCAGAGAGAACCTGCCCGGTCACACCGTCCACCGTGAGGAAATACATCTTATCTTTATACTCGTACCGAATAATCCAAACCGGATAATAGAGAAGCACAAAATGCCTGGGCACCACGAAAGTCTTTGAGAAGGTGATGTTCTGAATCTGCGCTTCTTTCACAATGCGCTTGGATATTTCCTGAACACCCATATCCACCGCATCGTCCTTCGAGGTGGTGACTTCGAACGTCGGGGCGTCTTCAGGCAGAGGAACAACCTCACCACGATAGTTACGAAGATGCATTATACCTATATCTCCCGCATCGCAGGCAATGTGTGACCAGTCGTAATCTTTCATTATCTCCTTTTCTTTGTACACCTTCTCGGTATTGCCCCGGGAATCGGTACGATAGTTATAGCCACACACCACGCCGAGCCCCTTCGCAGTGTAGCGCCAGAAAGGTAGATACACGTGGTAAATTTCCTTTATCTTTCCCACTTCTTTCAAATCCCTCGCTTTGAACCCGTGCTTGAACCATTTATGCGCCGCCTCCAGCGCCTTCTTCTCGTCCACCACAAGGGCGTAGGCAAGCGTTTTCACGTCATCTTCTCCTTCAATCTTCGAGACAGTATGGCAGAACGGGCATATGGCAAGATGGTCTCCTTCCTCCACATCGATTCTGCCTCCGCAGCTGGGACAGCTTAACCCAAACGTGAGTTTCATAATACCACCTCAGAATTTTTTCGCAATGAAATAACCTCCTATTCCTCCAACCAGAAAGCCCGCGAGCACCAGAAACCAGAGCACACCGGATATCATCACTCCACCGGCGGCGCCCGCCATGGCAAGCACAAACGCAATAACCGCTAAAAGCAGGTACGGTGCGGAAGAGCGTGTGGGATAATACGATGAAAACACCTCTCCCGACGAGCCGTCAATAAGTACGTTGTACTCCTGTCCGTTGAACACGTACCGAATTTCGTACAGTGGAAAATACACAATCTCCTGCTCTTTCGCCTCACCAGGAAGGTTGCCAAGATACGCGTCCATGGAGGTATCTGGTTGAATGACCTCCGCGTCCCCGGTATCGTATTTGTCGTCAAAGATTCGCATATCCCCCGGCGGAATTTTGAGATTACTCATTCCCGGAAGCAACGTGGTCTTTGCGGGCTTAATCACATCTTCTTCCCGGCCATTTATGCGGCGCACAAACCGATACACGGGGAAATACATCTTCTTTATCGATTTGATTTGCGCGGCATCGAGCCCCTTCGCCTTCGTGGAGCCGGCGGCCCAGCGCCTGAACACTTCCGTGGCCTGCTGAGAATTGAGCGAGAAAGGAATGATGTAATAGAACATCACACGGCTCTTATCTATGTAAATCATTGTGCCGCAGTAATCGCATTTTTTGAATCGCATTCCCGGCTCGTACTCAAAAGGTGCCCCACATTTCGGACAGTTCATCGTAACCATATCTATCCCACCATATAAACGAGATTGTATTATTTAATGATTTCTGGAATTGTCTTATCCGAATTTCAGCTTAGCCACCAGCACCAGGGCCGCGAGAATCACCGTCACCACGTTAGCAATTATTATCGGCCAGTCCATTAGCGCTATGCCGTACACGAGCCAGAGCAAAACGCCGAGTGTGAACAATAGAAACATACCCAGCGATACGTCTTTCGTGCTCTTCGTCTTCCACGCTTTGATTACCTGCGGTAGAAAGGATATCGTGGTGAGCGTGCCTGCTGCGAATCCGAGAATTTGAATTGCATAACTCATATCTGTGTGGATACCGTGCAGGTATTAATAATATTCCGCTCACAAAAGTGAAAGTATCTTTTCGGATTGCATTTTATCGAGAGCACATATATCGTAGCCCTTTTGAACGAGCCGCAGAATCAGCGCAGTGCCTGCCACATAGCCCGTCTTCTCTTCGCCGTAGAATTTACCGGCAAGCTCTGGAGTTATACGCTCGTCTTTTATCGCATCGAGCTCGCGCAAAGCCCGTTCTATTCTCCCAGACATGTTTTCGCAGGGTACGTCAATATATTTGCACATACGCTCCGGGTCAAACTCGTTATCGTAGAGCATAGAAAACGCCACCCCCAGCCCCTCAAACACCGCAAGCTCCGAAAATCTCATCTGATACGGCGAATCCACACCCTGCGGCAGGAGCACGTTTTGAATGCGCACGACATGAGCATACTCGTGAGGCAAATACACGTGAATTCTATCCGCAGAAAACCCCGGAGCCACGCCAAACATCACGAACGCCCCCAATTCTTCGGAATGCTGGGTTACAATCATATCACCCGACACGGGAACCGGCAGGAAATAAACGGTAAATGGAGCGGATGGCGCGCAGATTTCCATGCAGCGCCCGATAATTTTTTCGATGTGCGCTCTCTTTTCTTCCAGAACATTCATAATCTCCCGTATGCGGTCAAGCTTTTCCCGGCTCTCATCTGCAGTATCCGCCTCGAACAGCATTTTCGCAGAGGCGTTCATCATTTTACCTATTGCCGCCTCAAAAATCGTACCGAACTTCTCATAAAAGCATCGCCATGGCTTCTCGCCACCCATGCACTTTTCAAACTCACGGGTCCCGTAAACAAGCTTATACATATACCATTATCCGGACCACACAATATCAATCTTTCGGACACTGCGCATTTCGAATCACGCACATACCGCTCACAAAATGTTATTTACGTTGCCCTGCATGCCCGCCCATGATTCATGCGGTCATAGTGCACATAATCAAAGACGGCAAAATCCTGCTTCATTACAAGAAGCGCGGGCACGGCGCAGGCAAATGGAACGGTGTGGGCGGGAAAATCGAAAAGGGCGAGACGCCGGAAGAATGCGCTGTGCGGGAAGCGCAGGAAGAGATGGGCGCGCGAGTAATCAACCTGCAACGGCTGGGCGAGATAACCTTTTACGACGTTCAGGGCGAGAACTGGCTCGTTTATGTTTTTCGCGGTGAGATAGACGGTGAGCCGGTAGAAAGCGAAGAATCCCGGCCACAGTGGTTTCCGCTGTCGGCGGTGCCCTACGATGACATGTGGGAAGATGACCGGTACTGGCTTCCTCTGGTGATTCACAATTTGCGCTTCAAAGCCGAATTTTACTTTGATGGCGAAAATATGCAGCGGTTCAAAATGAACGCGTGGAAAGGGTAAAACTCTTATATAGGTAATGTATTTGGCGTCTGGCGATTGATATGGTCACAGTGTATGATGTTCCATCGGACAAACTGATACGTGCGGTATCCGAGGCTCTGAAGGAAGAAGGTAAAATAACCCCTCCAGAGTGGACCGACTGGGTTACCACGGGAGTGCATAAAGAGCGCGGACCAGAACAGGAGGACTGGTGGTACGTGCGCGTGGCTTCAGTGCTGCGTAAGATTTACGTGTACGGCCCGGTGGGTGTGTCGCGGCTTGCAGCGCAGTACGGAGGCAAGGAAGACCGCGGCTCAAAGCGATACAAAGCACGGAAAGGTAGCAGGGCAATACTTCGCAAAGCGCTTCAGCAGCTGGAAGAACTTGGATACGTGAAGAAAGAAAAAACCGGTCGTGTGATAACACCTCAGGGACAGTCGTTCCTTGATAATATTGCGAAGAAAGTTATGGATGAACTCGTGCAGGAGCGCGAAGAGTTGAAAAAGTACACAAAGTGATGAGACATGAGTGAGGATGAGGAGCTTGAGGCAATAAAGCGACGCAAAATGATGGAGTTAATGGCTGCGCAGCAGGGAGAGAGCAAGGAAGAGAGGCAAGAGGAGGAGATGCTGCGCCAGAACATACTCCGTCAGATACTCGAGCCCGCCGCCAGGGAGCGCCTTGCCCGACTCAAGCTCGCCAGACCTGATGTGGCTCAGGTTGTGGAAAACCAGCTTATAATGCTTGCACAATCAGGTAGAATATACAAAAAGATAAGTGATGATGAGCTTAAAGAAATCTTGAGGAGATTAACCTCTCAGAAAAGAGAAATAAAAATCGTGAGGCGATAAATATGTCGAGAAATAAGCATGTTGCAAGGAAATATCGCTTGCTGAAAAAAATGAAAGGAAACAGACGCGTGCCAGCATGGGTGGTGCAGAGAACGCAGAGGAAGTTCCAGATGCACCCGCATCGCAGAAACTGGCGCCGCAATAAGCTGAAGGTGTGAGGTGAGTAATATGGCAGAGAAGGAGATGATTTACAACATTCCGCTTCGTGACGTTAAGAATATTCCCCGAAGCAGACGGGCTAACTACGCGATTAAGTTGGTGCGCAGTTTTGTTGCAAGGCACATGAAAGTGGACGAGGAAAACGTGTGGATTGACAATCAGGTAAACGAGAAGATATGGAGCCGGGGCATAGAGAAGCCCCCTTCAAAGATTACAGTGAAAGTGATTAAGTTCGAAGAGGAAGACAGCGTGGAAGTGCTTATGCCAGAGTAATAATGATTGCAAAACTCACTATTTTTGGAAGCCCCTATGTGGGGGTTTATATTGTCGCCAATGAGAAAATTGCTGTTGTACCCGTAGGTATAGATAAAAAAGAAAAGGATAGGATAGCAAAAACGCTTGGTGTGGAAGTTTTCGAGACGGTCCTGGGTGGAAGCCATCTTATAGGTAGCCTTGCGGTGATGAACTCAAATGGAGCAATTATAACCAACTTTGCAGAAGAGGGAGAAGTGCGTTTTTTGATGGATAAAATGAACGTGTTGTTTATCGATGACAAAATTAATGCTGTGGGCAATGACATTCTCGCAAACGACCACGCAGCACTGGTGCATCTGGATTTTGACAAAAAAACCGTGAAACTGATAGAAGATGCCCTGGACGTCGAGGTGGTGCGCGGGCAGATAGGCGGAATCAAAACGGTGGGCTCAGCAGCCGTTGTTACAAATAAGGGGATGCTTGTGCACCCGGACGTGGAAGAAAGTGAAATAGATTTCTTAAAAAAGCTATTTAAAGTGCCTGTGTATCTAACCACCGCAAACTATGGTAGCAAATATGTGGGTGCAGGGGTGGTGGCAAACACAAAAGGGGCATTGGTTGGGGAGAACTGCAGCAATGTGGAAATCGACAGAATTGAAAATGGCCTTGACCTTATAAGTTAAAACTCAGTACGTGAATACCCAAACTTCCTGTTCTTTGGGCAGCTCTGCGCGAGATATTTCTATTTCGTTTCCCACATGAAGCACCCGGTCCTCGGGATACAGTGCCAGAAAATCATCCACCGGCCCTATCGCCAGGCTCAGCCCCGGCAGACGATAATGCATGGGTATGACAACCTTTGCTCCGACGGTCTGCGCGGTTTCATATGCTTCTTTTGCATCTATAGTATATTTACCCCCCACAGGTAACATAAGAACGTCGACTGACCCTATCTTCTCCAGCAATTCATTATCAGGAACAGTGCCCAGATCCCCGGCATGAAGAACCGATATACCCTCCGCCAGAATTTTGAACATGGTTATTTTCCCGCGCTTTGCTCCCTGCACAGCGTCATGATATGCGCCGATACCCAGAATGGTCACCCCATCAAACTGATATCTACCGGGATTCTTTATTAAATCGGGCTTTCCCGACACCATATGCACTGCGTTGTGGTCAAAGTGGTCATGAGTGACCAGCACCACATCTGCCCTGAGTTTCGGCGGTTTGATACCTATAGCACGTCCATTGTGCGGATCAACCACAATACGCATTCCCGTTACTATCTCAAAGCATGAATGCCCGTGCCACCGGATAAGCAGAGACATCACCTCTCTTTACCCCGATAGTAAACCTCTCCGCCGGCCAGAATGAGCAGCGTGCCACTCAGAGCAACCACCGATGATGGGGGATACGAAATAAGATGCCATCCGTTCCACCTAAGGTAAAATGCCAGAACATATATGGCAAACCCAATAATGATAAGCACCGCAGATGCAATTTTAAAGCCGCTTCCATGTTTAATTGCTTTCTCAGGAGTCATAGTAGGGGCGGGTTTTGGTTGCGGTTTCTGCTCTTCTTTTTCTTTCTTGGGTTCTTCATGTTTACTCTCTGATTTCTTTTCTTTCTTTGGTTCTGCAGCAGCTCCGGCAGCCCCTGCAGCAGCCTTTTTATCCGTTTCTTTCTTTGTCTCAGATTTTTGCTCTTTCTGCTTCTTTTCACTCTTTTCAGAGGTATCCGAGGACACATCCTTCGTTATTTCCTCTATTTCCTGCAGTCCCTTTTCAATATCCTCTTCGCCTTCAACTATCTGCGATAGTTCCTCAAGTTCGCCCAGAATGTCATCGTCAGGCATATTAAATCCCCAAAATTATAATGTATATCTCCCATATAACCTTTTTGATGAGAGAATACCCCCCTTCGGAAGACACATATCTGTTAATCGACCATATGAAATGCGGTAAGAGGGTACTTGAAATCGGCACAGGATCAGGAGAAGTGGCTATTGAATGTGCCAAGAGGGGTTCAGAAGTCACTGCAGTAGACATTGATTCTGCAGCAATAGAAAAGTTAAAAGAGCGATGTGCAAGGGAGGGGCTTAACATCTCATGCATACAGTCTGATTTGTTTGAAAACGTACATGGAAAATATGATACTATAATTTTTAACCCTCCATATTTACCCGGCGAGCCAGAAAGCATCGTAGATTATCAATGGGCAGGAGGAGGTAAATACGGAGATGAGATAATACTGCGATTCCTCAGCGAAGCACACAAATATTTAGAAGATTATGGCGAAATATACCTGATATTATCCTCATTTAACAGGTTAAACCGGATATTTGCATACCCCTACGAATTTAGAAAAATCGCAGATTTAAAACTCTCATTCCATTCAATATATTTGTATCTGTTAAAAAAGCGTAAGGTATATATTTGATATCACTATGTGCGCCTTATGAAACTGTGGGTGTATGTTACAGTGCTCCTGGTGATAATGGTGGGAGTATCTGCGGGAATATATGTGTACAATGCGCACACTTACTCCACCAGCAAAAGCGTACCTGTAGTTGAGGAAGGAGATAAGATTTCTGTAAGATATTATGGTTACATATATTATGGAGGAGAAAGGCGAGTGTTTGATACGAACATAGAAAAAGTGGCCGTGGATAACCTTACCTATCCAAAAACAGTTACATATAAATGGCCCGGAAAATTCGATTTACTCACATTTACCGTGGGCAGTGGCACTATGATCAAAGGATTTGACCTGGGAGTTAGAGGAATGAAACTCGGAGAGACAAAAACCATAGTAGTTCCCCCGGACGAGGGATATCCCTTTGACTGGAATAAAGTAAAAAACGAGTCAACATATCAGACTGTGCCCGTGATAGAGAATCTTACTCTTGATCAGTTCTACAACAGATTTGCACATACTAATCCGGATATAAACTCAGTATGGAAAGACAAATGGTACGGGTGGAACGTTATAGTTCTTTACGTTAGCGGTGAGAAAAACATAGTGACCATCCAGAATAACCCGGACGTGGGCAAAGACTATGAGCCTTTTGGTGACCCTTCATTTATAATGCATGTAAATGCAATAAAAAATGGAAAAATCTACGTTCATTATATAATAAAGAGCATTCCCATTCTACTTCCAAACGGAGGCATAATCGACAAAGTATGGGACGATCACTTTAGAATCAACTACAACAAGGAAGTTGCAGGAAAAACACTGTATTTTGTTGTAACTGTGGTGGATATCAAATCGAGTTAAAAAACTCTATTAAATTTTTTATTGCTTTATCTTTTCTCCAGGGATAACTCAATATTTTCATCTTCATAACAATAGTATCCCCACCATGAGAGATGGCAATGTTACCGCGATACGCCTCCTGTTTATCAAATCTTAAATGCAAATAGCCAGCATCATCCACCAGCTCATCCAGATTATTCTGGATCTCATCCACCACCCCAAACTCCTTCATACGTCTCCAGAACCTGACAAATTCCCGCGATTTTGTCATGGTTAGAGAGAGTAAAAAGATATCATTTCCATGATATCCATGAGTACGCGTCACTTCGGGGCTGTCCATCCCTGTGACAAATAAAAAAGCCTTTTTTACCTTCTCAAGCTCCTCTGTCGCATGTACAATACAGCGAAAAGTAATACTATCAATTACTTTCATAATAAAAATTAAAGATTTGCCCGTCGTGAGGGCCTGCTCTTTTCTGCACCCATACCTTTGTGCCGCATTCCGCGCCCTTTCTTTCCAGCAGAGGTCAGACCACGGAATGCTCTCCCACGATGCTTGCCATTGGCAATCCAGTTAATCTTCGGGTCGCTTTTTATAGCAGGGTGATTGGGGTCTACCAGTATAACCTCATAATAGTGATGCTTACCATCCTCGCCCACATAGTACGAATTTAAAACCTCCAAGTTGGGATACTTTCTAGAGGCACGTTCCTCCGCAAGACGTCTGGTACTTTTCCTCATGGGAATCCTGAGCATACCCTTTCTCTTAGGACGTCTTCCACCTTTTATTTTCCGTCTCTGCAAGTTTCCCCTGCGTACACGCACTCGAGCAACCACATAACCCTGCTTGGCTCTGTATCCCACAGCCCTTGCTCTATCAATACGGGTGGGTCTCTCTACCCGCACTATAGCCGGACCTTTACGCCATTCAATCATTCTGGCCCACTGTATATCACGCACATAAGTGCTATCCTTTTCTTTCCACGCATTTTTTACATACCCATACATGTTTCCAGATCTTTTTTTAGGTAGTTTGTACATTCTGGTTACCTCCTTGGGGATTCTCCTGTCGGGACATCTCCCCTGCTCAGGCGAAATAGCACAGATTATAAATAACCTTCGCTCAATCCATATCATTAAGGATATCCACAGCCTTCTGATGCATTATTCCATCGCCGGTTTCTTCATAGAGAAGCAACGCCTCTTCCACCAATCTTCTCCGCTCATGGGCGGGTCTTAAAAATGAAAATATCATATAAACATCTGCAACATCGTGCGCATATACCATATCCTGCCCTTTTATAGACTTCCCCATCTCAAGAATCTCCTCAATTCTGGCATCATTCATTATCTTCATGGCAAGCTCTCCAGCAAACACTATTCGCTCTTCACCGATACGCTTTGCATAGTCCATAGCTTTATTAAGCCATTTCAAACTCATCTCACGATTTCCAGATACTGCATAAACCTCGGCCAGATTCTCACTGGCATATGCGGCCGCTTTTAGATCATTGTGCTTTTCTGCTTCTTCGACCAGTGCCATGAACAGCTGTTTCGCATTATCTAACTCCCCACTTTTCTTATATATATCCCCGAGATTGTGCATTGCCCCAAAGTAATATCTGGAACCCTCAGGAAGAAGTTTCACAACTTTCTGATATATGGCCTTGGAAGTCTCCAAATCTCCGTTCAAAAGATAAAACGCACCGATATGAAACATTATCTCCCCCGCTTCTTTGGTTTCCAAACCTTCCAGCACTCCAAGGGCCTTAGCGAAATAAATCATTGCCTCTGAATGCCTGTGCATGTAGTACAGAGCACTGGCTTTTTCATAAAGAAGCAGCCCCTGATCAAACGGCTCAGTTACATCCTGCATCTCTCTCTCAATTATTTCCATAGCAGCCTGATAATCTCCTGCTTTAATCATACCCTCAATTTTACCTCTCAACTCGGATACGTCCGCCATATGGCAAGATATGCAAATTATTATGCATAAAGATTTGCATTCTCATCTTCAATTCACATGAGAAAACCTTAAATATGACCATCCTTTAAACCCCATTGGCTGGTGGTTTTTATGGAATACACAAGATTTGAAAAGGCAAGAATAATCGGTGCTCGTGCCCTGCAGATAGCCATGGGTGCGCCGGTAATAATTCACATTCCAGATAACATTTATGACCCTCTGGAAATCGCAATTTACGAATATGAAAAAGGAGTTATACCCATAACGGTGAGAAGGGCAAAATAAAAAACTAAAGTTCAAACTCCTCATTATTTTTGGGGATAAGCACTTCCATTCCTCTGGTTTTCAGGTCCTCCGCGAGTGCTTCGCGATTATCACCGTGCATCAAGACCACAATTTCAGGCTCACACTTTTCCGCAAACTCTATAAGCTCGCTGTGCCCCGCATGAGCAGAGAAATCGAAAAAGGAAATCTCCGCATCAATCTTCTCTTTTATACCATAAAGGTCAAGAATACCTTCATCCATAAGTAATCGGCCATTGGTACCTTCAACCTGATAGCCAGTAAGAAGAATACCGCTTCGAATGTCATTTTTAAGATAATTTATATAATGAAGCACCGGACCCCCCTCCAGCATACCGCCGGTGGTGATTATGACATCCCCCTCCATAGCTTTTTTCCTATCTTTTCTTCGCTTTACAATATTCATTTTGTTGCGCGCTCTTTTAAGATGCTTTGCGGAACGCAAATATTTGGGATACTTTAGATACACATTATTTATGAATCTACCCATGCCATCAAGCCAGATTTCTAGGTCCATCTTTTCAAGCACGAGCATAATCTCCTGCGTGCGCCCCACAGCAAATGCAGGAACTATGGCAGTACCACCTCTATCCACGATTTCTTCGATTTTTGCTTTAAAACTCTGCTCAACCTCCTCTCTGGGAGGGTGTTCCCTAC
The DNA here is from genome assembly GCA_013154005.1 of Methanobacteriota archaeon. Lineage (GTDB taxonomy): Archaea > Thermoplasmatota > Thermoplasmata > Thermoplasmatales > Aciduliprofundaceae > JAADDK01. The sequence continues at coordinate 17,927 of JAADDK010000016.1, forward strand.
CCGCATAAGTGCTTTCCATAATCAGTATATCGGTTTTAACAGGTTTTGCGCCCCAGACAAGATGCGTATTTACTGTCTGTATATCTCCTGTGAAAAGCAGTGTCTTATCTCCCTTTATTTCATACATGGTGCTTCCCGGAATGTGCCCCGCATTATGGGGAGTTACCTCAATCTCGCCAAGCTCAATACGCTCCGCATAGCCCATGGGGACTATACATTCCATAAGATTTTCAATCTCTTCTTTCATATACGGTATCGGAAAACCCTCTATTTTAGCAACTTTAATTGTGTCATTCAGAAGAAGAGGAAGCACAGCCATTGTTGCCTCAGTCATATATATATTTGCATCATAAGTGCTGGATATCTTTGGAAGCATCCCGGAATGATCCAAATGCGCATGAGTCACAAATACCGCATCCATTGGGGGTGCCATGGGAGGATATGCCGGAGGCTTTGAGGGCGTAAGTCCGTAATCAATTAGCATCTTCGTATTGTTCATTTTAAGGTGCAGTGCAAGGCTGCCAACCTCCTCCGCGCCACCAAGAAATTTACCTTCAATCATAGTCTGCCCTAATATCCATTATATTTAAATGTTCTCATGTAAAAGATGCAAAAATTTTAGAGGGTTAGCAGGATTATTCCTGCAAATATAACCAGCATACCTATGATTTTCAGAGGTGACAGGTCCTCTCCCAGCAGTACATATGCCAGAAACGCTACTATGAACGCATTGGCTGCCGTTATTGCCACAGTGGGGCCAGCGGGGCCCTTGGTAAGTGCAATTTTTATGGCGTACATTCCCATCGCCAGTGCCACACCTGCAGATATAGGAAGCAGAAGAAGCCAAGGATTGGTGTTCTTAAGATTTTCTGCAAATTCACGGTGATAAATCAGAAGAAACACAAAACCTGTGGCCCCTGTGGCTAGCCACAGTACAATGGACGTGAATACAGAATCCATACCACTGTGCCCAGCATACTTTACGAGAAAATTCGTCGTGCCGAACATTAGCATGGTTATCAGAGCGTAAATCCACCAGACCATACGCCGGTTAAAGATTAATTCAGTAAAAAAATTTACCGTGCAGGAATTGTTTAATATTTCCTCATCATGCACCCCAGCATGAACAAGAAAGCTTTGCTGAAAGGAAAGGCCGCACTATCCATAGTGCTATTAATTGATTTTGTGGTGGTTATGATAACTGGAATCCTGCTGTACCTCCATACAGGACCACATAACGTGGGAAAACTTCATACCATATCTGGCTTTCTTATGGGCGTTCTTGTTACCATTCACATAATCTTGAATTTCAAACTTCTCATGGGCGAAATCACCGGAAAAATAGAGATTCGCATAAAGAAATAAAGTTAATATCCTTCCTTCCCATATTGCGAGTATGAGTATGGTGGATATTTCCAGCAAGCCCCCCGTCACCCGGGTTGCTCGAGCCCGTGGCACAATAGTGCTGCGCAGCACCACAATGGAAGTTATTCGCAAGGGTGAGGTTAAGAAGGGAGACGTTTTCGAAACCGCAAAAATAGCGGGTATGCTGGCGGTTAAACGCGCTCCAGAGCTGATTCCCCACTGTCATCCCATACCTGTGGAAAGCGTGAAAATAGAGTTTAAAGTGCACGGAAATCGCATCGATGTGGAATGCGAGGTAAAGGCACACTACAAAACAGGGGTGGAGATGGAAGCGCTGACCGGAGTGAGCGTTGCGCTGCTGACAATCTGGGACATGGTAAAATACCTGGAAAAGGATGAGCACGGGCAGTATCCGATGACGCAGATAAAGGATATTGAAGTTCTCGAGAAAATCAAGGGTGAGTGATATGGGACATAAAGAGCATAAAAAACATCGATATTCTCTGAACGTTGGAGTTATAACGGTGTCGTCCACCCGTGACAGGGAAAATGATGTGTCGGGGGCAATTCTAAAAGATAAAATAACCGGGCACGGGCACTCGGTATGCGGGTACGAGGTGGTAAAAGACGACAAACTTGAGATACTGAGCGCGCTGTTCAACATGCTCAAATCCTGCGATGCGGTGATTGTGAACGGAGGCACGGGCATAAGTAGAAAAGATGTAACTTACGATTCTGTGGTTTCCGTGTTTGATAAGGAACTTGTGGGGTTCGGAGAGTTGTTCAGGCTTAAAAGTTATGAGGAGATTGGCACGCCGGCCATGATGAGCCGGGCCACCGCCGGAGTGGTTGCAGGAAAAATCGTGTTTCTCACGCCGGGCTCGCCGGGCGCGGTGTGCACTGCTTCCGAGCTGATATTTGCAGAGATAGAGCATATGTGGTACGAACTGCACAAGGAAAAAGGAACTATATGAGCCGGGCACTGTATCTTATTCTGGCGGTAATCCCGGTATTGCTAATCCCGGTTATGGGGTGCACCTGGCTTATTTTTTCAATATATGCGTTGATGCTCTACCTCAAAGAGCCTTTGCAACAGCGCTATGAAAAGCTCCCGGGTGCACCGACCGTTAAGTATTTTATTGTTTTTCTTTTGTTCGGGCTTCTTACTGAGACATTTGCAATTATTGACAATCTGCCCAGACATCCGAATCAGCGAATACTTCTTAATCCCGCTCCGTTCACAGACCTGTACCTTGCGCTCGGATACTATGGCGGATTCGCGCTGGTGTGGAGTATGGTGAGAAAAAAGTTCAGATTCACTCATACAGAAGTCTTTCTAATAGGTGGAATTTTTGGGATAGTATTTGAACAGACCGGAAAACTTCTTTTAAGTTTGCAGATATTTGCGTGGCCGTATGTGTTTCTGGTGTATGGTTCGTTTCAGGCCATACCCGCACTGCTTGCAGAAAAAGAAAACAAAGCTTGTCCGGTAAACAAATACTGGAAAATCGGAATGGGAATTCTAACAGAGTTTGCATGCTTCGTTTCTGCAGGATTATTTCTGTACCTGCTTTCCATACCACTTCAATGAAATATCTTATAAATCCTCCGTGCTTTTTTATCACCGATTCCATTAACCCTTTTCAGCTCAGCAATATTTGCCCGTGCCACTTTCTCGATTGTGCCAAACTCCCGTATCAGTTCTTTAGCAAGCTTCTCTCCGACAAAAGGAAGTGAGGATAGAACATAAACTTTCCATTCCTCATCACTCATATCCTTGCGGGGTATAGCTTTGCTCCAGAGTTCTTTAATCTCACCACTGTTTTTACCTTCATTTTCCCGCTTAATAAGGATTCGAATAAACTCCAAAAAAGTATTATCATCAGGCACAGAAAATACCGGAATATTATAATTAAACTGGATGTCCTGAAGAGCACCTATTATCTGACCCCATGTCAATCCTGAACTTTCGCTCATTAACTCGACGGGGCCATGAATTAAAAGCAATCTCCGCACCACCGGTATCCCCAGCACGCCATCCACAAACATCCTCCGCAACTGCTCCCACAACCTATTGTCCTTTATACTGTTTCCAAAATCAGTTAAACTCTTACGTTCGATGAGCACCCCCTGACCGTCCACCACAACAAAGATATCTCCCACGGGAAGAGGAAGAGAGATAACGTTCTCAAATCCATCAAACATCAATTTTTTAATCTTTTTTTCCCGATAATCCAGATAAATTGTGTACCGCATCACCTCATAATCGCAAAAATGGATAAAAACCTGTTGTTTTTTAGAAAATCTTTATCTACAATAAATGGTATTAAGATAACACAATGACCGAGATGCTAAGGCTCCCATTTATTGGAGAGGAGCGATCAAGAATACTTCTAAAAAAAGGATATGATTTGGAAAGAATCCGAAATTCCACTCCAGAGGAGATTTCGGAAATTCTCGGGGTATCTAAATACATAGCATTTTTAATTATAAAAGCAGCCAGAGAGAGCAACCCTGAAAACGTGCCAGATGAGCTTATTGCCGAAGAGACCCTGTGCCCGGGGTGTGGAGCAATAGTCACCGAACTGGAATATGAATGTGGATCATGTGGATATGTACTCAAAGACATAAACCCAGTGGAGTACCAAACGTATATGAGCAGATACGTAGAGCTATTTATTGAGATATCAAAAGACCCTGAAAATATAAAACTGTGGGAAGATTTGAAAAAAATTCTCGAAGCACTTGGCAACATAGAAGAGGCACTGGATGTATCCAGCAAAATTGATTACATAAAATCAGGAATAGTTCTCTCCACAAAATCAGACATGGAGGAGAAGAAGCTCCCAATTAAAGAGAGCGCTCCAAAAAAGCCAAAATTCAAAAATGGTCTCGTAAATGGGTTTGGAGTCCAGTTAATAACTGTAGAAAAACGGGTTAGAGCAAGAAGATATCTTGCCATCCTGATTGTACTGGGTATAGTAGCGGGCACATTGATAGGGCTGTACTTCATGAACTCTCCATTCAAAATAGATGGAAATTTTGATGACTGGAACAGCATACCGGGATACCACACATTCGACTCTCAAATAAAAATTTTCAAAATGGGCGAATACGGCAACAATTACTATTTCTATATAGCCGGAGACCTGTCCCTTAAACTGGGTGTATCCATATTTGTGGATTCCGATGGAAATCCTGACTCGGGATACTGGATGGGAAGTATAGGGGCCGATTATCGACTCCTCATTCACAATATCGGAAACAAACTTCAGGGAACAATCTATTCTTTTGAAGGAAATAATCCTACAAACTGGGCATTATGGAAAAATTCAGGTGGCTTTAAAGTGGCCGGATATCACTATGGTATAGAAATGCAGGTTCCCAAAAACATATTTACCAGAAATGCCGTGGTTATGCTGGTAGACGGCGAGCATAGAGGATACCCCATAGGTCTATTTCACCCTGTTGTGCTCGCAGAGATGGAACTGGGTGGGGGTGTGGTAAAAAACGGGACTTCAGTAGGCACACTCTACCTCAACAATACATTCAAATCACCCACAAAAATAACCTCAATATCCGTGGACAATATGGGTAATGCCAGCTCACTTCATCTTCGGGCAATCATAGACGGAAAAGACATACCTATAAAAGATGGAAAAATACTGCTAAACTCCTCATTAATTCTGGATAAAACGAAGGTGATCCGCATTGAATATCTTGAGGGAGGCACCTCCGGGTCCACCATACGACTTTCAGTAAAAAATCTGACGGGCGTAAACTCATTTAAATTTGTGACTGGCGATGGATATTATGTGAAAAAAGCACCTTCTGCACCAAGAATAGATGGCGTTTTTTACGACTGGGCCCCGTATCGACACAGTGCCCCAGTAAACGATTTGCCGCCCAATGTGGACATAGTATCTTACGCCAAATATATGGCAAACAACAACTCATATTTCTATCTTCAAACCAAAGGAGAGATAGCTTCCGGAACAATCATCCCTGTGTATGGGACTACTGTAAAAGATAGTGATAGAGACACCATACCCGATAACCTTGACCCGTACCCGCACGATTTTAATAACGATGGCATACCCGATGACAAAAGTTATGTGGTAATTAACGGCACCCGGTACCCGGATGTGGACGGCGATGGCATCCCTGACTATCCACAGGGACCGGATATGTGGCTTAACACAACAATACCCAACACCACTGCATTTCCACTGCAGTATCGGGGAAAATTCGTAAGTGTGTATATAGGACCACCAAAAGCGCCTAAACCTGAATATCCGTATGATTACATTGAAATATACATAAGCGGCAATAATGGGTATCCCATTGGAGGCATCTATGCTCAGTATCTGTTCCGACTCTACGGACTCTCTGGCACCATCAAAGGATACAACTTTTTGGAATACCGAAACGGTAAATTTGTAAACAAAACTCTTAGTTTCGATTTGCATACCAATATTGCCGAAGGCTGGAAACAGCTGGAGATGAAGCTTCCAATATCAATCACCGGCAGAAACGTGGTTTACAGAATTGTAAGCTATGAAAAACTATGGCAGGATACCGCGCATTTGCCATTTCAAAAATCAAATAATATTCCCATGCCCATTCCACATACAAACAAAACCAAGCCCCAAAACTCAACAGAATACATGGCCCCAGGAAAAGACGATTTTGAAGCAGGTGCATACGGAGAATGGCTAAAACAGAAATTCGGAAATGAAGTGCGGCTCAACACGCTGACCTCTTGGATCTCATCCCTCAATCTTTCAGAGGGAGCAGAGAAAAATCATGTGTTCACCGCCAGTGATTTCATTGACGGAAACGTATCTCATTTCAAAGAGGAAAAATATGCAGCAAATAAACTCAGAGAACTGAAAAAAGAGGCACCTGATAAACCAGTATATAGAGTGCAGTTGCTCAACGAATCAATTTTCAGAGAAGAATGGCAGAATTTAACCATCAAGACAAAAGAATGGGAGATTCTTCACTATACCCATGACCTTGAGAGATACCGGCTCAAGGAATTTGGTTATTTCAGGCCATACAAACCGAACTGGTACGATGCAGATGAGATAAGAACGATAGAGTGGCTTGTATATAAATTATCTGAAAATCTCTCAGATTGGCATACTGCTTTTGCGGTGGCAAAAGGTATAAAGAGTTTGGACGATGCCCGGCTCGGGCCACTTTACATGCCTCATGCACCGAGTACTGAGCTGGGTGCGGGCACGCATGCTGTTACTGTTCATGTGGTAGATTATTACTCAGGAGAATCAGATTGCAACGGAGAAAACGATATATATTACTATGTGTGGATAGGCAATGAGGTATTTGAGTCCCCGGAGAGAGATGACCAGAATTCCTGGTCGGGTGATGATGCGTACACAAACTATTCCGTGACCGGGGACACCGTTCAGATAGGAATCCATGTTTATGAAGCTGATTCTGGGTTATGCGGCAGTGATGACGATTACGGATACGTTACTTTCACATATAATCTTACCACAAAATTATGGTCTGGTGGAACATCCGCTCCGTATGCATACACAGATGGGCCGGATGGCTGGTGCGATGTATGGTTCCATGTGCAGAGTGATTCGGATAACAATCCCTCAACCATAAATTATGGTACAGTGGGAGCAGGAACATATGGCTACATCATCCAGGCATACAATGGCAAATCAAATTACAACGACCCTTCAGATAACTGGACCTTTTCAATTGATTCAACACTGATCTCAACACATGCCGTTATATATGTGGGAATGGCACCCAACTCCGGCGCAAATTTCAATATCGCACTTTATGATCCCAATGGCAATGAAAAAGCATCCAGTGCAAGTGCAGGGACGGGTGGCGTGGAAAGAATATTTTACCAGCTTCAACTGGGAGATACCGCCGGAACATGGACCGCAACAGTATCCATAAATTCAACTGCGGATTACGGAGATTATTATATTTTCCTGTGGTGTGGATATAAGGTAGAATTTTACGCTTATACAGACAATGCCGGTCCACATACCCCCATGCACAGCAACAATGGGGTTAACGTCTCCTATGTGGTGGAAGGAGTAACCCATTATGTATGGCCAAATGATGATTATTACTGGACCGTGTACGTTGACCGCGGCTCATCATACTCCTATGCTGCAGAATCCAATCTCTCCAACGATGCGGGAGGACACAGATGGATTTCCCAGACTCCACCCTCAGGGACAATCTCTGCATCCACCACCATCACCGGGCACTACTATGAGCAGTTCTATCTAACCATTAACACCACCTACGATACTGGCTACTCATCGGGGCAGCTTTTCGGCGCTGCTAAAAACTATTCGGCACCTGGTTCAGGCTGGTACGATGCGGGCTGTAAGGTAACTATAAAGGTGGACTCCCCGGTATCCGACAGTAGCGGTAAAGAATTTGCGTTCACATCATGGACCGGCTCGGGCACGGGCAGTTATTCGGGCACTGCAAATCCAGCTAACTTTACAATTCAGGACGTTACCACCGAAACCGCGAACTGGGAGCAGGTTCCAGAGTTCTCAGGGCTCGTATGGGTCGCTCCTGCTCTGGCTCTGCTGTTCATAACACGCCGGCGTAGAAAATAACGAAACTCGTTTTTTCTTCTATTTCTGTGAAAACTTAATATTCATAATTGCGATATCCCGGCGGTGATGTTATGATAGAGAATACCCCCAAACTGTTCATTCCCGGACCCACGGAAGTGGATGAGAGAGTTCGTCTCGTTATGGCTCAGAGAGTGATTGGACACCGCACCTCCGAGATGACAGATCTCTACGGAGGTATAGTGGAAAAACTGCAGAAATTCTTCGGCACCAAGCACTACGCTCTGGTTTTCACGTCCAGCGGCTCCGGTGTTATGGAGGGCACCATAAGAAATCTGGCTGCAAAGCATGTGCTGCACGGTGCCTGCGGCGCGTTCAGCAAGCGCTGGTACGAGATGAGCCTTGCCAACGATAAAGAAGCGGACCTTGTATGGGCCGACTGGGGCAAGGCAGTGAAACCGGAGATGATTGCCGAAGCCATGGAGAAGAAAAAATACGAGCTTCTGGCACAGATACACAATGAGACTAGCACGGGTGTGCGCAATCCAACCGACGAAATTGCAAAAATAGCCCACGAGAATGACACGCTAATCGCCATAGACGCGGTGTCCTCGCTGGGCGGAGATATGATTAAGATTGATAACTACGACGTGGTTATCGCATCATCTCAGAAAGCACTTGCACTCCCTCCGGGTCTGGCAGTGGCGTTTGTCAGCGAGGACGCGATGGAGAGAAGCAGGAACATGAAGAACAAGGGTTTCTATTTCGATTTTGTGCGCATGCTGGCAAGATACGAGAAAAACAAACAGCATCCGTCCACGCCGGCAGTTTCTCTGCTATACGCCATGGACATGCAGCTGGACCTGATGCTCAAAGAAGGCTATCAGGGCAGGTACGAAAGGCACCTGAAGATGCAGAAACTGGTGCACAACTGGGTGAAGAAGCGCGGTTTTGAGTTTTTCGCCGAGCCGGGATACGAGAGCGTGACCGTGACGACGATAAAGAACACTCACGGCATATCCGTCAAGGAGCTCAACAAAGAGCTGATAAAAAGAGGTATGATGCTGTCCAACGGCTACGGCTCGAATTTGAAAGAAAAGACATTCCGCATTGCGCACATGGGCCAGCTCACACCTGCAGATATTATGGCTCTCCTCGACAGTGTGGACGAGATTCTGGAATCTTGGGGGGTGTACTAAATGAAAGTGGGCATATGTGATGCGCTGGCCAAGGAAAGTTTTGAGGTGCTCCGCAGCAGGGGCATTGAAGTGCTGGACCTCTCTTCAATTCCCAAAGATGAGCTCATCAATCACGTAGCGGAGCTCGACGCAATAATCGTTCGTTCGGCCACCAAGGTTCGCAGAGAGATGATTGATGCTGCGAAAAATCTAAAGGTGATCGGCAGAGCGGGCGTGGGACTGGACAACATAGATGTCGAGTACGCAAAGAGCAAGGGCATAAAGGTACTCAATACCCCGGGTGCAACGAGCATAAGCGTGGCCGAGCTCACCATCGGACTGATTTTAGCAGTGATGCGCAAAATTGCCTACGCAGATAGAGAGATGCGCAAGGGTGCCTGGCCCAAGAAGAAGTGCAAGGGCATAGAGATGTACGGCAAGACGCTGGGCGTGATAGGCATAGGCAGAATTGGCAGAGAGGTTGTGAAAAGAGCCCGTGCTTTCGGAATGCGCGTCATTTACTATGATGTGTTCAAGCTCAGTGACGAGCAGGCCCGCGAGCTGGGCGTGGAGTTCAGAGAACTCGACTCGCTTCTTGCAGAATCCGATGTGGTCTCTCTGCATGTGCCGCTTCTTCCAGAGACCAAGCATCTCATCAACAAAGAGAGATTGGAGAAGATGAAAGACGGCGCGATTCTCATCAACGCAGCCCGGGGCGGCATAGTGGACGAAGAGGCACTTTACGATGCGCTTAAATCGGGCAAACTGTACGGTGCGGCGCTGGACGTTTACGAGCACGAGCCACTGAAAGAGAGCAAACTGTTCGAGCTGGATAATGTGGTGCTCACACCCCACATAGGCGCTCAGGCCAAGGAAGGGCAGGCGCGCGCGGGTATAGAGATTGCAGAGAAGGTTGCCGACGCACTTCTCTCCTGATTTTTTTGGAGTGTCCACAGTTGACACGAACCTACCCGGAACGAAAATACCGTGAGCTCAGAGGAAAACGCCGGGTTCGTGCACTTTCATTTTTTATCCTATCGTTCGTGCTGTTTTTAACGGCCATATACATTTCATTTCGAGCAGGTTCTCAACAGCATGGTATTATAATATCCCTGGCAACTCTGCTCTCTGGCTTAATCTTTGCATTACTTGGAAAAAGGGCACTTAAAATCAGCGCGGAGGAGCGTATATATCGAGCCGGAGCAATGGGTGAAAAGCAGTTCAAAAAGATTCTGAGCCAAACAGATGGATACAAATTTTACGGTGTGCCTCTCAAATACGGTGATATTGACGCGCTGCTCATCAGCAAGCGGGGTGTGTTCGCATTTGAAGTAAAAAACTATTCTGGAGAAATTCACTGTGAGTCAGGCATATGGTATCGGATACTCAGAGGAAAAAAAGAACATATAAACTCACCATCGGAAGAGGCACTCAGGCATGCCAACGCACTATCACGATTACTTGAAAATTGCGGAATTCACACCCATGTGAGGCCCGTGGTGGTGTTTATGAATGCGCAGGGAAGGTTGCAAATCCACAGATGCTCAGTGACCGTGATTCATGATAAAGAGCTCCTCCCTTTTCTAAGCAAATTCCCGCCAATCCTGAGAAAAAATGACAAAAAGAGCATTGCAAAATGTGTGAAAGAACAAATGTTCCGAAACTATTAAAAGGAACCTTTAAGATTTTGAATTATTGGCTCATAAATACAAGAGCTACAAAGTATATCGAGTAATCATCTTAAATATGCTAGCGCATGCTCTAAACATCAACATATATCAGAGTCACCTCGACGAAAAGATAAATAGCATACTGGCCAAAGCAAAATACGAAATTTCCAAGTCGGATATAAGACATGAGATACGGAGCAATCACAAAATGACAGAAAAGGTGCTTAAAGAACTCGAAGAAGAAGGTCTAATATATCTTGAAACGTCGGGAAAAAAGACCCTGGTGAAAATAACAAGAAAGGGGATATTTCATCTCAGGAAATGGAATAGATTCTACATGGAACTTTACAGGGAGCAATTAAAGGACCACTACAAATATGTCGGATATCCAGAGTGGCTCACGGGAGATGATCCGGACGGGGTGCAATAAATGGTATGCAATCATAGGTTCCATCATCCATCTCCACCACAATCTGCAGCGGAACCTCTATATTGCCAGATGTGACATACTCATAAGCATCGTCTCCAACACTCCTCGCCAGCACCACTATTCTGCTCAACTCAACTCCCCGGTCACGGGAATTGTTCTTTGCATGCTCACATATCTTCCGGAGTGTTTTCACATCCGCATGCTCAACACTTACCACATATAGGGAATAACCTCTTCCCTTGCGTAACACACCAGGCTTAATCTCTGCATATACATCAAAGCTCACATCACCGATTTTCAGATTCCTGTAAATTTTACCGTTTTTTCTGGAGAGTATCTTTTGAAAATCATACTGTCTGTTGAGGTAGTTCAGGAAACGCTCAACAGCATTTACTCCCTCAGGGATACTTAAATCCGCACTCTCGATAAAACGATACACTTCATATTTGCGTATCACGCGAGCAAGACTCTCTCTAATATCCACCAATCTCAGCATGGTTACAAGAACTATAACAATAAGCACCGCGTAAGAAATTATGTCAAACGGAGTGAGCGAGATTATAGAGAGAACCCAGAGAACAACCGCAAAAATAAGCCATACAAGAAGCAAATAAAACGCACCCATCAATCTCCTATCCATACTGGACGCTTTTTCAGCGAGTTCGTTGAGTGCTGAAAGAATTGCACTCACGGGGTCCTCGTTGGCACGGTCATGCATGGTTTTGCAATGCGCACATAAGTATATAAACGTATGGGAAAATTTTTCTGAGATTCCTGAGTTTTTTGCGAAACTCATAAATAGGTGTTACGCTATATTTTCTCATAATGAGAATGGGTCAAGTTGTCGTTGACTTAATTTGTGGTGTTTGCGAGATATTGGGGGTTATGGAGGTATATTTATCATACAGTGCACATGGGGTGGTAATGAATGTATAAAGAAAATGCAACCTCTGGTTTCTTCGAAGAAATAATTTTGTTCGCGGTAGTAAGTATCCTGTTTGTATCATCTATAACATTCGCCGCATATTACAGCGCAATGAAAGCCACTGAGTACCAGAAAGAAGAACTTGTTAACGAGGTATACAATTTTGTAATGAAAGTAATGGGATACCAGCCACTGATACACAACGGTGTGGAAGGGCTATTTGATTATCATAAAATTAAAAGTGTAACCATGGAGGACCTTAAAAAGGATCTCACACCAAACTTCAAATTTTCAATGACCATAGAAGATGTAAGTGATTACTATCATTATTCCAAAAAATGGGGTAATATAAGCAACTCCTATGGATATTACAGGGTGGTTGTCATTTACCCCGTGGACATATGGGTAAGCGACCATGAAATTCATGCGGCTAAGTTAGAGGTGGTAGCATGGAGGTAGATCGGGGACAGTCTGCAGTTATAGATGCTGCGCTTATCGCACCAATTCTTGTTCTGATACTCCTGATGGGCTATGTAATAGTATCTTCAAATACGTCGGTATTCATGCTGGAAAAAAACGAAGTTAGGTACACCCAGGATTTAACATATGCAGTTCTTAAATCAACCGTGCGATATGTATGGTACGATACCACCTCTGGACAGAAAATAATCTTAGAGGATAAAACAGTGGAGCATCTCATATCCGAGGATTTGTACTTACGTGAGCATGGCGATGTATGGATACCTTCTCTCAGAACGGGGCTGGAAAGCAAAATAGATACTATTCTCTACAACCTCACCACCCCAATATACAGATATTCCTTACATGCCTCGTATCATAATGTAAGTTTTTACATAGGCGCAAAATATCTGCCTGCAAACCGTATGAGCTATACCACATATATCGATATGCCCACTAATAATGATAAAGCAACCATAACACTATATGTATGGAGGGTGAGTTAAATGAAAATAATAAAAAAGGAGGGTGGAAGAATACCGTTTGCGTATGTGTTTGCCATAATATTTGTGCTTATGCTTTTACTGGCGGGCATATACGCAAGTATACTGGGCAGACATAATATAATAAGCATAGATAAATTCTATAAGGAATCGGACCAGGACCTTAGAAACATAAATGATATGGTAAGAGAGAAAGCGTACCACAGTCTGATGGAAATCATACATAATATAACGAAACAGAGAGATCCCAAGTTGTATATGATTCAAAAATATTTAGAACAAAACATGTCAAATTACATAAATGCCACATTTCCTATAATAACCCAGGATTACGTCGTGAAAGTTGATAATTATACTGTAAAAGTGGTTATGGATTACAAAAAAACAAAAGCTTTTATAAAAGATTTTAAACTAAAATGGATAGACTATACTTACGGACTGGACAATCTTCAGGAGGGATATAAAAAGCAAACTCAGTTACCCGTATACCCATATGTGGTGGGATACTTCAATTACACATTTAAGGATAGACGTAGCGGATTCGTAATGAAAAGATTAATGAAGTTCAATCGTATCGTATATTCCCCACTTCCACTTTTAAAATTCGAATTTGATGAATTCAGAACCTCCACCACCAACGCGGGAGACTTTGGGAGACTTATCAAATATATTCTTACAACGATAACCGAATACCGCATACTTATAGGCGATGCTGCGGGGCAATATGGTGGATATAACGTTTCGGTTACCCAGGTATTAACAAAAGCAGATGTGGAAAAGGCAGTGAATCTTGCCCTGCTCTTAGAAAGTGTACGTTATTTTGGAACGTATGATAAGAACACCGCAGCTAAAATGGGTATCGGCACGATTATCGACCAGTATCTTAAAAAGGGAACCATTGACGCTGCGGATATCTATTTCCTCTGGAACCATATGAATTCATACGTATGGGCAAATCGCATACTGGGTCAGAGCATATACAGCTATGCAGATAGATTCGTTTACGAATTACTACGAGAATTCTGGACAAACAATGATCTGTACGCAGACCCAACGCTTAAAGAACCTCTGCTTAACTGGGAAAAAATAAAACAGAAAGGTGACGACTGGATTAAGGATATGCTGGCCAAGTATCTGGACGTGTGGCGAGGCTGGCTTCAAATACCTAAAATAATTATACCTCACTACGCAAAAGTAGACATCACTGAGAAATTTGACATAGTAATCATACTGCCCAAACCCCCATACATCATATATGAACCAGACCAGACAGTTACATTGCACTGGGTAATATGGAACATGCCTGTGGAAAATACCGTGGACCTGATACTCGGACCCAAACCTAAAAACTTCGAACTTTATGCCCTGGGAACCTCCACAGATCCGCCATATGTACATATCGGCCATTATCAATATCAGCTAGTAAAGCAATCATTTATAGAAGAGCATCAGCATTACAAAGGAGGCAGTGATCCATATCTTAGTACGTTGGAGTATGTGATGGATGCACTTACCAGGTCTATGAAAAAGAGGTCAAATACATGGGATAATACCTCCCAGAAAGGATTCATAGATTTTGCGGCCTATGATGCTTCCATGTTAAGTTATATCGATAACCGCAATATAAACCTGGCCGGAAATCCAAAAGACGAAAATACAATATTAATAAACGGCACCCAGGAAATAGTTAACGGGCCGCTGACCCAGGCGTCAAATACATTTTCAAAATGGATATATCCGCTGAAAGAAACATGGTGGAAGTATGGTGCATATAGAGAAAATTCGACAGGAGATAACGATGCATATCTTTATTACCTTACAAAAGACACCGTCGATCTGTGGTATCAGGCAATGAAAAATCTATATGACGGCGGAGATCCCTCACATACAGACGATGCAGGACCTTATGACTCAGACTGTAATCATTATCCATCTCATCATCAGGTCAGCACATGGCCCACACCGTACTCCGGCTATCCATTCTATGGAGTGGGAAACCACAACGGCTCATTTAATTTTCATAGAGATCTTACCCGTGATGCGTACAACGATATAAGAGAGCTTATGTGGGAAAAAGCCATTGAAAAAGGACTCGAAAAAGGAGGTGTGGGAATTCCCATATACAGCCACGAAAACGTATGGAACGATGTCAAACAGAAAACGGAAGATGCAAGACAGAAAGTGGTGGGTCAAGATGGACTTATAAAAAATCTGAATTTCTGGTTCTGGCCATACGTATATTTCAACAAGGCATATTTCATAGTAAAACAATTTGGAGATTTACGAACGTTTATGGATTACATAACTGACAATGGATCATACAAATCAAAGAGCGATTCAGATTTATCTAATTTCTATAAGTTTGTAAGGTGGCGTGTAGGATTACCAATCTTGGGAATAGCTGGATTACCACCCGTAAACCCGGGAAACAGCAGTGGAGGCGGTGGAGGAAATAATACCACCCATGTTACCGGACTGGGGCTGGACGTATCGCATTATCAGGGAACAATAGACTGGACAAAGGTACGCAACGCAGGATACACCTTTGTATTTGTAAAGGCAAGTCAGGGTACAAGTTATGTGGATCCTCTGTTCTCCACCAATGTCCAGGGTGCGAGTGCGGCAGGACTGAAAGTGGGAGCATATCACTTTGCAGAACCAAGTGATGACCCAATTGCAGAAGCTGACCATTTTGTAGATGTGATTAAACCTTACCTTAGTTACATGTCACTGCCACCGGCACTGGATCTGGAGCAAACAGGAGGTTTGAGCTGGAGCGCACTAAGCAATTGGGCGAATGAATTCGAGAAAGAAGTGCAGGCTAAAACAGGAATTACGCCGATAATTTACGTTAATGTGAATTATGCCACAAACTTAGATTCATCAGTCACACAGTGGCCACTATGGATTGCAGACTGGACATACAATCCAAATGCCACACCCAGAACAGGAAAATGGAGCTCATGGAGCTTTTGGCAGTACAGTGATAGCGGATCAGTACCAGGAATTGCAGGAAGCAGTGTTGATCTGGACAAGGCATCAGGCAGAACTTTAGAGATGCTGTACAGTATAAGAGCGGGATCATCCTACTCCGTAAATGGACTTCTGGGAGAACTAGCAAAATGGATTCCAAACTCATATCAGGTTATGGAAAAGAACATAATTCTCAACGCAAGATACAGTTCCATTCCAATATTCCCCTCTGTCCACTCCAATCGCCACATATTCTGGGACACCACTCATTTCCAGGACGCAAACATGCATAGGACAAAGAACGAAACCGTGTGGGTGGATTTCCAGCCAGATTACCTTGAAGCGGGAAAGAATCTCAATATAGGCATATCTCTCGGACCCGGCCACAAGTTTGTAGATGTGCAGGATACAGATTATGATATGAGCGAAGCACCGTACGAGTATCAGTACACAGTAACCATATCCGGCACACTGAATCTGAATCTTCACACAGATCGCACATCTCTGGTATATGGAGGGATACACTGGCTCACGTGGTACAACGGCACAGTGCCAATTAACCTGAACATTAAAGTGCCCATTTATTCGGCATGGTTCCTGGAGTCACACTGGAACAGTTGCACCGCGGCGGATAACTGGGCATTTCACACAGATGTCCCATTCAGTTACACTCGCGGCTACTTCAATATGCTTGGCAAAGATTCACCAACCAAGCCGTTCTTCATAAGCCAGCCACTCAATACATTTATATACGACTACGAGAAGATTGGCGAGGTGTGGAACAGATATGCGACATTCACCAACTTCGCGCTGATCAACATAAAAGACGAGCTTGCTGCATGGAATTACACCTATCACAGAATAATCACCAACGCGACCAAAGAGGTAGCCACCGGGATAAATGCCGCATCATCGGGCTTCAGCACTGCCCAGAATGACCTCAACAACGTATTTGCAAAGGCTAACGGGTACACAAATCAGCTACACTTTTTCTACTTCTCACGTGATTTCACGGTGACAAGTTCACAGGTACAGGAAAACAACGGATACCGACAGTTCAACGTGAATTTAGGCAGCAAAACGGTGCAGGAAAAGTATCAGGAAGGCAAATATTCGGTGCAGGGTCAGCTTTCAGGAAGCGGTGTGAATTTACAGATGAGCAATTACTACGACTACATGCATATCAGCTTGAGTATAAAAACAGGGTCAATTACCCCGTATTTCCTATCGTACCACAATATAAGCGGAGGCAGGTCAGTGCGAATGTATGTAGAACGTTTAGATAATGTGCTTAAAACCGACTTTGGACTTGTAGGAGATAGCAGTGCAATCAACAACCTTGCAAAGTATTTTCCAAAAAATATCACATATCTAACTCAGGAATCATTGATAAAAGTATTCCATCAGATTCTGAAAGATATATACGTAAACGAGACCATTAGCTACAGATTTGGAATATTTGTAAATCTGATAGGCGGAAATCAGCGCCTTACTTATATTATATGGTACAATGGAACACCCACTCCAGACTCGTTTATTATCTGGCTCAACAACGAAATAAGACCCATTGTCTACGAGCTGGGAATATCAGAGTTCCCACAGTACAGTTATGATTTACTGACACTGAATAACATATATTACTCAGTAAACAATCTGTGGATGGACACAGACTACGACTCTTCATCGATATTTGGATACGCAACACAGGGTCACGCACGTGCAGCGTGGGACGGATACGTGATAGAAATGTCCTATCATCTCTGATTTATTTTTAAACAACGACGAAATCGGAAAGTTTTTTTCCATGTAAGTTATGCTCCTCGTATGTTTGAAAAAGTGAAAGTAGATGAAAATGAGTATGTGAGGGTGCCCAGAGACGAGCTTTTTAGAGTGGTCAAGGACGTTTTTATGGCCATGAACGTACCCGAGGAAGATGCGGAAATCGTCGCGGAGAACCTGGTTATGGCGGACCTGCGCGGCGTGGAGAGCCACGGTGTGCAGCGTTTGAAGAGATACGTGGACGGCATCAAGGCCGGCGGCGTGAAGATAAACCCGAACATAAAGGTGGTGAAAGAATCGCCCGTTTACGCGGTTCTTGATGGTGATGAAGCTCTTGGTCAGGTTGTGGCGTACAGGGCAATGCGCATGGCCATCGAGAAAGCGAAGAAGAACGGAATAGGTATTGTGGGTGTGAAGAACAGCAATCATTACGGCATCGCTGGCTATTATGCGTACAAGATGGCAAAAGAGGGACTTGTGGGTATGAGCCTGACCACCTCGCGCCCGCTGGTGGCACCCACCGGAGCGATGGAGAAATTTGTGGGCACTAATCCCATAGCGCTCGGCGCGCCCGTGGAAGGAGAAGAGCCGTTTCTGCTGGATATGGCCACAAGCGTGGTGCCCAGCGGAAAGATTGAAGTGTACCGGCGCAAGGATAAGCCAGTGCCTGAGGGCTGGGGCATAAGCACCGAGAACGGCGAAATAATAACGGACCCGCACGTGATACTGAGCCCGAAGGGCACCATACTCCCTCTTGGCGGTCTGGGCGAGCTGCACGGCGGACATAAGGGCTACGGGCTCGGCGTTCTGGTGGATATTCTCAGCGGTGTGCTGATGGGCGCAACATGGAGCAGGCATGTTGGCGGAACGAGCGATAAGCACAGCGATGTGGGGCATTTCTTCATGGCGATTGACCCCGGCGCGTTTGGCGATGCGGAAGAGTTCAAGAAAAATATGAAGAAAATGAAAGAAGAACTGCACAACGCCAAAAAGCACCCGAACTTTGAGAGGATATGGGTGCACGGCGAGAAGGGACATCTCACGGCACAGACGAGATTGGAGATTGGCATACCCATATACCGCAAGGTGTTCAACGAAATTAACGAAATTGCGAAAGAAGTGGGCGTTGAGCCGCTTAAAGAATAATCTTTTTCTTAATTTTTCATATGTTTTTCCGAGATTATCAACTGTTACATGAGGAGCGGGGATCTGAGATACTAAGTGTGGCGATATCACTGGAAATTATCAGAAAATATGAGCAAAACATTTAAATATATCTTAAACTATTCATACAATTAAGGTGTTGGAATATGAAATGGGGACTGGTTATAGTGGGAATAGTGAGTGTGCTGCTCCTCAGCGGGCTGGGGGGGGGCGATGGGCGCGCATCCGCATGGTAAGCTGATAGATCACGGATACTTTAAGGGCCGCATATTTTACAACGGGCACATAAAATATGTGATTCATGGCCTTCACGCCCGGATTTTTAATGCCCATGGTGGAATGTATGTTAGAGACGTGCATCCAGAGATACTGGTTCATCTTAACAAATGGAAGAGAATAAAATTTGTAAATATCAGTGAGGAAGAGTACAGTGCGAACGGCACGCATTTTGTGGTGGTGGAAGCTGAGCATCATGGTGTGGTGTATGCGCACATATCCATAATGTACCGGCAGAAGGTTAACTTTTCACTGTACGAGCCATTGTATCCAAGAATGTGGCTCACATTTAACAGTAGTGTGGAGTACAGAATAATATGGAAAATAGATGGAATACACATACCCCGATTGATGATAAAAGACAACGGCACGGGATACACCGAGCCGCCGTTCAGGCACGGGCACATGAAGCGAGTGCTGTTCAACGGCACTGTAAGGAAAAACATGGTGTTCAGAGACTGGCAGGACATAATGATTGGCTACGAGGGTGGAAAGAAAAGATTCGGGTTCAACTGGGAAGTGTCAAAAGAGCGGTTTCGGGTGCTGAAATTGAGCAGAGTTCGGGATGGTGTAAACGCGGAGGTGAGCACGGAGCCACAGGAAAGCGATGCATATCAGAGTTATACATTTAATCCGCCGACACCGGATACAGGGGGCGGAGGCGGCTCCGGCGGTGGCGGCAGCACCCCGCAGGACTCTGACCACGACGGCCTGAGTGATAATACTGAGGTTGCGGGGTGGTATGTGTACTGGTATGATTCCTCTGGAAGGTATCACTGGAAGCATGTCACATCTGACCCAAACAAACCGGACACGGATGGAGACGGTTTAAATGATTCAATGGAATACAAGTATCAGTTAGACCCAAGAAACAAAGACACCGACGGAGATGGAATGAGCGATTACTACGAGGTGCACTATGGCAAGCCGGCGGGCGGCTGGCAGGAGCCGCATTATTACAATCACCGGTACGCGGTGATAATTGTTGGTGGGGGATATGATTCCAACACGTTTTATCCCGCTTTCTGGAACGATGGCAAGGCGATGTATGATAAGCTGGTGAACGA
>JAADDK010000125.1 GCA_013154005.1 Methanobacteriota archaeon
GCGCCGCTCAATCTTAAAGCAACCTCTGGAGGCAGCTGGGTGAACCTCACATGGCTCGCACCAGCAGACGACGGTGGCTCTGCGATTACCGCATACCTTATTTACCGAGGAAACGGCTCTGCCAACTTCACTCTTTTTGCCACAGTGAATAGCAGTGCGCTGTGCTACAATGATACAAACGTATCCAGCGGAAACACGTACTATTACTATGTAGTCGCAGAGAATGCCGTGGGCAACAGCACCGCAAGCAATCAGGTAAACGTGACTCCACAGGTCGGGGTCACGGTACCAGCAGCCCCCAGGAATCTTACTGTTACGAGTGGCGCTGGATACGTAAATCTCACATGGGAAGTGCCGGAGAATAATGGAGGTGCAAATATTACCGCGTACAAAATTTACCGAGGTACGGCTTCAGGCGAAGAGATACTAATCGCCACAGTGCCCGCCACTCAGCTCTGGTACAACGACACTTCGGTGAGCTACGGCCCCACGTATTACTATTATGTAGATGCGGTGAACAGCGCGGGAGAGAGTGATGCAAGTAATGAGGTGAGCATTGTGGTGCCTCAGCCAGTGCCAGAACTATCTTCGATAGTTCTCACAATAGTGCCTCTACTCGCGTTTATGGCTCTGCGAAAAAGAAGATTATAATCCCACCCACCTATTTTTTCAATTTTTGCGGGTCCAAACTTAAAAGCGTGAAGTTTATATGGTTGAGGCAAATATAGACATGGCCCGGCAGGGAGAGCCCCTGACCCATGATGGGGCTGGACGACACGGGCCTATATTTTATGTCCCCTCCCGCCACTCTTCCAGATAGCGCCTCTGCTCTTCATTCAGAGAATCAATTTCAATGCCCATGCTCTGCAGTTTCAGCTCTGCCACGCGCAGGTCTATCTCCTCAGGCACGGGATAAACTTTTCTTTCCAGCGTTTCATGATTTTTAGCAATGTACTCCGCCGTAAGTGCCTGTATGGCAAAGCTCATATCCATAATCTCGGCAGGATGCCCCTGCCCCGCCACCAGATTGATAAGCCGGCCGTCTCCGAGAAGATAAACTTTTTTATCGCCCAGCTCGAACTCTTCCACAAAGCGCCGTATCGTTCTTTTGCTTTTTGCCATTCTGTTCAGCGCCTCTTTGCTAATCTCGTTATCAAAATGTCCTGCATTTGCGAGAATTATCCCGTCTTTCGCCGCGCGCAGATGCTCTTCGCGCACCACGTCCTTCATTCCCGTGACTGTCACAACCATATCCGCCTCTCGGATTGCGTCTATCATTTGCATAACGCGGAAACCGTCCATGCGCGCTTCTATCGCTTTCACAGGGTCTATCTCCGTCACAATGACATCTGCGCCCATGCCCCGCATGCGCATCGCCACGCCGCGCCCGCACCAGCCGTAGCCTGCCACCACAACGGTTTTTCCGGCAATGGTGAGATTCGTGGCGGTCATTATACCATTAAGAGTGCTCTGCCCGGTGCCATAGCGATTATCGAAAAAATGTTTCATCTGCGCATCGTTCACGTTGAACATTGGAAAGCGCAGCACTCCCTTCTGCTCCATAACTTTCAGGCGCAAAACACCGGTAGTGGTCTCTTCGTTGCCACCCATTATCGGAATATGAGAATAATCAGTATGCAAAAGCGTGGTTAAATCACCCCCATCGTCGATGATTATATCCGGCTCCATTTCAAGCACGTTATGGAGATTTTCATAGTACTCTTCGTTGCTCTCGCCCTTCTTCGCAAACACTTCCATGCCGAGTGAGCGCAGCGCCTCCACCACGCTATCGTCGGTGCTAAGCGGATTGCACGACGCAAGGCGCACCTTCGCCCCGCCCTGCCGCAGGGTCAGCGCCAAGATTCCGGTTTTCGCTTCCACGTGCAGCGCCATTCCGATTTTCAGGCCCGCAAAGGGCTTTTCTTCCTGAAAACGAGCATTGATTATATTCAGCACGGGCATGTGCTCTCGTGCCCAGTCCAGACGGTTCATTCCCTCCATACATGGGAGAATAAGTGCATTGTTTAAATCACCATGCATTTTAAATAATCCGTTAGGTATTACCTAACAATGCTTAGCGATGCTGCGTACAGGTACTTAACACGCATATACGAAATATGCGGTGCGGACAGAGCCATCACGCCCAAATCGCTGGGTGCAGAGATGCAGGTAAAGCGCTCCACAGCATATGAGTTTATAAAAAAACTGGAAAATGCTGGATATTTAGAAAAGAGAGGCCATGAATATTACCTTACAAACTCCGGAATAAATGTAGCGAAAGATATTCTGCGAAGACATCGTGTCATAGAAACTCTGCTTTACCGCAACGGAGTGGACATAAACTCCGCATGCGCACTGGCCACCAAGATCCAGAGAGATGTGGACTCAGCAGCGGTGGAGCGAATATACGAGAATCTGGGCAGTCCAAAATGTTGCCCGCACGGTAAGCCCATACCCCGGTGATAGAAATGCCCGCAATATCCACCGAAAACCTTACAGTGCAATACGGAGATTATTACGCTCTTGAAAACTTAAGTGTGGAAATAGAACATCCCTCATTAGTTGTAATTATGGGGCCAAACGGAGCGGGAAAAACCACGTTTTTAAAAGCTCTCCTTGGGCTTATCACGTACAGTGGGAAGATAAGGATATTCAATAAACCCCCTCAGGAGGCGAGAGAATTAATAGGGTATCTTCCACAGCGAGATACAATAAACATGAACGTTCCACTCCGCGTAAAAGATGTTTTGCTTCTTCCCCTCACCTCTCGAAGCCTTTCAATAAAAAAGGAATATGTCAGTCTTGCAAAACAGAATCTCTCAAGGGTTGGCATGGCTGAACACTGGAACTCAAAGTTTGGCGCTTTGAGCGGGGGACAGCAGCAACGGGTACTCTTCGCTCGTGCTCTGATGACAAACCCAAAGATACTGATTTTAGACGAGCCATTTTCAGCCACGGATGTGAAGACGAAAATGAGCCTGATTAACATGCTGCATCAACTCAAAAAAGAGATGACAATATTAATAGTTCTACATGACATTAATCCTATGGTCGAGTGTACAGACCGCGTTTTATTGCTTAACAAAAAATTAATTGCGTACGGACAGGTTTCAGAGGTGATTAACGAGGAGAACATGGCAAAGCTGTATGGCACACACATACCCGTAATTCAGAGAGGAAACGTGTGCTACGTTATGGGAGGGGACCGCCATGCTTGACATTCTGGTGCTCAGAGGCATAATCGCGGTGTTTCTCATATCCGCCGTGTCTGCCACAGTGGGAAGTTTCTCGATATTCCGTGGAAGCACTTTTTTTGTATCCGGAATTGCGCACGGCGCACTGGCGGGTGCGGCACTGGGCATATTCATCGCACTGACTTTCTTCACGGTGGATTATTTAGTGGTGGCGCTTCTCTTCGCGATTCTGTTCGCACTGGCCATAGGCTACGCTTCGCATCGCAATGAAAATGTGGATGTTGCTGTGGGCATAATGTTCGCAGTATCCATGAGCCTCGCCGTACTGTTTTTATCGATGATTCGGGAATACGCATCGGTGGCCTGGGGCCTGATTATCGGAGACATACTTTTGCTATCTCAGGCAGACATAGAAATTCTCGTGGTGTCGGTAACGTTCATAGTGCTCATATTCCTCATATTTTTCAGAAAATTTCTGTATGTGGTGTTTGACTCCGAAAGCGCGGAGGCCAGCGGTCTGCACGTGTTTCGCTACGAGACGTTGCTATTCATACTCATGGCGGTAGGCGTTGTCTCTCTTCTCAAATGCGTGGGCGCCATTCTTGTGTACGCACTGCTAATCATACCCGCCGCTGCTGCAAGACGCGCTTTTCCCACCGTGGAGGGCACCATTGCGGGTGCGTTCATCATCGCACTCGTGAGCGGTCTGTTTGGCATAGGCATGTCATTCGTGGTAAACGTTGCTCCCAGCTCCATGGCGGGGCTGTTTGCCGCGGGAGTATATGCACTTACGCTGTTCAGAAAATGATTTAAACAAGCACGAATATGGGAAAACATGGAGCATATGTTTGCACCGTGGAGAATAGAGTACATCAAGATGCCAAAACAGGAAGGCTGTATATTCTGCACTTTGCCCAAGGAAAAAGATGATGAGAAAAATCTCATTCTGTACCGTGGCACATTGGGATTTGTCATAATGAACAACTATCCGTACAATCCGGGTCATCTAATGGTGGCTCCGTATCGGCACGTTCCCTCGCTCGAGGACCTCACCGACGATGAGGCTATGGAAATCTACAAGCTCGTAAAAGCCTCCCTGGGCATCATAAGAAAGGTTATGACCCCTCATGGATTCAACATGGGAATAAATATGGGTCGCGTGGCTGGTGCGGGAATCGTGGACCACATGCACGTGCACATTGTGCCCCGGTGGAACGGAGACACAAATTTCATGCCCGTGCTCTCCGACACTCGCGTGGTGCCCCAGGCGCTGCAAGAAACATATAAAGAGTTAAGAAAAGAGTTTGAAAAACTCAGTATCGCGGATTTTTAATTATATCCACACGGCCTTCTTTTTCCACCACAATCTTCGCAAATCCTTTTTCTGCAATCGTGCCGTAATCGTGCCCGGCATCGCCCGGGTATATTGCCAGAAACACAAAATCCTCGGTGCCAGTGTTTATGCTTCTGTGCGCCCAGTAAGGAGGCACATAAATCACAGTGCCGCGACGCATCTCGTACCACTGCACCTCCTCATCTTTCTGCATGAGCAGCAGCCCGCGCCCGCGCAGCCCGATGTACAGCTCGCCCCGGTCTCGCTTCTCGTGATAATGGCCCTTGGTCATGAAAAATTCATCACCAACCTTGCCCGGGTGGAGAACGGTCACACCGTAGCACAGCTCACCTTCATTCTCGTGCGTCACCGCGTAAACCTCATAAATCACGGGGTCTCCGCCTTCTATCATTTTTTCGAGCGCATCATTGGCAAGGTAGAATCCGCGCATATCGCTCGCTTTTCGCACCACCTTTGAGTTCCAGTGCTCCATTATGCCCCTTTCCAGATCAAGGTAGTTCTCAATCATAAAGGGGAAATTGCAGAATCGTATTTATACATAGACATTTTACTGGCCATTAATTTTAATCTCTTTGTTCTTTCATTTATAAGAAAAAGTAAAAATATTAAAAACACATTTCAGTTCATGGACAATGATTTGGTTACAGATGATTGCTGGAAATCGCTTAACAGTGGATTTGTGAAAGAGTTCAATGTGGCCAAATACCTATTTCTTACATTCATTGCACTACTGCTACCTCTCATAACCGCATACATAGTCCCTGAGTTCGGAAACATAAAAATATACAGAGAGCACACCGTTGCCGGAATTCTCACCATGGTTGAATTAGCCCTATTTTTCAGCGCACTGTTCCTGGCCATGACCTTTTACCAAAACGAAATGAAAGAAACCCCTAAACTCATAAACTGCCTGAAAGCATACTACACTTCAGTGAAAGATACTCACTTTGAGGATTTTCAGTGGTTAGTTGATGCCGGACTGGCACTTGAGATTGAGTACGCCATGGCTCACTGGCTCATACTCCCAGATGCAGACGGCTTGAAAATGATTACTCCCTGCCACAGCAAGTACCAGAACACACACATAGGTTACGTGCTGACAGACACAAAAACCAGAGAGACCATTATGATTGACGGAACGCCAAAAAATATAGATGGCCCCATATTCACATTCATAAAATGTGTGCCTCCCGCAGACGTGAATTCAAGCTCCCCATGCAGGGATGTGGAAAGATACATGGGCAAGTGGTACCTGTGCCTTGACGAAGAATGCAGAAAACTTGTGAAGGAAATAATAAAAGGACTGGCGATGCACGGCAAGAAAATAAAAGGCATTTCAGTTCAGGGCATAAGCGAAGGGACATACCTTGGTATATTCACCAGATACCCAAAAAACAGTATGGAATTTGAGGAATTGCTATCATACGCTGACAATTTGCGCACCACATTTGAGTGTCATTCATCTTAATCCTGCCAGCGCCCGCAGTGCCTCCTCCTCCGCAAAATGCAAATTCCCCGGCAGCACCAGGGTGTGAAGCGGAGGCCCGAAATCCTCACTTATCAATTCGCCCAGCGGCCCGGCACGCACCAGACAATCCTCGCTGCCCGCACGAGCCACCACAGCAATGAGCGTTTTTTCGGATATCACTCCTTCTTTTCTAACCTCTTCCATGCGCAGAAGCAGTTGCATGGCTTCATTGGCCGTCATCGGTCGGGGGTTGATGTCGAGTAAAACAAGCGTGTGCAACCCGCATTCTTTGTTCTTCGCTATAAAATCATAGGCACTGGTGGGAAAGTAATTCTCCTGCGGAAACGGCAACGACACCGTGCGCCCGAATTTGTAGTTCTGCAGCCCCAGAAGCCCGGGAGCCGCGGTGACTATGGACGCATTATGCACTATCTCCGTCTCAATTCCGCGCTCTTTCGCCATAATGCGCAGCGCCACATGGGTGGTGGCTATCATGGAGTCTCCGGCCACGAGTAGCACCACATTCTTATTCTCCGCCTCGCTGAGCACGCGGGCGCCGCTCTCCACCTCCTCCCTGCTGAGAAGGATTATTTTCTTCCCGAACGCCCGCTCAAGTTCCTCCACTGTGGAATTTATGAGGTGAGAGGTGTAAAACTCTGCAAAAATTATATCCGCGCCATCGATTGCCTCCTTACCGCGCAGCGTGATATCCTTCCAGTTTCCCAGACCAAGGCCAACGAAGGTGAGCATGGCTCTGCATACGCAGACGTTATATAAACCATGTCCCATGAACAATATGGCATTTTGAACCCGTGCACATTCAAAAACTTTAAAATAAGAGTTGGTATTATGCACGAAAAGGTGATGCTTAATGGCAGAATTTAAAGTGGTGATTAACGATCCGAAAACAGGCCGGTCATACAAGAGGGAAATTTCGGGTACCAAAGCCAACTCCCTCATAGGTAAAAGGATTCGCGAAGAAATAGATGGTGTATTCGTGGACCTCCCTGGCTACAGACTTCAAATTACTGGGGGCACTGACAAAGACGGTTTCCCGATGCGTCCGAACCTTCGCGGTTCAGTACGTAAAAAACTTTTGCTTAAAGGAGGTATCGGGTTTCATCCAACAAGGAAAGGTATGAGAAAACGCAAGATGGTACGAGGAAATACTGTGTCCGCCGAAATCGTACAGATAAACATGAAAATAGTACAGTATGGCCCCAAACCCATAGAAGAGGCCATAAAGGAAGGTGAAGCATGAGCCCAATGCCTAAACAACCCGAAGTGAACATCGGAATGGTTGGGCATGTGGACCATGGCAAGACCACACTCACCAAGGCAATAACCGGAAGGTGGACAGATACTCACAGCGAAGAGATGCGCCGCGGCATCACCATCAAACTGGGATATGCGGATGCGGCATTTTACAGATGCAAAGGTGTCGAGGAGCCTGACTGCTACGTATCCTCTCCAAAAAAATGCCCGGGAGAGAGCGAACTGCTCCGTGTGGTAAGCTTTGTTGACGCACCCGGACACGAAGCGCTTATGGCCACCATGCTCAGCGGCGCCGCCATTATGAACGGTGCGCTGCTTGTGATTGCAGCAAATCAAAAATGCCCGCAGCCGCAGACGGTGGAGCATCTTATGGCTCTGGACATAATTGGCGTGAAAAACATCGTGATTGTACAAAACAAGGTGGACATCGTAACGGATGAGCGCGCGCGCGAAAATTATGAAGAAATTAAGAATTTTGTTAAAGGCACCGTGGCTGAAAATGCGCCCATTATACCCATCAGCGCGCATCATGACATAAACATAGACGTTCTTATTGAAGCTATAGAAAAGACCATACCCACTCCGGAATTTGACCCAGAAAAATCCCCGCGACTTTACATTGCCAGAAGCTTTGATGTAAACAAACCCGGAACAAAACCAAACGACCTGATGGGCGGTGTGATTGGTGGCTCACTTATACAGGGTAAGCTTGAAATAGGCGACGAGATAGAGATCCTCCCCGGGCTTTATATGGCTGAGGGAAATCGAATTAACTATGAGCCTCTACATACAGAGGTGGTATCCCTAGTGTCCGGCGGCAGAGAATGGGACGAAATTCGGCCTGGTGGTCTGGTGGGTATTGGCACGAAACTGGACCCGGCGCTGACAAAAAACGATGGTTTGCTGGGTAGAATCGCGGGCAAACCGGGCACGCTGCCGCCAGTGGTTTACGAGATGAGCATGGATGTACATCTTCTCGAACGTGTGGTGGGCTCCAGGGAAGAACGTACTGTTGAAAAGATTCGTACAAATGAAGTCTTGATGCTCAACATAGGCACACTGGTTACAGTGGGCATAGTGAAAAGCGCGCGTGCAGATACTGTGGACGTGATTCTAAAATATCCCGCTGTAGTGGAAAAAGGCCAGAGGATTGCCATAAATCGCAGAATAATGAACAAGTGGCGTCTGATTGGATACGGCATTGTTAACTAATCAATTATTTTTTGCTGTACGGGTCGGGCAGCCAGAGTACGTATATTGTAGCTTTCGCTTATCAAATCTATCACAATCTGGTTGAACTCCTCCTCGTAACTTTCGTCACCGGGGACAAATGCGGAGTTGTTTCTGGGCACTGTAATGCCTGCGCCAGCCACTATCTCCAGCGCCTTCTTTCTTTCATCACCCACCACTTTACGATAATTTCTGGGCATACCCACACCCGCACGATTCAACTCTCTTAAAAATATAGGTCTGTTCATAATCCTGAAAAGCACATACAAACATATATCCGATGCGTTTTCCTCGCTTATGTTTCTCGCCTTTTCACCGATAATCTGATAAAAATCGCGTTTTTTACTGGGAGCAATGCTGAACACCTTTGCCGGCTTAATATCCTGCTCTTTCAAAACACCCATATCCCTCAAAGCAATGAGATATCCGGTAAGAGTAAGACGGTGTATTTTAATCCCCTTCCGCTCGAGCTCCTTAAAAAGCCCGTTTATGGACATACCCTTCTTACTCAATATCTCCGTAATCACGTCCCTCAAAGGCGCATCAACAATACCCTTATTCATAACCACCAATGTGTAATTGCCATGATGCTATATATATTTTGCCAGAAGACCGCTGAAGAAATTAACATATTCGGAAAAATAAAAAAGCAAAAATTCCCGGCCTAGGAGACGGAGGGCAGCAATTCAAAAGCATCAAATAAAAAGGTTTTCCCAAGATTTTCTTTTATGTGATACGCTTACTCCGATAAACTCAAGGTACCTACCCCCAAACACTTAAATATGTTCATTTTGTGATAGATAATATGCGCTCCAAAATGCTGAGTATAATGATATTTATTATTGTTAGTATCTCTCCATTCCTGTCGGTATCCAGTGCGGGCTATGTCGGGACTCACTCACAAATTACATTAAAAGACGGGAGCATATTCGAGATTTCAAACTCGGGAACATATAAAATTGCCGACCACGTAATAAAACACCTGTGGCTAAACACATCCACCGTACATTATTTTCTATATTCCACCAACACCCACAGATTTGTGGAGTCGTTTCTGTTAATCTACAGCGGAATCTGGAGCAATCCGATACATGTCGGAGGGGCATATCCACACATTACGGCATATAAAAACAGTGTGATGGTCACATCCTCCGTTAATGGTACCCTTCATGTTTTTTTAAGAATTAACAACAAAATATACATCAAAAGTCTCGGAAATCCATGGGTCACGGTGAGTGCGGGATATCTAAAAAATAAAACATATGTGGTGTGGAGGGAAAACAATGAGGTGTTTATAGCATACTTTCAAAAAGAAAACTTCACGCCGCCCATGAAGATAGCCACAGAACAGTATCCCGTAAGAAAAATCTTCACCAACGGAACACAGATATCGTTGCTGGAAGAAGGCCTCCACGAATGGGCAAACATAACATATGTAACGAAAGATTACAGTCTTTGGAAAGAATATTCGCAAAAAATTTTCAAAAAATCCTCAATCTCCCGGACACTGGGGTCTATATTCCCCACCCAAATGGCCAACTGGACGTTCATGGTGTACATGGACGCAGACAACAGTCTCGGCGGAAGCAGTGATACTTTGAACATAAGAGGCATGGAAGAAGGATTTAATTCATCAGCAGATGGAAAAGTTAACGTAATAGTGCTCTGGGACGGCCCTGAAAATGGGGATACAAAACTGCTCAGCATTCATTACGGAGGATATACAGACATATCCTCGAGCGCCCCGTGGTTATCTCCGGAGGTTGACATGGCAAATCCTGAGACTCTTATAAACTTCGTAAACTGGACTGAAACAAATTATCCCGCGCATCACTATTTTCTGGATATGTGGGACCATGGTGGGGATTACTCTGGAGCCATATACGATGCCACCTCAGGAGATATAATGAACCTCACTGAACTGCATTCTGCAGCCCTGGGGATACTCAAAATCACCGGTAAACCTGTGGATATCTGGGGCTATGACGCATGCCTTATGGATGCCGGAGCAGATAATTATCAAATTAAAGAGGCAGCCAATATAATTCTGGCCTCAGAACACACGGAGGGGGCTGATGGCTGGAACTATGAAAACGTTATCGGACTTCTTACATCCAATCCAGATATGTCCCCCACAGAATTCGCTTACCAATTTGTAAATGTGGTTGATCCAACACACACCAGTATTGTTACAATAGTAGCACTTAACGTAACTGCCTGGGACTATTACTTTATGCCCGCTTACAACGGTCTTGCTCAGGCACTGCGTCAGAATGCAGGCACGTACAACAACGAGATACGCGATGCAATGAGCAATGCTGCAACCGCAGATTCTCAATACTGGACATCTGGAAAAGATGTGGGTGATTTTGCCAAAAATCTGTATTTAAATGTGAATGCATCCTCCGTAAAATACTGGGCTGCACGTTTACTTGAAAATGTGAGCAAAAGCGTTATTAACTATTACGATTATGATACAAATGGAAGAAAGATTATAATGGCTGAAAGTGATTCAACATATCAGGTAAGTCAGCATCTATCTGCACAGATATTTCAGGATTACGAATGGGATGAGATGCTGAATCAGGTTTATCTGAACGGCACGGACGACAAAAACGTGGCGCCCACCTGTACCATAACCTCATCTACCCCAGCATCTCTGCCTCAGAACTCGCATCTGCTCATCAACGGCACAGCCAGCGATCCTGACGGCAGCGTGGAACGTGTGGAGATGAAAATAGACCGTGGAAACTGGGTGCCAATATCCGGCACCACTGCATGGAGCGTGAACCTCAGCTTGCTCAATTTCAGTGTGGGTGAGCATTATCTATTTTTCCGCTCCTACGATGGGGACCTTTACTCAAATGTAACGCACGTGAAGATTCAAGTTACTCTGCGCACGGACCTTCCAGACCTGAAGTTTGTGTCCGTGATTTTCACCACCACGGAGCCGTACGAGGGTATGAATATAGGCATAAACGTGACCATAACCAATGACGGAAACAATTCCTCGTATGATGTTCCGGTGGGCATATATCTGGACCGGCTATCGCCAGATGCACAGATTCTCATCTACAACTACGGAAACCTCAGCATAGGCGAGGAAAAGTGGCATGTGTTTGTGTGGAACACC
>JAADDK010000079.1 GCA_013154005.1 Methanobacteriota archaeon
GTGACCACTGGCGAAATAAAGGTAACTCTGTCCTATCCGGGGCTCATTGGCGAACAGAGCAAGACCGACTCCATCACGGTTATTCGGTCTTCTCCATAATTTAACATTATTTTTTATAATTCCACAAGCGCAAAATAAATGGAGAATAATAATAAGAACGCACCATATATTTTCTGAAGCTTCTCTCTGGGTATTTTCAGAGTAGCAATCGTTCCCACATAGGCTCCGGGAAGCGCACCGATTGAAAGCGCCAGAGTTATGAGCCAGTCTATATGGCCCAGATACCAGTGTACAGCAACGGAAGGTATCACAACAAAAAACACAATCGCCATGGAGGTACCTATCGCTTTTTTAAGTTCCACACCCAGAAGCACGAGCACGGGGACCACAAATATACCGCCACCGTTGGCAAGGAGCCCTGAGACAAAACCTATAAAAAATCCGCCAGCCAGCATGTGGTAAATGTTGATATCCACTCCATTTTTTCGATGAGAGGGAAGAATAAATCGCACCGCCACATAAATCAAAAACGCCGCGGTTAAAAGCATCAGCACCTGCCCGCTCAGGTACTTTGTGAAATACGCACCCAGAAATGAGCCGGGAATCATGACCACTAGCATCTTCTTCACAGTATCCCAGTCAACAAGCCCCTCCTCATGGTACCTTTTTGTGGCAATTGCCGAGGAGAGAAGCGTCATGGGCAGTGGACTGGCCAGAGCAAAATAGGGTGGAACGGAGAAAAACACCCGTAATATAGGAGTGCTCAGTGAGCTGCCTCCAAACCCGAACATACCGCCTAGTAAGCCCACAAACACGCCCGCAAACACCATATACAAAAAGTAGAGCATCTGCACGGCAATTTTAAATTAACCGCCATACAAATACTTTTCTCACCTGCTCTTTTTGAATTTTATTTCTACCTCGTCCACGCTTTTCACACCTTTGAAAGAGGATAACAGCCCGGCAATGGTATTGATAAGGATATCCTGTGCAAATTTGCCCATGTATATATCCCGACCGTTTACCTTCACCGAGACCACCGCACTGGGGTTCCAGTATCTGCATCCCCTAAACTCATCTTTTCCGCTATGAATCGCCAGTGCCATTTCGTGGCAGTTTTTATGACCGCACTCTCCGCAATTAAAATTGGGAAGCTTGCGTTCTATGCGCTCCACCTCAATGGCTTCGCGAACGTACGCAAGAACCTCCTCGTACGCGGGTTCACGAAGCACACAGTTTTCGCAGGGTGCCTCACCGAAACAGACCTTTGGCACGAATTTTTCAGTTTTGAATCCCTCCACAAACACCACATCTACTCTGGCAGAAAGTTCTTTGAGCAGGGAGAATAGCGAAGAGCGATTCCGAAACTCCACCTCTTCCTCACCCACAAGCACCACAGTGTCCGCCCCCGCTTCGCGCACTCTCGCGCTGTCCTTACCAGAAACATCGATGCCATGCGGAGTGTGCTTTACCACACCCACCCGAAATCCCTCAGATACAAGTGCTCTGGTAAGCGATACTATCATTGTGGTCTTTCCAGAATCCGAATGTCCGCAAAATCCCAGAATCACGCGCTCACCCCCAGAGATGCACCTCAACGACCTCGTCCTTCTCCACCAGATCAGACGTGGCAGGAATGACTATATATCCGTCAGAATTTGCAAGGCTCGTTATTGCTCCTGAGGTCTTGTACGCGGGATACGCATACTCGTCATCTATGCGCACCGTGAAAAACTGCATTCTTCCCAGCGTGGAAGTGATGCGACGGGCCATCTTTCTCTGCACAACCCGCTCGACGGGCATGGGCAGATGCGCCATGCGTCTCAGCGCGGGCACAAGGAACTGATACGCGTCATTGAGACAAGAGGTGGGAAATCCGGGCATACCGAACACCGCCACATCACCGATTAGAGCGAACCATGTGGGCTTGCCCGGCTTAATCTGCACGCCATGAAACTTTATCTCCCCATGCTTTGAGACCACGTCCACGAGTAAATCCCGCTCCCCCACCGAAGAGCCGCCGGAGAACACCACAACATCGTACTCAAGCGCCTTCAACAGTTTGGACTCGATATCCTCGTATTCATCGCGCACGTAATCCAAAAGCACTGCTTCGCCACCATTTTGCTCCACCACAGACGCAAGGGTGTAAGAGTTGACATCGTATATTTTTCCACGCTCGAGTTTCGAGCCGGGCCTGACCAGCTCATCGCCTGAGGGGAGAATCGCCACTCTCGGCCTAGAATAAACCTTAACCTCCGCCACGCCAATGGCCGCCAGGGCTCCCACCCGTGCAGGAGTTAGTAGTGCGCCTTCTTTCAGCACCACCTCTCCTTTCTTTATGTCCTCACCCGCAGGCGCAATATCGAATCCGGGATGCACGGGTCTGTAAACGCGCAGAACCTCGCCGTCCCTTTCGGTATCTTCCACTCTAACCACGGCATCCGCACCCTCGGGAATCAGCGCACCGGTAGCCACCTCCACCGCCTCACCCTCAGAGATGAAAAGCTCTTTACCCTCTCCGGTATTGATACGCCCGACGATTTTGAGTTCCTTCGGTGCGTACTGCCCGGCACCGTAAGTATCCTCCGCCCGCACCGCATACCCATCTTCTGCCGCCCTCGAAAACGGAGGCACTGCAACTTCCGAGCGGATATCCTCGGCAAGAACTCGCCCAGCCGCACGGGTCAGCGGCACGCTCTCCATTCGCATAACCGGCCTAATATTATCGAGTACAATCTGCCGCGCTTTCTCGAACGGTATCAAATCTCTGAACGGTCTCATAAGGGGGACATGCTCATCTATGCATATCAAATTTATGCCCGAAAAATGGTCTCTGAGTCCGGGCAGATACAATATCATACTGAAAAATACGATTTAAAATTTGATTAGTTTTAAAAACGAACAAAAAAGTTTATATATTCAAACCTCATGATGTCATGAGGTGAACTAAAATGGAAGCAATTGAAGCAAAAGTATTGGATTGGTTGATGAGCGGAAACGACGACGCATCGGACGTTGTGAACCTTCCGTGGAAGGTGGAGGAGATAGAAAAGGGCGTGTACACTGCCGAGCACCCATCTGTGCCCATGCACCTGATGGTTATGTTCTCTGAAAGATTCGTGCATCTAATCGTGCCCACCACCATCGAGACGGACAGCATGGAAGAGAATGAGCGTATGGACGTTTACAAAAAACTGCTGATGCTGAACGAGAGAATACATATGATGAAATTCGCAATCGGAGAGCCCAACGGCCAGATTCGTCTGCTTGTTGATCTGGACAAGGAGACTCTGGGCAAAGACGAGTTCAACGACGCGCTTACTTCACTGGTCATAGGCGTTCTTGCAGGCGTAATGGCGCTGGGCATCGAGGAGGAGTTTGTGCAGAAAGTGTTCGCGAGAATTGTGAGCATGCTTGTGGAGAAGATTCAGAAGGGCGCGAGCGAAGAAGAACTCATGGAGTTTCTCACCGTGAAGGTGGGTATGGACGTGCGCGATGCTCGAGACCTGCTTGATGCGGTGCTTAACGCAATGAACGATTAATCCATCCTCACCACTTTTTTGCCCCGTTCCTGGGGCACAACTTTCCATTTCCCGTGAAAATCTTTTTTCAGCTCTTCACCATTAAAATAGCGGTCTAAAAATATAGCCAGCGCGGCCACCTCGCTGTGCGGCTGATTGCCAACAGCGATGTTGAAATCCACCGTATCATAAACCTCTCGCGGCACCTTTTCGGCACCCACCACCACGAGCATATCCCGATCTCGGGGAATTCTGGGCATCACCTCGTCCACAGGCAGGCCGTACATGGTAAGATGCACCTTGACGCCTTCAAAACTGCGCAGCACATGCCTCCACGACACACCCGATTCTATTGAAAAATCCCCGCCAAATCTGGACACCACATCTCGAACGCTCGCCTCCACATGCTTATCCTCGGTGGAAATCAATATCGAATCCGCTCCAAAAGCACGTGCCACCAGCGCCACATGCGTCGTGATTCGCTTATCACGCTGCGGTCTGTGTCCCATTCTGAGTACGGTTATCATAGCCTATCAAAGAGATCTTCCTCTATATCCACTTTTTCATTCTTCTGTTCATTCCTGTTATGAGACGATTTCCCAGAATTGGCACCAATATTTTCCGATTTTGTACCGGTATCCAGTCCCTGATTACCGTACGGGGGATAGAGCGCAAGCAAAAGAAATCCCACCGCAAAGAACGCCAGCACTATCTCAGCACCGAACAGGGAGAACACAATAATTTCAGAAAGCAAATCCCCGCCCGCCATACTCGCAGCAATGACCCACAGTATCACAGCTCCACCAATGGACATACCTCCCAAAAATGTGCCCACCGCGGGACGCATACCGCGTATTCGCGGAAGTTGAAAAAGCACCGCCGTGCCGGAGGCGGCGAGCATGCCAAGCACCAGAAAAATAACTGAGAAAAGTCCAATTTTCTGTAGATAAACTGCGTACCCTAAGACACCTATGAGCACGAAACTCACTCCGGATATGAGCCCCAATTTCTCTTCTTCCCACATAAAGTTCTCGAAGAACATCTACAATACCTCCACCTGCATCCCCTTTATATCTAGTTTTTCACTCCTTTTTATAAGTGAACGAAGCATAATCTGGCTTACACCAAGTTTTTCAACTATATATCCAATAAACGTATTACCACTTTTTATTATTTCAAGAATGCGATTTTCCCATTCTTTAAACTCCTCATCGCTCATATTTATGACACGAAGAACCTCGGACGCCTCCATTATAGGCATGGATAACGTGATATGAAACATGTCGTAAAATGCATGATATGCACGTACCACGCCACTATCTGTGGTAATCCACTGTGTCTCCACAAACTTTATTTTTTCAAGGTATTTTAGAGCACTGACTCCTTCATCACCATATTTTTCCTTAATCTCCTCAATGGTGCACCATTTCTTTGAGGTTTCCTGAAAAACCTTCTTCTTTACCTCGGTATTACACGAATAAAATACCGATACCAGTTCGCCAATATCGTTGATAACCTTAATTCTGCTACCCGGCATTAGGAGGGGAATGTTTTTCGGTGATATATATTTTGTCATGCTTTTAATACCCTGAGCGAATATAGAACTCCTCACAAAATATATATACCTTGAAGGGGATTGCTATTTGTGAAGTGTCCGAAATGCGGAACAGTGTTCATCGGAAATAAATGTCCCAAATGTGGCTATGAGCCCACAGAATATGATATTGCTATAGATACCCTTATGCAACTTACAGGTGTGGGCAAAAAAAGAGCCGAAGAACTGTACAATGCTGGTTTTAAAGATATAAAAAGTATAGCTAACGAAAATGAAGACTCTCTTGCAAGTGTGCATGGTATAGGTCATGAACTCGCCAAAAAAATAATTAAAGATGCTAAAGAGATGCTTTCTGAAAATGAGGAAAATGCCTCATTTGTACGAATTTGTCAGGTATGTGGTGCCATAATCCCACCCGGCATGAACAAATGTCCTCAGTGCGGAACTCCAGTGAAGGAACCGGAGGAGGAGGCTGCACGCGAAAAAACCGCCGAGGGAGAGGACATAGAAAAAATCGAAGATATGGCGATATGCCCGTTTTGCGGAGCTCTCATTCCCAAAGAGTCGCATGTATGCCCCGTATGCGGTGCAGAATTGAAAAACGTGCCACTGGAAGAGCCACAGCCGATGGAGGACCCTCTGGAAGTGCTTAAAAAATTCTTCGGTGTGAGTGAGATACCAGAATACCATGAAGACGAGGAAAATGTTGACGTGCGGGTATGCCCCAACTGTGGAGCTATTGTCGTAAACAGAGATACGTGTCCGCTGTGCGGGGCTCGGGTACCTCCAGCAGAGCGTGTTAAAAAAGAGGAAGAAATAGAACTCAGCGAGACCCTCAACCTATGCCCAAATTGCGGCGCAATTGTACCCCCTGACGCCACTGTGTGTCCGGTTTGCGGTGGCATAATAGAGCAGAAGCAGGAAGTTGAAATTTCAATGGGCGAGCTGTTAAATGCCGCTCATGACGAAATATCAGAAGAGGAACTAACCGAAATTGCCCAGGCTCTCGCAGAAAAAGAAGAGCCTATCGAAATTAAGGCCGAAGATATGGAAAAATTAATGTCTGCTGTAGCCGTCGAATCTGCGGCCCAAGAAATATCGGAGAGTGAATTAGAAGAAATACGCCAGAGCATTGAAAATAAAGATCAGCACATATCTGAAGAAAAAATCGAAGAAAAAATAAAACCAGAACCGACACCTGCTCCAGAGCCGCTTCCGCCACCATCCGAAAAAACAGAACAACATCCCGAAATATTAACTCCTTCAGAGAAACTCAACAATTTACTTTACAATTTTGGAAGCAGAGAAGATATCCTATCGTTCACACCCCTCATGGTGGCTTTGCTGTATCTTACCTCTGGAGGTTTTTTGAGTGGCACCTCGCTTACAGTCCTTACGAAAACTGTGAGTATTGTATTATTTTTTATAGGCTCGCTTTTTGCCATAGAAACTTATTTAACAGTTAGAGAATTCAGCACCATAGAGAAAATTATAGGAATACTCTTTGCGTTTATACCTGCACTAACGTTGCTGCCGTACGTACCTGCATTATACGCAACAGTACTTGTGTCCGGGGCGATGATTTTCATAAAAAGTCGTAGAGATTTTGATTACTGGATCCCATTCACCACTTCGGTGATGAGCTTTGCTTTACACATGGGATACTGTGCTCATTACTCTGTGATGTTTGCGGCCATGTTCGGGGTGCATATAATTGCAAGATACGAAAGAATTAATCTACCACTACCTGCAGAAGAAGGATTTAATGATCCGAGGAAACTCATAAACGAAGGCATGGAAGCGTTCAGAAATAAAAACTACTACGATGCAATATATCTTCTTCGCAAAGCGATTAGGTATGGTGGGGAGAAAACAACAGTGCTCAATACCCTAGGCCTTGCATACGGGCGCATAGGAAACACAGAGATGGCAATCAACACATTTAAAAGAATAATTGAGATAGACCCGAAATTCAAGTATGCATGGAATAACCTGGGGAACGTGTACGCCCGAAATGGAGACTACGAAGAAGCAATTAAATGCTATCGAAACGCACTAAAAATTGACCCGAACTACGATGACGCACTTCTGAACCTGGGGTATGTGATGATTCGTCGCGGAAAATACGATGAGGCCGTGAAGATTGCAGGAAAAATAAAAGCCACCATTTAGATTATTTCCATCTCGCGCTCCATTATTTTCAGATACCTTTCATCTATCGTTTTGGGATTCACTGAAAGTATGAAAATTGCCTGTGATTCCGAGATGGCATCTACCACATGCCTTATAAACTGTATCACCGAATCCGGAGAGTTTTTGCTCATCAGAAAATCTATCCCGTCCATATAAACCACATGTTTCCCTTCCAGAAACTTTTCTATGAAATAGTTTATGTTCTCGAGTATGGGTTTTATGGATAGCTGTGTCGTCTCATGCTCGGTGAGCCAGTAAACATCAGTATGCAATCGGTACTGTTTTTCAAAGCGCTCAGGGTTCATTCTGGTTATCACCACGCCCTGGTACCCCCGAGTAAGTATTTCTTTAAAATGCGCGATTGATCTGTACGGCTTCTCCTCTTCCACCAGATAGGATGTACCGGATTCCAGTGCTATGCGATTCTGAATCACATCGGCCGCCATCGCTATGGTGGGTTTCTCGCCCAGAATCTTGGACAGCGCTAAAATCTTTTTGGTAACCGCAACCAGTTTGCTGAGATTACTGATATTCTTGGACAGATAAAAAATTACATCTTCATCCACATCAGCGCCCATATTTCTCAACTTACCCTGCAGAATCTTAACTCGAACCTCCTCTGGGGGGTTGGTTATTTCAAGTCGAAGTCCAGCCTCAAGCTTGCTCATAAGAGAAGGCTCAATCGCATAGTAACTAACGTCAAAATTCGACGCCACCACTATCTGCCGCCCCACCTTAGAATATCGCTCAATGATGAGATTTACCAGAGGATGCAACTCCTCATGCTCAAGAAGCACATGAAAGTCATCAAGTAGAAGAATTTCGGAATCGAAATCTACATTACGGGTTAATACGATTTCTTCAGAGTTTTTGTATATTACACTTTTTCCCCTTTTTATGTACTCATTGCCTATTGCGTTCATAAGGTGCGTCTTGCCCGTACCGCTCTCGCCAATTATTATCAGCGGATTGATGCTGCCCGGCTCGTCTAAAATGCGCATGGCCGCAGTGTAAGCCAGCTCGTTGCCGTCATGAACCACATAATTATCAAAGGTGAATCCAGAGTTAAGACCGCTGCGCACCTCGCCGCTACGAAAGCCGGTTATGAGATTGAAAATCTCGTCCTCACTCTCTTCCACCGTACGCTTTTTCTGCACATACTCTTCTATCTCTGCTTCGTATTCTTCGTACTGTGTAGGATCTTTTAATATCTTTAAGTAGCGAACAGCCTGCGGTTCGTTGTAATTTTTCAGAATCTCCTGATAGCGCTTCATCTCCGGAATCAGGCGCTTGTATTTTTTATATAATTCCACAAAACCTCGCACGTCGCGGCTCTTTAAACTCTCGTAAATGGGCTCTAAATTAAAACCTTCAGAATACCATAATCTCAAATCGTTTTTAATCTCTTCAACTCTCTCCTTCCGCGAATCCACGCGTAATAAATAGACCTCACGTATTTAATTTTACCGCAGAATATCATAGTAGTTTTGCGTCTCTGAGCCAGTCGATATCGCTGATATAGAGCTCACGAATGTCTTTCAGTCCCAAAGTAATCATTGCCAGACGCTCCAGACCCAGGCCCCATGCCAGCACCGGATACTTTATGTCCAGCGGCTCCAGAACCTCCGGGCGGAATATGCCCGCACCGCCCAGCTCGAGCCATTTGCCGTTGTAAAGCACTTCAATCTCCAGACTCGGCTCGGTGTACGGGAAATACGATGGGCGAAAGCGAATCTCCGGAAAGCCCATTCGCTCATAAAACTCGCCGAGTATGCCGAGGAGCAAAGAAAAATCTGCATCTTTGTCCATATATATGCCTTCTATCTGTGTGAATTCGGGAAGATGCGTAGAGTCGAGATTTTCGCGCCTGAACACACGGCCGATGGAGAACATTCGCACTGGCGGCTCA
The DNA here is from genome assembly GCA_013154005.1 of Methanobacteriota archaeon. Lineage (GTDB taxonomy): Archaea > Thermoplasmatota > Thermoplasmata > Thermoplasmatales > Aciduliprofundaceae > JAADDK01. The sequence goes on from JAADDK010000079.1 coordinate 9,182, forward strand.
CGATTCTTATACAAATAACGTATGGAATTAACCGTGGTGTGCGTGCGCAGAAGCGGCTTTTCAGCGATGCTTTCACTCCAGTGATACTGCCAGCCTCTTGATATTTGCCCTCCCGATTCGTGCATCTCTTTCACTTTGCGCATGTAGTCTTTATCTTCAATTTCAATTTTTTCGGGCTTGGAAAGATAGAACGTGTCCTGCATCTCTCTGGCGGGGTGGTCCTGAGGAATGAACAGCGAGTCCATATCCCAGAACGCATTGAACACGTAATCAGTTTCCACTTCCTCAAAACCCATCTCCACAAAAATTCTGCGTATCTTTTCGATTATCTGTGAGAGCGGGTGCATTTTGCCACCGTACACAGCCGGGGCAAACATATTCACATCATAACGTTTCAGTTCATAGTCTCTCCATTTTCCGCTCTGAATCAGTTCGGGCGTTAATTGCGTGAGTTCGTCTTTTATCTCCACACCCTCTTCCAGCAATTTTGTTGCTGCGGGAGTGAGCGTCACGTACCTTTTGACCTTCTCTCTTTTCCTGACCAGTCCGCGGCGGCGGAGCAGGTCTTTGATTATTTCTTTATCCACTTCGGCCTCAGGAACACAGCCCTGCTCCATTCTCTTTAGCAATTCTTCACGCTTCACTATTTCCGATTCTACATCTTTGAATATGAGCCGACCATCTTTCACAGGCACACCATATTTTTTCAGGTGCCCGATGCCTACACCCACTACCTCGCGGGGAAAGATATCAGAAAGCTCGGAGAGCGATATTTCGCCTCGCTCTTTGAGAACATCGTAAATGAGCCGTTCGGGGAGCGTCTCGCGGCGATTGAGACAGTATTCCACCTCAAGTTTTTCATGAATTTTAACAAGACCTTTGACCTTGAGCCATGAGAGTGCGTTCATCACCTCAACCAGTGTGAAACCTTTTTTAACTATCTCCTCAACGTCCACGTTCTCCCGGCCAATCTCGCCCAGCGCCACCAGAACGCGCTTCTCCAGATTGCTGAGTTCCATGAGAAAGGGTATGCAGGCAGAGTTTAAAAAATTTTAAGTTTTGTAGTCATGCTATGTGCGATAGAGCAACAGATTTACTCAGCAGTCTATGAATTAGTGCTCGTTCATAGAACACTTCGAACTATGGACCGCCTAGCTTTGGATATGCTCGACATCCTTAAAATTTATAAATCTGATTAATAAGATAATTTGTATCTTCTACTTTCACCACCACTACTTAATTCTTTCCATTACTGCCCTCACCACTTCTCCCACTCATTTTACATATCACTTGCTACTGTTAAACTCGTTTTTTATCAAAATCCACCTTTCATTCTAACTCCGTACCTATCTTCTCACTATTATTTCCTCTAAAGCGACCTTACTGAGGGATAACTCCCCTTTTTGGAAGGGGGCATGGTTTTCGATGCCTATTAGCCCAAATAATGCATATATCAACGATTTTTTTCACATAAGCATTATGACCTGGGCGCCTTCCGATTCACCGTTGCCTTTTATCTTATCCACGTAGATGAAAAAGGGTTTGTAACTCTTGGTTAAATACAGTTCTGGCAGTATCATTCCATCGCCATTGGGCGTAAAACCATTCCCTGTATATGGGTACTCTGGCGCTTTACCCGTCAGCTCCTTCATTCCCACCCCGTATTCCGCATATATCTTTTCAGTGGTTCCGCCCACTATCGCATATACGTCTTTTCCTTTTATTGGCCTTCCTTTATTGTCAAATCTGATCACATCTGCCAACTTTCTAAACTCAAATCCTACATCGGCTATTCGATATACCCTATCTCCTCGTTTCATTACGGTATTCCATACCTCCAATATCTCTTCTTTTCTTATTTTTTCGTTATTTAAAAGCTCATACAATTTCGCAGCATCACTATCTTCTGCACTCGCTAGTTTCACATGCCCAAACAAAACTATCAACTTCTTTACGTCATCTACACTTAAAATCGGCTTATCTTTTTCCTCTTTTTTCTCGATTTTCTTCTTTCTGAACAATCCCATATTTCTCACCTCACAACCGATACGGAACATCTTCTTCTCCGTATAGATAGAAATCAA
>JAADDK010000026.1 GCA_013154005.1 Methanobacteriota archaeon
TTTACATGACTGATGGAACTGCAACTGTGTGGAGCGAGGTATATAATTTCACCCTTACTGGTTTCAACGACTTTGAAGCTACGGATAATGCGCAGTATCTGTATAACTGGCAGGCCAGTGCATGGAATACCAGCACCAATTCTGCAACACCCACAATCTGGCAGTGGGGTCAGCCGACGGCAGGGCCTTCTGCGGCACATTCGGGGACTTATGTAGTTGGTACAAATCTCAGCGGGTATTATGGTGTGAATTATCATGTGGATGCGCTTATCACTCCTTGGATTGATTTGACCAATGCCTCCTGGGTCACACTGTCCTTCTATGCGTGGTATGACTTGGAAAATACCTATGATGGTCTTTTGATAGCCTATCAAAACGATTCTTCGAGTACTTTGTATCAGCTTGATCCGAACAATAATGCGAGCCAGTATGATAATAAGATTTCAACGAGCTACAACAGTCCAATAGCGGGACTTTATGCGTTTACAGGATCCACCAGCAGCTGGGTTCAGAAGAGCTTCAACACATCGACAATAAATGATCCCACAGTGAACAAATATCTCCTGGGTCATAAGGTGAGATTCATATTCTATTTTGCCAGTGATGAATCTGTAAATAACCACTATGGCTTCTACTTTGACGACATACAGGTGAAGGCAGGAATCCCGGTATATCATATCTACGGGTACGTGAAGGATGCAAATGGCAATCCCGTAAGCAATGCAACGGTATGGGTGAACGACACAACGCTGGGAATATCTTATAAGGTGGTTACAGATACAAATGGAGAGTACAATGTGTATACTTACAATGGAATGAACGGTGATACCATCAGCGTGGACGCAATGAGCGGAGCGCAGAAAGGAAGCAACAGCGGCACCATGGGCTCCTCCACTGCCAACACAGTGCAGATAGATATCACATTCTCAGCAGTTCCAGAGTTTTCGTGGTACGCACCCATTTTCATACTGCTGGGTATGCTGGTGCTGTTGAGAAGAAGAAATAAACATTAATTCTCTTTTTTTTGTTGTGTTATTTTTGTTACAGTTAAAACCCAGGCCATTATGATTGTTCCTCCGTAAAGCTCTGCGAAGGGATAACCAACGTATTTGTAAAACCCGAAAATTACGTATCCGCTTATTACGAGGAAAATGAAAATACCGGGAAGCGGATATCTTCTCTCACGAAACAGTTCTGCGCACCATGTAAATATTGCAATTGATGCGAGAAGATAAAACGAAAGAGTCATTGGAATGTGCAGTGCGGTTCCTTTTGGAAACAGGCCAATTCCTATGTAGGCAACTAAAGCAACAAAAAAAGCAGTAAACGAAATTCTTTCAAGTTTTTTAAGAGAGGTATTCAGAAGACAGAGTATTGCAATCATATACAAAACTCCGGTGGAGATTATTCCCAGATTAAACACGTATGGATAGGTGGCACCAATCTTTCCCAGATCGCTGAGTGCCTGATGTGGAGAAAACAAATCAAATCCCGGATGAAGATATATGCTCAAAGAGAGGGCAGTCCAGAATACGGCAGCTCCTGCCACCGCAAATAAAAAAGAGAATCTCCCTGCATCTTTGAGCGAGCTCATTATTCAATATGTATGTATTGGTTTGATAAAAAATTAACGCTCATATACCAAAATAAGCGGATATGCCATCCAGGATATACTGAATGGCAAATGCGGTGACAAGTAATCCCATAACTCTGGTAAATGCCCTTGCGCCTTTTTCACCCATCACGCGAGATAACACAGCGCCGCCCAGAAAAATTATGGCGGCCAGACCTATAACTATGGTAATTCCGGCAGAGATTCCCGCAACACCCGCGGCCTCTGAGCCATATTTCTCCATAAGGATAATCACCAGAGAGATGGCACCGGGTCCCGCCAGCATGGGTGTGCCCAGAGGCACAATGGCCACATCTCCAGTTTCCTCTCTTAGTTTTGCCTTCTTTTTTGTACTTCTGGGCTTATCTCCTTCGCGTACCATCTCTATACCCACAAGTAACATTAATATGCCACCTGCAATCATCAGGGCGGCAAGTGATATACCGAAGAACTCCAGTATATAACTTCCGGTAAATTGAAAAAATATAAGCAAAATGAAAGCGGTGAGCGTGGCATCAAACACAACTTTTCTTTTCTCTTTTTCACTCAGACCGGTGGTGAAGGAAATATAGAGAGGAAGAGAAGCAATGGGATCGATCACGGCAAACAGCGGCACCACGATATGCAGAAAATCGTTGATGGACATGTTATTCAGGAGGATATCATCTTTGACAGAGTTTCAAGTTTACTCATCACCATATATACCACAGTACGCCCATGAACCGGTATGTTCGGATCATTGGCAATTTCATCCAGCTCAAAAATTGCACTGGCTACCCGCACGTCCAGAGCCTTTCCCTCTTCTATGAGAGTTTCCTTTGCATGCGTGATTCCGCGTCGGATGTTTCGGGGGATGGAAGTATCCTCAATCATATCTTCCATTATTGCTACTATCTCATTATACAGTTTTTCTTTTTCGTCGGCCATTTTGCTCACCTCTTTCACTCAAACTTTATGCCTCTCTCTTTGTATGTGCTCACAACGAGCATGGTCTCGGTTTTTGTAATGCCCTTTAGCTGAGAGATCTCATTCAGTATGAAATCTTTCATTTTAGAGTATTCCGGGAACTTAACTTTGATTATAATATCAAAATCGCCGGTGGTGAGAAACACATCCTCCACATTCGAATATTCTACCAGAGCCTTTGAGACAGTGTCTATCTCCTTTGTATCGCAGGTTATTCCAATAAGTGCGGTAACTATATGTTTCTCATAGTACTCACTCATTATACTGTCAGTATCCTCCATCATAACCACCACTTGTGAATACCGTTCCACGTATTTATATTTTTAGAGGAACTTCCGATATGATTAAATACACCGATATGCATAAATGCGTTGTGGAATATATTTCAGCGGGTGATATAGAGAAATATTCGTACTGTCCCCTGAGTTGGTGGCTGAGTCGAAAGGAGGGACACAGAGAGAGTGAGGGTGTAATAAAGCATAGAAACATAGGAAAAAAGGCAAAGGAAGGCATGGAAAATTACAGAAAATCAAAGGATTTTGAGAGGGGGGTGATGTATTTTGCAGTGGGGGCAGTGCTTGTGGCGCTTGTAGGCGTAACGATGCTATACGAATCCAAGGTGTGGGCCACGGTATTTCATGCACTGGCAATTCTCTGGCTTATTATATCTGTTTATTTTCTCTGGAGATATGACCGTCTGGAGGAGCAGTGGAAGGGTACTTTTACCAGAATAATGGTTATGGCGGCACTTCTTTCCACGGTTTTTTCGATATTTGCCGTATCATTTTTTATGAATCCCAATTATCTTCTGGGGTACATACTTGAAATAGCATCGCTTCTCTGGCTTATTGGTGCAACCTATTTTTTGTATGAAAGTATGCGTAAAGGGCTTCATTACTCTCAGATTCGGCAGGAGCTTCATCTTCCAGATGGAGAGATTATCTATGTGGATGACCTTAAAAAAGCACCACTCCTCAAAAGCAAAAAATACGGTATTGTTGGGCGTCCAGATATGCTATTAAAGGTGGGCAAGGAATATGTTCCAGTGGAGATAAAAACCGGGCGTGTGCCCCGGGGACCGCTTTTCTCACATATTATGCAATTAACCGCATATATGCTTCTGGTGGAAGAAAATTTCTCAATTCCACTGTACGGGCTTCTGATGTACGGATCAACTGTTTATCGCATAGAATATGAAGAAGACCTCAAAAACATACTTCTGCAGAAGGTTGAAGAAATGAGAAAGGCAATGCGCACGGGAGAAGTGCATCGCAATCACAATCGTCCCGGAAAATGCAGGCACTGCTCCAGACGTGAAATATGTCCGGAGCGATTAGCGTGATATGAGTTTTCTACCTCTGTCTGTGAGAAAATAAACTTTATAATTACGCTTGGAGCAAATTTTGTTAAGCGGGCACGTCTTGCATGCGCCCAGCTGCGTGTTTGTGCCGTGGGTCAGGTATCCCATTCTAACCAGATGCTCGAGCATGGCAATCAGGGCACCGTACTCCATATCCAGCTCTTTTGAAATTTCCCATAGGGTCTTTCCCCGGTTTATCAGCTCAAGAGCCTTCTTTATCGTGGATATCCCTCCTGAATTTATCTCTCCTGAAGTACGGATATGTGGCTGGAATAGTGAGCAATAACAGTATCATTCCGGGGGTTATGGTAATCACAGGTTGCGAACATTGAGTACCTATGCAGTTTATATAATGATCAGCGATGCTTGCAAGAAGAATGGTTATTTCTATTCCAGAAAATGCGAGAAGTATGAAAATACCGACTATGTAGAAAGATAGTCCTGAGTAAAGACGCAGCAGAGAGTCCCGTATTGAATTAAGAATGAGTGCAGCCACGAGAAACAGAATAAACGAGTTCATAAGGTTTCCAGAGACACTTATAAATAATGGAGCCAGAAGTATAATCCCTGCACCGAACACGGTGCATACGCCCGCAAAAATCTGTGCGGGCAAATCGCTTTTTAAATATATTACCGGAAAAAGTCCAATCACGGCAATTACTGAAAGCAGAGGTGTGTAGTTCACTCCCACGTATTTTAAAATATTCCATATGCCGAAAAATACTGTCATTGCTGCGAGAGTGGCTGAGTAGATAATGGCAAATTTTATTTTCATGTTCCCACCCCCATGAGAGAGCCAATTGTGTAAAAGGCAAATGAGAATAGCATGGCCAGTGCGAAGCCCTGCAAAATGACCAGCAGGGTGAATTTTTTGTTTTTAGTCTCGTCGTATATTGTTGCGAGAGTTGCAACGCAGGGGGTGTAGAACAGCAAAAAGAGCATGAAAGAGTACGCTTGCAGCGGGCTCATTGCCAGCGCGATAGCCTCTTTGCTGCCGTAGAGCACGTAAAGCACGTCAATGACAACCTCCTTTGCGAAGAACCCGAAGAACAGAGAGATTATAGCGTCGGGCGTCAGCCCAAAATGCGTGCCCAGGGGTGCAAGGAACGACGCGAGCATACCGATATAGCTCTGCTCTGAGCCGTACTCCACGCCCCACGGCAGTGCGGCAAAAAACCAGATAATTGCCGCGGCCCCGATTATAATTGTGCCCGCCTTACGCAGGAACCCCTCGCTCTTTTCCCACATATGGATTGATATGCCTTTCAACGTGGGCATGCGATACGGCGGAAGCTCGAGAACAAACGGCTCGGTTCGGCCCTTAAGCACGGTTTTGCTGTAAACGAATCCCAGTACAAATACCACCGCGATTGAAAGCATCAACAGTGACCACAGCACCACGGCGGCGTTGTGCGGGAAAAATATGTACGACAGAAACGCGAATACCTGAATACGTGCGCCGCAGGGAATGAGCGGGTTCAGCGCAATGCTCAGTTTTCTCTCGTTTTCGTCTTTGAGTGTGCGGGTGGCCATGATGGCGGGCACGTTGCAGCCGAATCCGAGCATGAGCGGGATAACTCCGCGCCCTTCCAGACCCATCTTTTTCATAATAGAATCCATCAAAAATGCCACTCTTGCCAGATATCCCGAATCTTCCAGAAACGAGAGAATCAGGAACAGAAGCATTATAACGGGCATGAAAGTTAGCACTGCGCCGAGTCCGCGAAGCATGCCGTGGTTAATCAGCGAGGCCAGCCAGGCGGGCATGAATGACGACATCCACGAGTACGATATATCCACCAGCCCGGGAACTCCGTTCTTTCCGTTAAATATGAAATCCAAACCGTCCTGAAACGGAGCAGCTACCAGAAACACAAACTGAAACGCAAGATACATAATTGCTATGAAGATGGGAATGCCGAAATACTTGTGCGTGAGCACGTGGTCCAGCATGTCGGTGATGGTCACACCGCCCACGTTGATGGGTGCGGCAACCTCGTGAAACAGCCCGTGCGCAAACGAGTATCGCACTGAAGCCATCACGCTTTCAATATCGTCACCGTAAATATCTTCAATCTCGTGGCGCAGATGCTCGGACAGATGCACGATTTCGCGGTTTTGAGAGCCGATTTTTTTAATAACTTCCGCATCGTTTTCCAGAAGTTTAATCGCGTACCAGCGTGCTCTTTCAAAATTTTCTTTCCGAAGTTTTTTCTCTATGATGGAGATTCTTCTTTCTATATCCTCCGGGTACTCTATTTTTGGAGGGGTGAATTTTTTTGAGTTCAGTATCGCCTGTTTTAGAGATTCAATGCCTTTTCCTTTTATTCCCACTGTGGGGATTATGGGAATTCCGAGAATCTGGCGCATTTTGTGCACATCGATATTGTATTTTTTCTGTGCTTCGTCAAACATGTTCAGAACCAGTATTATTTTTGGAGTGAGCTCCAGCAGCTCTGTGAATAGATACAGATTTCGCTCTAGGTTTGAAGCATCCACAATATCCACAATCACGTCGGGATTTTCTTCCAGTATGAAATTGCGAGTTATGAGCTCTTCCGGTGAGTACGCGCTCAGCGAATACGTGCCGGGCAGGTCCACCACGTGCACCTTTTTTCCGTTTATGATGCAATCGCCCTCTTTCTTTTCCACAGTGACACCGGGCCAGTTTCCCACATGCTGTTTCATACCGGTAAGAGCGTTGAAAATCGTGCTTTTTCCGGTGTTCGGGTTGCCAGCCAGCGCCACGAGCACGCAATCACCTCACAAATATGCGATATGCCATTCCGCGGCCCAGGGTAAAATCTCCGAGTTCTGTTCTTATTATCATGGGACAGCATCTCTTAGTCACGTGTACCTTTTTCCCAACTGCTATGCCCATGGTACCCATGTTCCGTATGAATCCCACACCACCGTCGATGAATATTACCTGCACATCTGTTCCGGAGGGAATCATCGAGAGCGGAACCACTCTGTCCACTATTATATATGAGGCCTCCTGCTTACGAAGTGAAATAAAAAATCCACGAAGCTCGTATTCCACGGGGTCCCCGAGGGGAGATGTGCGAACAACGCGTATTATGGCTCCCGGTAACAGACCCATGGAGAGCAGACGCCTGTGCACAGTGCCCCGGCCAAGCACTTCTTTTATTATTCCGTACTCTCCGGGATTGAGTTCCGAGAGCTTCATTTACTGTTGCATGGAAATTACATATTTAAACATATCTAAACATTTTTGGTAAACCTAACTTCGGGGAAAATAAAATAAACAATGGAGCAATAATCTTCTGTGGTGGTCAGCAAAAAAGGAGGCAGAGCATGGTGTCGGGGAAGAGACACGGATATGCTCTGGAGTTTGGCTCTTGGGGCGGCTTTTGTGGTGGTGCTTGCAGGGGGACTTTATCCGCTAATGTGGGGCACGGTATCCGGACAGTTTTACATGGTGAGTGAATATTCTGAGGTTTATCACGGTAAGATATATTTAAATAAGCCCGGGTTGATGAATGTAACCGAAGTTGTGCCACATCTCAAAGCGTATCACAGAAATTACACGTACAGGGAAGTTAGTGAGATAGCAAAGGCTCTGGGCATGCCATACCCCGTGGTGTTTGAGCGAGGAAACTATTACATTGTCTCCTCCGGTAATGCAACACTTATGGTTGAGAAAAACGGTGAGCAGGTTACATATTTTGTGCACACGGAACCCACTGGAAATACCACGATGTCCGATTCAGCGGTGGAAAAAGTTGCCGAGGAATATCTCAAAAATCTCAAAATTGCATTGCCATGGGGAGTTGAGCTGGTGCCGCATGTGGTGGTTGGGGGAGTGCCGGTGCCCGGGCATTCAAATCTTTACAGAACTAAAATTGTGAAGTATTATGCTTATTTTCAGAATTATCGGGTGGGTTTGAAGGTGACCATTGAAATTGATTCAAAGGGTAAAATTTACAGGTTTAACTCAACACCGTTGATAGTGGAGCCTTCGGGTTATATACGGATATCTTCTTTTACTGCCGCATATCGGTGGCTTGAAAACACTGGAATACCCGTTCCCGTGAGAAATACCTCCGTGCGAAGTGTGGTTGTGGAGGATGTGGAGATGGGATATGTGCTTTATGGCGGGGATACGCTATTGCCGGGGTATATACTCCATACCCGGGTGTTTTATGATGTGGATAATTATGTGGACTACGAGGTATCGGTGCTCTGGAGTGCAAAATAAGAAAAGAATATTAATGGGGCATACATGCCTCTCACCATGGCTATAGAGACCGAGATTAGTGAGATAATAATTGATGAATACACGAAAATGCTCAAAGCCGCGCTCAATAGTGACGCGGTTGTTGTTGGCGGCGGGCCATCCGGGCTTTATGCAGCAGCGTTGCTCGCAGAGGATGGATATCACACGGTTCTTCTTGATCGCCGTGTATCGCTTGGGGGCGGTATCTGGGGCGGCGGAATGATGTTCAACAAAATTACTTTTCAGGAACAATCACGCGAAATTTTTGATGAACTTGATATAGAGTACTGGAAACGTGGAAATCTGTATGTTGCCAGTGCCATAGAGCTTGCCGGTGCGCTCATTCATAGGCTTTCAAAATCTGGCGCCAGTATTCTAAACGGTGTGTTTGCCGAGGACATAGTGCTGATAAATGAACGTGTGCGTGGTGTGGTTATAAACTGGTCCACAGTGGAAATGGCCCATTTGATGGTTGACCCGCTGATGCTAAGTTCAAAAGTTGTCATAGATGCCACCGGGCATCCGGCAGAGGTCATTCGTCATCTATCTCGCAGAAAGAACATACATATTCCCGGAGAGGGTGCTATGGATGTGGTTCGGGGAGATAGTGCCACGGTGGAGCACACAAAGGAGATATATCCGGGGCTGGTGGTGTGCGGTATGGCCGCCAATGCTGTTAGCGGAACTCCGCGTATGGGTCCGACGTTTGGAGGGATGCTTCTCAGTGGTAAAAAAGCATATGAAATTGCAAGAGACGTAATTCACTCGGCGAACTCTATGAATTGAGCAAGCATGGGATTTTCCAGGATACGGGGAGTTCTGCGAATATATACCTTTCCTCCTTTTGGAATAACCACATCTATTATATCTTTAAGAAGATTCATAACGTTTTTATCATTGCCTATGGAGAGTATGTAATCCATGCTTTCTATATACACGTTTTTTCTCTCACATTCTTCGATTATTTTTATGCCTTCAAAAATTAAGCGGTCCACAGTGAAATCATTGCCCAGATGTAGGAATTTTGCCTCTTTCCATTCTTCGCGAAAATTCTGGGGGTGCGTGGATATGATCAGGGAATCTTTTATGGGCACTGTGGAATCATCTTTGCACATGATGACTGCCGGAGAAGGTGGAGTTAAAGACTTGTTATATATTCGGTCAGCAAAGCCCTCGATGGATGAAGGCTCTTGAATCGCCATTATTATCTTTGTGTTGTGACTTATTGCACGAATGTCTTCCACGAATTCGAGCATAAATTTTCTTCCAAAATTAGCTATTAGATATTCTGTGGCATCTATGAGTATCGCACGCCCCCCCTCATGGATAAAGTTTATTATTGCATCCATAACCTCAAAGTGCAGACGGTCGGGAATGATACTGTTCACGTAGTCTCCTGGAAAATACGTAAGCCAAATCATTGGAGTCCTCTTCATCAGATATCTTTCCCGTAGCAGATTGGGGGGTCTTATTGTTATTATTAATCCAGGCTCTTCTGTTATAATCTCCCTGAAATTAAGATACGCGTAGTGAACAGACGAAATACCTGCAATTTCTCCATCGTTGATTGTTATTGGGCCCCTGTTATAGCCGCCTCTTTCAACAGTTGGGGTGACCACAAACATACCATATTTTAGCATGGATATGAGAAACAGGGCCCCCATAATTGGCAGTATATGAACAGCTGTGAAATAATCCACACTTTCCACATAGATGGGTACAACCTGTGCTACGCCGAGGTAAACCAAAGTTATGGTTACTCCCAGGGTCATATATAAATATCTTAGTCTCACAATTTTGACCTTCGCGGTAAAAAGACGCATAAATAATACCACGGCAGACATAAAAAATATTATGTAAACCCAGAGTACATAAATATCCCAGAACGCGCCGTGTTCTCCGCCGGTGGTCGGAGAGCAGTAAAGAAAATGAGGAGAGGCAAACAGATAAACAATCATAATTATAGATATTATGTAAAGCGAGGGTAGTGTACGATAAACCACATTTTTTTTAGGGTATATAGTTACCGAATGCAGTATACCCAGCGCGGCGACGAGTGCTCCGGCGGCGGTCACTTTTCCCGCTATACATTCAATGGGAGTTTGCTCCCATATAAGGGCTATTATATCTGAGATAACAACTACCAGTATGCCCAGAGATATTAACAGGGTGGCTGCAAGTTTCTCATGAACTTTTATTTTTTTGAGTACGTAATAGGTGAAGAACGCAAAAATGGCAGCCGTAATAACGTCTGCGGCAACCTCATCGGCTATGCCCGGAAACATATTTAAACATACACTTGCATATTATTTAACACTTTCTTAAATTTCTATACTTTTTCACGATAATCGAAATTCTTATATCATGGAGGGTTATGAATCGATGAATGTATGTTCTGGATTCTTCGGCGATAATTGCGGGTATAAACGTACCTCCTGAGCAGGGTATTACGGTGCAGGGGGTGGTTGAGGAGGTGCATATGCACAGTTCCCATATGATTCTTTATTCTGTGCTTGTCCCAGAGAAAAATTGGATAGAAAAAGTGAAAATCACAGCAAAAAAAACGGGGGATCTGGAGGTGCTATCTGCCACGGATATCGCGTTGCTGGCGCTGGCTGCCCAGGAGCATGCAATCCTTATAACCGATGATTATGCCATGCAGAATGTTGCAAAAGCCATGGGTATTGAATATATATCTGCGCAGATGCGCGGAATCAAAGAGAAAAGAAAATGGAAATGGCGGTGTGCCTCGTGCGGCAGATATTACAGAAAAAAATACGATGAGTGCCCGGTGTGCGGCGGGCGCCTGCGGCGCGTGCGGGAGCGATAGGTATGCGTTCGCGGGGCACATTTGCACGGCGGTGCAATATTTATTTCAAAAAATTTAAATAATGAATTTATATGAACCCACACAGGCCGG
>JAADDK010000048.1 GCA_013154005.1 Methanobacteriota archaeon
ACGATTCATAATCCTTAATGCTCTCTTTTATTTATACTTGATTTGCATACTCCTCTTGATGTGCACCCGGATGAATTACGTACTTCAGAAGTTTGACGAGCTGCCCGAGGAAAAACTCAAATCGCTATGGCTGGAACTGGTTCAAGATGAAGAAGGTGCTGACCTCAACATCGTACCCTCCGAGGAAAATGCCAGCAGATGGCTCAAATTTGTCAAAAACATCGTTTCTGCCAAAAAGGGCAACTTGGTTGCGGCGCGCGTTGATGAAGCAATTTGCGGATACATATTCTACTCGTGGAACTCTTCCCCGTTGGAGACAAGGAAAAAGGTGGGAATGATTTATGACCTGTACGTTGTACCTGAGTTCAGAAATAGAGGGCTCGGCACCGCGTTGCTGCAATATGCGTTAAATGATATGCAGAGCAATGGCGCGCAGCTCGTGCGTCTCACCGTGCTAAGTAATAACAAAAAGGCAATTTCACTGTACAGAAAACTCGGATTTGCGGAAAGGCTGAAATCGATGGAGTTATCGCTCCAAAATTAATATGTGCGACGCGTATTACCCTTTATGAAAGCATGGGTGGTGGAAGAACAGAAGCAAATCACTGAAAGACCGCTTAAAATGAAGAATTTACCGGTGCCAGAACCAAAGGAGAGAGAGATAAGAGTGCGTGTTACGCACTGTGGCATATGCCGCACGGACCTGCACATTGCGGAGGGAGATATACCGCTTTCAAAAAAGCCGGTTATCCCGGGGCACGAGGTTGTGGGCGTGGTGGATGATGTGGGCGCGAATGCAAAAAGATTCAGTGCAGGCGACAGAGTGGGTATCTCCTGGCTCAATTCTACCTGCGGTTCGTGCAAGTACTGCACCCGCGGTGATGAAAATTATTGCCCGCATATAAAGCGCACCGGCTACGATGTGGATGGTGGATTTGCAGAGTACGTGCTGGTTCACGAAGACTATGCGTTTGATTTGCGAAATATCAACCTCGCGTCTGAGGAGCTTGCGCCTATTATGTGTCCCGGCATCACCGGCCATTACGCGTTTCGCATATCCGAAGTGCGGCCCGGTGAAAAGCTGGGCATGCTGGGGTTCGGGCCAACCGCATATTATATACTCAAAGTGGCAAAAAGCATGGATATTGAGGTTTACATCAGCACTCGCAGCGAGGAGCATAAAAGAATAGCCAAAGAGCACGGTGCCGACTGGGTGGGAAACTTGGCGCATGAGGATTTTCCACATAAAGTGGACGCGTTCATATTCTTTCCCACTGCGGGCGCACTTGTTGAAAGAGCACTGCAAAACACCGTGCCTGCGGGCACTCTGGTGCTGGGCGCGGTGACCATGAGCCCGATTACCATCTCAAATTACACTGCAAACCTCTGGGGTCGAAAAATAAAAACGGTGTATCAGGTCCGTAGAGATTATGGCGTAGAGTTTTTGAAGATTGCAGAGCGTTTAAACGTTTCCATAGACAAGGAGATTGTGAGTTTTGAAGAGGTGCCCGATGCAATGCTGCGCCTGAAAGAAGGAAATATAGATGGTATGGTGCAGGTTATAGACTTTTCACTTTAACTTTTAGGATTATTTCTAACAAATTTTTCTTTATGCTCTTCGCGAAATACAAATTTTAGCCCGTATCTTTTCTTAAACGGAAGCTTTAATGTGTTGTACAGCAATACAAATCCCGGGTGTTTTATCTCCACACCTGCGGGTTTTAGAGCACCTGTGGGACACGCTTCCACGCATATATTGCATCTCCTGCACAGCTCAGGGTGCGCCATAACAGGTCTTCGCCGGGGTGCGTATTTGAACCCGAACATGCTCACTTTCATCTCTTTCACGGTCCATATCTTGTCTCCGAACGGACAGGCAGAGATGCACTCTTCTCCACCTCCACAAAGTGGATAATAAATATGCAGCGGTGCATTTTTCTGCAAATTCTCAAATTCACGCCAGTCGGGTGGCTCAGGCATAATCCGGCATGAGTGCGCGAATAAAAATATTTTCAAAAACTGGGCAACTCGTAAATTTTCTGACCATGGCGATACACGCGAATCAGGCCCTCACTCGCCACCACGAACCCGATGGCATTGGTTATCGAAGTTATGGACTTGGCGGCCAGATGCCTGCCGCCACCCAGGTCATGCGGCCCATCGACGCTCAGATTTTTTATATACACTCCACACGCGGTTACGTATCCCATCTCATCGACCAGCGTGGCACCGTCCATGGTGGCAAATTCGCGGAGAGTGTCAAAGTTCGCAGAGTTGCGTATATCTCTGCTCTTCATATCCAGCGACCGGATGGGATTGGCTATTCTGTGTATAACATTATCTTCAACTGCCCGAAGGTCGCCAACCACAAAAAGCGCGCCTGCAGGAAAGCCCTCGCGGCCCTTGCGAATTATGTCCATGGACAGGCGAATTATGCCCTCTGTGAGTTTTGGGTTCAGCCTATCGCTCAGCGCGGAGATCAGAGAAGGATAGCCCAGTTCCGACATATCCAGCGAAATTTCGTATCGTTCACCACGTTTTTGAAAAAGTACCAGCACGCGGTCATCGGGCTCAATTTCGGATATGTTCAAAAGATAAAGTATGAAATTTTTCACCACTTCCAGACTCTCAATGTCTGGAAAGTTACGTGCATTTGCGGGAAATCTCTTTATGTTGGGTTTGAGCAGAAACTCTCTTCTAACGGCCCTGTTTTGAGGGTACACCAGGATTAGCCCCGGATGGTCTATGTACTCTACCGCAAGCTTCTCCGGGTCATCACCCATAATCAATATCTTATCATACTCCACAATGCCGCATAGATATACAGATATTTAAATCTTTGACTCATGGTTCAGTATCTTCCGCATTTTCTCCTCAAGGTTGCGATTCATTGTTGCTATTGTTATCTCTCCTCTGGTCTTCTCCACCAGCGCCCGCGCCATGTCCTGTTTCTGCTTGATAGGCACCAGCCCGGACGGATAATTGAATAGCATTAACATCTCGTAGAGCTTCTCCATCATGCTCAAATCCCGCTCTGCCCGGGTAAAATCACCATTTCGCAGTGATTCCAGCACCTCTCTCCGCAGCTCGCCCACAAGGTCCCCCGCACCGAGAAGATACGCTCCTGGATTCACGTTCAGTTCCTGATGTCCCGGCAGCTCGCCGCTCTGCAAATAATGATACAGAAGCATTGCTTCCACATACTCCTGCAGGGCATTTTGCACAAATCCCGCGTAGAATAAGTCAGGGTACTCATTCAGAAGTAAACTTTTGAGGTGCCATACTTCCTCTTTGATTTTTCTCAGCGCTTCCATGCACTCTTCCCGGCGATGCAGTTTCATTATAATCTCAGAGGCCACGCGTATTATTTCTCTGGACGATTTAATTGCGATTTCTCGCACAGAATCCTTATCATCAAGCTCCGATTCTATCGCCTTTGCAATCTCGCCGAGTTCCATACACTGGGCATAACTTTAAAGATTATATGCTTTTCCACAGCACAGTGCAAATTCTTTAATCTCTGAAACGCATACCCCTGTATGTTCTCAAAACTGTTTAACCCGGATAGCATCGCGGTGATTGGCGCATCGCATGACCCGCGCAAGATAGGGTACGTGGTTCTGAAAAATCTCGCATCGCACAATTATCGGGGCAGCGTGTATCCTGTAAACCCGAAAGGTGGCGAGATACTGGGATACAAAGTGTATAAAGATGTATCTGAGATTCCCGACGTGGACCTCAGCGTAATCACGCTTCCTGCGGGGCTCACTGTGAAAGTATTTGAAGATGTGGCGAAAAAATCAAAGTTTATAATACCCATAGCGGGCGGCTTTGGCGAGCTGGGTCCGGAGGGTAAGAAGATGGAGCAGAAACTTTTAGAGATTGCGCAGAAATACGGTGCAAGAATAGTTGGTCCGAACACAGTGGGCATACTCATTCCCTCCACTGGCGTGAACACCGCGCTGATCGTGCCAGAACGGAGCCGCTTTCCGGAAGACGGTGTGCTATCATTCATCACGCAGAGCGGAGCGCTCGGGCTTCTCACAATGGACTCTTTCGCAATGTACGGAGTCGGCGTGCATGCGTTTGTGAATCTGGGCAATCGCGTTGACGTGAACGAAAACGAGCTGCTGCGATATTTTGGTGAGGACCCAGATACGAAAGCTGTGGTGCTCTACATTGAAAGTTTCCGCAACGGCAGAGAGTTTATGGAAATTGCAAAAGAGGTGTCAAAGAAGAAGGGAGTGGTGGTTCTCAAAGCAGGGCGCACTTCCCGTGGGGGCAAGGCGGCGAGCCTGCACACGGGCGCGCTTGGCGGTAATGATGCTGTGGCAGATGGTGCGTTCAAGCAGTGTGGCGTGATACGTGCTTACAACGAGATAGAGCTTATGGACTACGGTCGTGCTCTTGCCTATGGAAAGCCTCTGAACGGAAAAAGAATAGCGGTTGTCACCTCTGCCGGCGGGGTGGGCGTGGTCACCACGGATTACATAGAGAGCAACGTGCACGGCGTGGGACTCAAAATGGCAGAGCTCAGCGAGGAAATAAAAAGAAAAATCAAGGAAGAAATAGTGCCTTTTGCCTCTGCAGAGAATCCCGTGGATATGACCGCACAGGCAAGCGATGATGATTACGACGAGGTGCTTCGCGCACTCAACGAAGATCCGAACGTGGACGCCATTCTGGTTTACGCGCTTTTCCAGACTCCGCTCATATCCGAGAAACTCGTGGACATAATAGTGAAATGGCATAAAGATGGCGATAAGCCCATCGTGGTGGGCACCATAGGCAGTGAATTTGCGCTCAATATGTTCCGAAAATTTGAGAAAAACGCGGTGCCTGTGTATCCAACAATTGAGCGGGCTGTGAAAGCGCTTCGGGTGCTTTACGATCGCGGACGAATACTGAGGAGGTGGAACGAATGAACGAGTATGAAACAAAAATGCTGCTCAGGCGCTACGGAATAAAAGTGCCGGAGGGCAGGGTTGTGGAAAAGCTGGAAGATGTAGAATCTCTGAACCTTAAATATCCTCTCGTGGCAAAGGTGCTCAGCGAGAAAATACTGCACAAGAGCGATGTGGGCGGCGTTATTCTAAATATTCAGAACAAAGACGAGGCGAAAAATGCATTTTTGAAAATACACGAAAAATTCAGCACACCCGTGCTGTTTGAAGAGATGGCCGGCGGCGGCGTGGAGCTCATAATCGGCGTGCTTCGGGACCCATCATTCGGGCCGGCAATAATGTTCGGGCTTGGTGGGATATTCACAGAAGTGTATCGCGACGTCACGTTTCGGGTGCTTCCCATAACGGAAGCGGACGCATGGGACATGCTCGAAGACATTCGTGGCAGCAAGATTCTGAAAGGATATCGCGGGGTTAAAGTGAACCGTGAGGCCATAGTGGATACGCTTCTTAAAATATCGCGGCTGGTAATGGATAACGGTGATAAAATAGAGGGCATGGACCTGAACCCGGTGCTCGCGGGAGAGAACGATTGCATCGTGCTTGATGCAAAGCTCATAGAAGCTTCTCGGCAGTGATGAGCAGAGCGTTTAGTATCGCTTCGGCATCGCCAACACACCCCAGCCCGGCGGCCTCCGGGTGCCCGCCGTAGGTGCACCCAAACTCTTTTGCCACTTTTTCAAATATATCAAGGAGATTTGCCTCTCTGCTTCGGGCAGATACGCGCACCTCCTCTTTTCTCTGGGAAGCCACAAACACCACGTCCGCTATTTCAATGAGATTCACGGCCACGGAGCTCTCGTGTGCGCTTACCATCGTGGCCGCAACTATTTTGGAGCCTTTTGTTCTGTACCTGACCCTCTGCATTCCCTTCATAATGGATATGCGCTCGCCAAAGTTGTGCGGAAAATCGAACATACTCACATACTCCGCGTAATCTCCGTTGATGCGTGAATCTATATCTCTGACTATCTCGAAGGTGCGGGTGTTGGCGAATCTGAACCACCGTGTGTCGGTGATTATGCCGCCCATCAGCAAAATGTACACCCTGTCGTCGGGAGGTCGAATCTCAAATGTATCATACAGCAGCTCTGCGCATGAGGGATACGACGGATCAACATGTTTTTCCGGGGCGTCAATATTGTTGCTCGCGTGGTGATCGTAAACTATATCCACATGCACCTCCGAGAACCTGCCCAGCTGCTCCCTGCTGGCGGTGTCCACGGTGATAACCTTATCCCACTGCCCGTCTACATCGTCTCGTATCTCAATGTTCAACTCGCGGGCAAGCTTCTTTGCAAATCTGTCCAGCCCGTCCGCAGCAAGCTCTGCATCATACACAAACTTGAGAAAATAGGCAGAGGCAAGTGCGTCAAGGTCCGCATTTTTGTGCATCAGAATCAGGTTGATGGTGCGCCGCCTCCGTAGCGAGAGAATTCTTCCTGTATCTCTTTCAATTTTTTCTCAAGCAGCTCCTGCTGTTTCAGCACGGTTTTAAGTCGCAGCTCAATCATCTCTTTGCTGTCTTCCAGCTCCTTTTTTATCTCATCTTTTGACTTAACACGCACCAGCAGAGTGCCCACGCTCTTGTATATGGGTGCGTCGTCATCCAATTTATCCAGCTCCTGCAAACTTTTTTCCGTCTCTTTGAGCGTAACTTCCAGCTGATATCTCTGATTCAGAATAGCCTCAAGCTCGCCCTGAAGCCGCTGTGCCTGCTCCAGCTTCTCTTTAAGATACGGATTCAAACTAACTGCCATTATCAATCACCTCTTCTATATCCAGCGCCAGCGAGAGCCAGCGCATGTACGAGTTCAGCGCCGCCCTGAGCGCGTGCAGGTCCGAAGCGCGAATTTTTATTTCGAATCCTTCGTTAATGCTCATCGTAATCTGCGTTCTGGGAATCTCGCGTTCACCTTCCACGCTGAGAGCCCGATGCAACCGCTCACACACACTGCGGGGCGCGTCCACTCGCACTACAATTTCCTGCACGGTGGTGTATCATAATTCTGTATAAAGATATTTTCTTTTCGCCACGCTTCTGTTGAAGGCACTTTTTTAACGAAAAACTTTTAAGCAGATATGAACTTCAATAATTGTAAATTTCAGTAACATCACATTAATTGCGAAAATCGTCAAAATCCCCTCGTCTTTTTTTCAGCAAAGATTAATATTCTCCAATGCCATTCCCCCCTGCCTGATAA
This sequence comes from Methanobacteriota archaeon, assembly GCA_013154005.1. Lineage (GTDB taxonomy): Archaea > Thermoplasmatota > Thermoplasmata > Thermoplasmatales > Aciduliprofundaceae > JAADDK01. The sequence continues at coordinate 7,169 of JAADDK010000048.1, forward strand.
GGCAAAAAGGAGGTAATAAATATGAATGCCAAAGAATATGTGGAGAATATAATAGAGCACGTGAAGGCAAAGAATCCGGCGGAGCCAGAGTTCCACCAGGCAGTGACTGAGGTGCTGCACACCCTCATACCTGTGCTGGACAAAGAGCCCAAGTACATGAAGCACAAGATTCTGGAGAGAATCACAGAGCCGGAGCGCGTGATAATGTTCCGCGTGACCTGGGAGGATGATAACGGCGAGATCCATGTGAACAAGGGTTTCCGTGTTGAGTTCAACAGCGCTATTGGCCCGTACAAGGGCGGTTTGAGATTCCACCCTACCGTTACGCTCGGTACTCTGAAATTCCTGGGCTTTGAACAGATTTTCAAGAACTCCCTGACCGGCATACCAATGGGTGGTGGCAAGGGCGGTTCTGACTTTGATCCGCATGGCAAGAGCGATGCAGAAGTGCGCAGATTCTGCGAGAACTTCATGATGGAACTTTATCGCCACATTGGCCCCAACACTGATGTGCCTGCCGGCGATATTGGTGTGGGCGGCCGAGAAATCGGATATCTGTTCGGTGCATACAAGAAGATTGTGGACCGCTGGGAAGGTGTACTCACCGGCAAGGGGCTGAACTGGGGCGGTTCGCTCATAAGGCCTGAGGCAACCGGCTACGGTGCAACCTACTATCTGATGGAGATGCTCAAGACATTCAAGAACAAGACCGACCTGAAGGGCTACAACGTCGCAATATCTGGAAGCGGCAACGTGGCGCAGTTTGCTTCCAAGAAGGTTACTGAACTCGGCGGTAAAGTCGTGACTCTGTCCGACTCCAAGGGCGCAATGCTCCTGCCTGACGGCATAAATGACGAAATCTGGAACGCTGTGTACGAGACCAAGGCCATCAAGCACGGCCGCCTGCAGGAAGTCGCAGAGAAGTTTGACCTGCCATGGTATCCTGGTAAGAAGGCATGGGAAATTGCAGCCAAGGAGGGCGAAGTGCACGTGGCATTCCCCAGCGCAACCCAGAACGAAATAACCCTTGAAGATGCAAAGCTTCTGACCAACGCGGGCCTGATTGCAGTGGTGGAGGGCGCAAACATGCCCAGCACCCTGGATGCAATAAACCACTACTTCGAGAACGATGTGCTGTTTGGCCCTGCAAAGGCAGCAAACGCTGGCGGCGTGGCCGTGAGCGGTCTGGAGATGAGCCAGAATGCGCAGTTCACCCAGTGGAGCGCAGAGGAAGTGGACCGCAAGCTCCACCAGATAATGGTGAACATCTTCAAGATTGGCCACAAGTATGCAGAGAAGTACGACAAGCCCACGAACCTGTTGCTCGGTTCCAACATCGGTGGCTTCGTGAAGGTCGCCGATTCGATGATCGACCAGGGCATATACTAAATCCCCTATTTTTTTCTTTTACGGCATTTTTAAATACTCCCGTGCTTATTTCCCTATATGGACGCGATTGTTCTTCACGGTGGTGCATCAAACCGCGAAGAGTTGAAAATTAAAGTGCAGAAATTTGCAGAAGAGGCGATTAATGCCGGCTCCGCTCTCGACGCGGTGATTCATGCTGTGCGGTTGATGGAAGACGACCCTCTGTTCAACGCGGGCACGGGGAGCAATATGCGAATTGATGGCAGCATACAGATGGACGCTGCCGTAATGGTGCCCGGCGATTTTGGAGGCGTGATTAACATTGAAAAAGTGCGCAATCCGGTGCTGGTGGCAAGAGATGTGATGCTTCGCTCTCCCCATATGCTTCTTGCGGGTGACGGTGCGGTGCAATTCGCCAGAAAGATGGGATACGAGGAGCATGACCCCACCACAGAGCGCGCAATAGAAAAACGTGAGCGGGTGATAAAAAAACTGAAAAACGGCGAGATACCTGAGTATTATCACCCGGAGTTCCTTAAAGAATTTTTGTGCGACACCGTGGGCGCAGTTGCATACATCAATGGCGAGTTCGCAGCTGCGGTATCCACCGGCGGCACATCTTTAACGCTTCGAGGCAGAGTGGGAGATTCACCCATTCCCGGAGCAGGTATTTATGCAGGCGAGCAGGGCGCGGTGGTGGCCACGGGCATCGGCGAGGAGATTATACGGAGAATGCTCTCACTCAAAGTTTATGAGGAGATTGGCAAAGCGCCACTGGAAGAGATATGCAAAAGGCACGTTGCAGAATTTGGAACCGTACCGGTGGGCGTGATAGCGATAAGTAATGAGGAACGATGCGCAGTGTCCAATCTCAACATGCCTTACGGGATAGCAAAGAGATAGAGTTTAAATACCGTGTTTCATTCCCAAAATTGTGGAACTTCCGGAGATTGAGTATATATACAATTTGCGCAGATTTGGCATGAAATTGAATCTTGACGTGATGTACGATTTTGCCCACCTGCTGGGCGACCCGCAGGATGAGTTAAATTTCGCGCATATTGCGGGCACTAACGGTAAGGGCTCTACTGCTTCGTTTCTGTACAATATTATGCGTCGCAGATATCGTACGGGACTTTACACTTCACCTCACTTGGTACGATACAATGAAAGAATCGTTGTAAACGGAGAGGAGATACCCACCGAGTACATAGTGAAATTTGTCCGAAAATATCGTAAAACGATAGAAAAGATGGCTGATGAGATGCGCAATCCCACGTTCTTCGAGGTGACCACTGCTCTGGCACTGAAATATTTCAAAGATGCAGGCGCGGAATTTGCAGTGATGGAGGTGGGTCTCGGCGGGCGTCTGGACGCAACAAACATAATAGTTCCGGATGTAACGGCGATAGTAAGTATCGACAAAGAGCATACTAACGTGCTTGGCAAGACCATACCGAAGATTGCGAGGGAAAAGGCAGGGATAATAAAAAAAGGCGTGCCCGTGGTGGTGGGCGAGCACAAAAAAGCTGCAACACGAGTAATCAAAAAAATCGCAGATGCTCGCAACGCTGAGTACCATAACATACACGAAGAATGCGAGTTCAATGTGGAAAAAATGAGCATTGATGGTATGCGGGTGTCCATATCCACTCCGGTACGGGATTATAAGCTTCACACAAAAATGATTGGCGAGCATCAATGCAAAAATATGGCGGTGGCAATTCGCATGGCAGAGCTCTTGCAGGATAATTATTCCATCACGACCGAAGACATAATTCGTGGTGTGGATTCTGCGCTCTGGCGCGGCAGATTTGAGGTAAAAGCTCGTGAGCCGCTACTCATATTTGATTCGGCGCACAATCCCGCCGGAGCGAGGGTGCTTGCCCGAACGCTGAGAGCATTGAACCTGAGACCCACGCTGGTATTTTCCATGCTTGCGGATAAGGACATCGACTCTTATCTACGTTATATGAAAGGAGTGACAAAGAGGGTGATAGTCAGCGAGATAAACTATCACAGGAGAATGCCCGCGGAAGAACTGGCAAATAAGGTAAAAACGCATATTCCGAATGTGGAAGTGATAAAAGAACCGTGCGAGGCACTTCGCCGTGCGCTGGAATATGAGGACCCTGTGCTAGCCTGCGGATCAATATATTTTCTGGGGGAACTGGAACAATGTCCACTGTGATAGTGGCAAAGAAAAAGGGCGATTCGGAGTTTATGGAGCTTGTGCACTCCCTCGGCCATGACGTGTTTGCAGTTATTGAGTTCAAAGACGGCAAAAATCCAAAATATTTTCTCAGCGAGGGTAAGATTGAAGAGCTCAGGGAGCACCTGCACGACGAGGTGGATGCGGTGGTTGTGGACGGTCTGCTTCGCTCCTCGCAGTGGTACGCGCTGGAAAAAAGATTGGGCAAAGAGGTGCATGATAGAGTGCATCTCATTATCGACATATTTGCTCAGCGCGCCAGAAGCAGAGAGGCAATGCTGCAGGTGGAATACGCAAAACTCAAATACGAGATCCCGCTGGTCAGAGAGATGATTCATCACCAGCGCGCCGGAGAGCATGCTGGCTGGATGGGGGCGGGCGAGTACGAAGTGGCCGATTACTACGAGATGATTCGCAGGCGCTTGACACGCATAGAGCGGCGATTGAAAAAAATCGAGGTGGAGAGAGAAGAGCGCCGCAAGCGTCGAAGAAGAGAGGGTTTTGTGCTGGTGGGCATAGCGGGCTACACAAATGCGGGAAAGAGCACGCTTCTCAAAGCGCTCACTGCCACGGAGCGTGTGATTGAGAGCAGAATGTTCTCCACGCTGGCCACCAAGACTGCAAGAATGGGCCGGGAAAGGATACTCATCACGGACACCGTGGGCTTCGTGGCGGATATGCCTCCATGGCTGATTAAAGCGTTCAATCCCACACTTGAAGAGATATATGGAGCGGATGTCGTGCTGTTTCTGGTTGATGGTTGCGACCCGCTGCCCGTTTTTAAGCGCAAATTCGAGACCACGAGAACGATAATCGAATCGCGGGTTCACGGGCGCATTGTGCCGGTGCTCAACAAGCTCGATTGTGCAGAGGAGCTCGAAGCAAAAATCGAAATAATGAGCGAGCTGGGAAAGGTGGAGAAGATATCCGCAAAGCGAGGCACGGGCATCGCAGCGTTAGTGGAGAGAATAAGAAAAGAGGCGGGGCTGGAGCGATACACCGTCGAGGTGGATAATCTGGGCAGCGATACTATGCGATACATACGCAGATTCGGTAAAATTGAGCAGATAGAGCCAACCTCCCACGGGTATAAGGTGCAGTTTATCATGCTTAAGCGTTTTTATCAGGGTCTAAGCTCCAGTTGAAATGAAGCATGCATGTGGAACAATATAATGATTTTGGTAATGTTATTGTTAAAAAAACCTTTTTAAGGGTGATTGACATACTCACCTTCACTTCGGGTGGAAAGATGGGAAACATATTTGAAAAATACTTGAAGAAAACGTCGCTTTTCACGGAGCAGAGGCAGGCACTTTACCCGGGATATCTACCAGAGCACCTACCGCACAGAGAACGGGAGATAGACAAGATCGCCGAGATTCTTTCCACCGCGCTTGAGGGTGAGAAGCCGTCAAACATAATAATTTTTGGCAAGACCGGCACAGGTAAGACTGCTGCAGTACAGTATGTAGGCCGAGAGTTAAAAAATGCCAACCAGGTTTATGGGAAATCAAAGGTAAAATTCATTTACATAAACTGTGAAACGGTCGATACACCCTATTCCGTATTGCAGAATGTGGGAAATATATTTATCGAGAAATGGGAGGATAAAATACCATTTACGGGCTGGCCCATCGATAAAATTTTCACAACCACCAAATCGTACATAGACAACTGGAACGGCGTGGTCATAATCGTTCTTGACGAAATAGACAAGCTTGTGGCAAAAAGCGGTGATGACATACTCTACAAAATAATGCACATGAACGATATTCTCAAAAATTCAAAGGTGAGTATAATCGGCATCTCCAACGAACTGCGCTTTACAGACCTGCTTGATGCGCGGGTCAAGAGTCGGCTCACTGAGGAGAAGATGATATTTGCGCCCTATGATGCGCTTCAACTCCGCGACATACTCGAAGAACGTGCAAAAATTGCAATTAAAAATGGTGCGGTGGGTGAAGATGTCATTCAGCTCTGTGCGGCAATTGCGGCTCAGGAGCACGGTGATGCGCGCAGGGCGATAGACCTGCTTCGCATATCTGTGGAGATTGCGGAGCGGGAGGGCAGTGATAAAGTCATGGAGCATCACGTGCGTCAGGCAAAGAACAAAATTGAGCTCGATTGCGTGGCAGAGGCAATACGCACCCTGCCTCTTCACTCAAAAATAGTGCTTTTAGGGCTCACTCTCGCGGAAGAAAGCGGCAGAGAAAATCTAACTTCTGGAGAATTGTATAACATCTACAGAAATCTTGCAACCAAAATCTCACATACACCGCTAACCTCAAGACGTGTATCTGATCTGATTACGGAGATGGATACTCTGGGATTAATAACTGCAAACCTAAAATCATTTGGCAGATACGGACGCACAAAGGTTATAGAGCTTGCAGTGCCTTGGATGGAAGCAAAGAGGATACTTTTAGAAGACGAATTTCTGGTGGAATTAAAAAATGCAAAAATAACGAACCAGAAAAAGCTATTCTTCTGACTCTTCCTCTCTGCGTATCAACTTTTTGAGTTTTTCCCAGAGCTCTCTGCGATGGTCAACGGCATAATCTATGAGAAACGATGCCGCAACCAGTGTGACGATGGACACCCCAAGCCATAAATTGGTGTTCGCAGGAATTTCGTTGGTGTTTGTGCCTGTCAGATACAGTTTAATAGCGCCGAACCATGGCAATTCTCCGCGAGCCACGCCTGTTATCATATTATAACTCACAAGTTTTGGACATATTGGCGTGTATCCGTCCGCGCCATTCTGGTCGTATGCAGTGGGCCCGAACTCGATTAAATTATGGTCGCCCATGGTTATGAATCCCTCATCACCCACCACATTGGGATTCAGGTGCTTGGGGTCCAGATGAATCATAATCATATATTTTCCGCTGTTATCGCTCATTGTCACATTGTAGATTGTGAGCATCTCCTGCCCCGGAGTGCGGTCTATGTAAAGCCAGTTTGGAAGATGATTCTCGTTCACACCCCTTATCTTCCATTCATGACCATCCCACATAAGATAGGCAATGGCACGATGAATAATGGACATTCCATTGTAGTTGTATATAAGCACATCGCCGTAATTTCCATACGTTTTATAACCGCTCATTCTTCCTTCTATATACGTGGTCACATCATCGGGAGAATACACCTTTTTAACCACCACAATATCTCCGGTATCAATGGTGCCTATATTAGAGTCATTACCGTGCTGCATGCTCCCCGACTCCACCACCACAATGGGAGGCCACACTCCCGCATACGCGTAAAGAGCGAGAAAAACCACAGCGACAACTACAATTGAGATGATAATATCTTTAATCGTTTCTTTACCTTCTTTTTTGATGGAGCCACTCATTTTAGCGAGCATGGATACAAGTGATAAAAACATTTCTTATGCTGCACCGACACATTTATATCGTTATGCTCATTGCAGTACTTCGTGCAGGACAGATTTGGCAGAGAAGTAAAAAGCATTCGTGTCTCCATAACCGAACGGTGCAATTTGAGCTGTTTTTACTGCCATCGCGAAGGCGAATGGCACAGACATCACAACGAAATGACACCCGATGAGATCGAGCGAATACTCAGAATTGCAAGCGAACTGGGAATAAAGAAGGTGAAATTCACCGGCGGCGAGCCCATGGTGCGCGAGGACGTCGTGGAGATTGTGCGCAGAGCCGCACCGCTCATGCCAAGAGATATATCCATGACCACCAACGGCACGCTTCTCAAAAAATACGCAGCGGAGCTGAAAGATGCGGGGCTGATGCGCGTAAATGTGAGTCTGGACACCCTTGATCCCGCAAAATACAGAAGAATCACCGGGCTGGCGCTTCTCGATGATGTGATTGACGGCATTTACGAGGCAATGGAAGTGTTTGGTGTGGTGAAACTAAACTACGTGCTTCTCCGGGGTCTGAACGATGACGAGCTTGATTCAATGCTTCGGTTCTCCGCAGATACCGGTGCGATACTACAAATCATTGAGCTTGAGGCACCTGTGGAGAAAGAGCACACCGAATTTTTCAGAAAATATCATCTCAGTCCAAAGTACATTGAAGAGCACCTTGAAAGCGTAGCCGAGCGTGTGATTTACAACGAGCTGCATCGGAGAAAGCGGTTCATATTCAATTTCGGAGGCAAGAGGGCGGAGGTGGAGATTGTCAGGCCCATGCATAACAGCGAATTCTGTATGAACTGCACGCGAATACGACTTACCAGTGATGGAAAATTGAAGCCCTGCTTGCTTCGTAATGATAACCTTGTGGACCTGCTCACACCCATGCGGGCGGGTGCCAGCGATGATACTCTCAAAGAACTGTTCAAAGAAGCAGTTTTGCGCCGAGAACCGTACTGGAAAAACACCAAAAAATAAAAATACCGGGGTATGTATGCGTTAGCGTGGAGGTTAATGAAAACAATACTCCGATATACATTGCGCTGATGATGGTTCTTTTTATCCTGATTGCACTTAATTTAGGAAACGTGCATTTATCATATGCAGCAATGCCCGTGCCGCATCACAGCATGGAGCAAAATCCAGAGGGGCCGGGTGTGCATTATATGAGCGGTACGACCATAGCACTTGCCATAGAACTCGGAATTTTCGCGGCGGGAATAGTGGGCATAATACTTCTCGCGCTAAAATACGGTAAAAAATACGTGCTGGGACTGCTTCTGTATCTGGTATTTGGGGTCATCATGGCGGCAGGTGTGGGTTTAATTATCGGTTATGGGCTGCAATGGGCCGCGAAAATCGCCACCAGCGGTGGCAACCATGTAGACGTGGGCTCGCAGATACCGCTGGGTGCGATTCTGTTTTATGTGGCAGTTTCTCTGTTTCTATTACTCATTACACTTGTGATTCTTAAAAGCGTGAAACTGAAAAAAGAAAAAGAAGAAACACCGGAAAACATAAGCAAGTATGTGGAGCGTGCCATAAGCACCATAAAAATCGGCGGAGATGTGCGCGGTGCGATTCTTCGAGCATATAAAGAGATGGAGCATATGATGCGGGCCAGGGGTGTGGTGGATAAAGAATACTTCACACCCCGGGAATTTAAAGATTTTGCTCTGAACAAACTGAAACTCTCTTCCGAGCCCGTCAACGTGCTGGTTCGCCTTTTCGAAGTGGCACGATACAGCAATCATGAAATGGAAGAATCGCAGAGAACTGCAGCTTTGAAGGCACTGGAGGAGATACGCGATGAGCTACAGGAAAATAATGATTAAGTTCGTCTATCTTATGGTGGTCTACACGATATACGTAATAGGCACCACCATATTCACGATGAAACTCAATATAGAGGGATACCTGTGGCTGTTTATTCTCCCGGCGGTGATATACTTTCCACTGAGCTTTGTGCACAGGGCCATGAAAAAATCCATCAGGGTCGAGGAAGAGAAGGATAAAATCATCGTGGAAAACGACCTTGCACATTTCAAAGAAGTCGTGAAAAAGGCCCTCGATGAGAATCCAATCTTTCAGAGAGAGGTTGAGATGCACCTCATTAACGTGGCATCGGTGGACCTGTCGATAAGATACGGCATATCCGAGGTGAAATTGCGGGAAAAGATGGGCGATGCAAAGTTTCTGAGCAAGTACATGGGCCATGCGGGAGTGACCCTTGCCAGAATGTTTGACAGGCGTCATGACCTGAAAGAGCCCATCTCAAAAGAGCAGTTTGTGAAAGAGATTAGAGAAGTGATGGAGGCGATGAGATGAATAAAGTAAACGAGATTTTAGACGAAATAGAGAAGGTGGTGGTTGGCAAACGAAACGTGCTGAAAGAGGTTATGTACGCGATTCTTTCAAATGGGCATATACTGTTTGAGGATAATCCCGGACTGGCCAAAACGCTCATTGCGAGGTCCTTTGCCGAGGTTATTGGTTTTGAGTTTAAGCGTGTTCAGTTCACCCCGGACCTGCTTCCGAGCGATATAACCGGCACGTTCATTTATGACAGGCGCTCAACCGAGTTTCGATTCATAAAAGGTCCCATATTCACCAATCTGCTTCTGGCTGACGAAATAAACAGAGCACCTCCAAAGACGCAGGCAGCACTGCTTGAAGCCATGCAGGAGAAGCAGGTTACGGTGGAGGGCGAGACGTATCATCTTGAAGAGCCGTTTCTGGTAATAGCAACCCAGAACCCAATCGAGTACGAGGGCACATACCCGCTGCCCGAAGCGCAGTTGGACAGATTTCTGGTTAAACTTTCGGTGGGCTATCCCACCTACGAGGACGAAAAGGAAATATTGAGGCGCAGAATGGAATGGAAACAGGACTCGATTACTCTAAACCAGGTGGCCACTCGAGAGGACATACTGGAGATGCGCAGCGAGGTTGAGGAAATCTATATTGAAGACGACATTCTGGATTACGTGCTTCGCATAGTGCGCGCTACCAGAGAGCACATGCAGGTCGAGGTGGGCGCGTCGCCGAGAGGGAGCATCGCGCTTATGAAACTATCCCGTGCAAGAGCGTATGTAGAGGGTCGGGATTACGTGCTTCCGGACGATATAAAGGCTGTGGCACGAATCGCGCTGGTGCACAGAATAATCCTGAAACCAGAGCCGTGGATTCGCGGTGTGCGTGCAAAAGACGTGATAGAAGACGTGCTCAAAAAGCTGCCCGTGCCCAAGGTGTGAGCATGCATAGCTCGCTGTTCTACGCGTTCGTAGCGTTTTCGGCGTTGCTGCTTTTTCTCTCATTATTCACACTGTCCCCGGCGCCAGCACTGATGGCACTGCCATTTTTCTGGATTGTGTTGCTCTCATTCATATTCAAATACGAGCCAGTAAAGGTGAAGAGAGAATACGAATCTCGAAGATACGTGGAGGGTGATGTGCTGGACGTAAAATACACGCTGTCCGGAGATGGCTATTATCGCATCTCTGACGAACTGTTCAATTTAAACGGATACGTTGAAGAAAAAGATGAACTCAACAAAAAGAAAAAAATGAATTATTTTGGTGTGCGAAAACTTAGAAAGATGGACGTGTTTTCGGAAGACATCGGCGGCATGCGATTTTCTGAGTATTCGGAGAAGAGCAGAGAAGAAATCAAAGTGTATCCGAAGATAGAGTACGTTAGAAAATTTGTGATACGTCCCAGACGCACAAGAAGCCTGATGGGTGATTATCCCTCCCGTAGAAAGGGAATAGGTATGGAGTTTAGAGATATACGTGAGTACGTGCCGGGCGATAGCATGCGCTGGGTAAACTGGAAGGCCACCGCACGGAGAGAGAAAATTATGGTGAACGAATTTGAGAGCGAGAGGTCGGGAGACACGGTCATCTTGCTGGACGTGCGCAGATTCTACAAAGGCGATAAAGAATACGAAGAACTGCTTAAATACTCCGTTCGCGCCGCCGCCACACTGGTAACGTATCTTTCACGCACAAAGAACCGGGTAGGGTTTGTCATGCTGGGCGATACCGTGGACTGGGTTTATCCCACCTACGGAAAGCGTGCAATGTACATTATCCTTGATCGGTTGCTGCATACCAAGACGAAGAGAATGAGCAGGCTTCCCTTCGAGTATGCCAAATTCATCGTGTCGAGATTTGTGCCGCCCAACTCATTCATTATTCTCATCTCGCCGCTGCTATCTTGGGACATCGACGAAGCCATCGTGGAGCTCATGGCAAAAAACTATGACATACTGGTCATCACGCCCACGCTGATAGGTGAGAAAAAGGACCTCGCTTCGGAGATTCTCCGCACTGAACGTTATGTGCGCCTCAGAAGATTGCGGCTTTATGCCACTGTGGTGGACTGGAACGTTGAATATCCGCTTACAAAAATTCTGATGGTGATGCGATGAACTTCAAGCCGTGGTATTCGAGAGCATACGCGTACCTTGGGGTGTACATGGCTCTGGTAATACTCATCTCAGGCCCGATAATGGGGCTGCAGCTGATTTTTCTAATTTTAATCTCCTTGCTGGTGGCGTTGTATTTCATAGTGGAAGACGAAATTGTGTTTTATATGTACGTGTTTTTGGCGCTTGCAATGCTGGCCATGGATTTTGTGGTTAGAGTGCCCACATTACAAAATTTCGCAGTGATGTATCTTCTGATGGCTCCACTGCTGCTCCACATAATCGAGATGCATTTTGGCAGATACGGAAAAATCCACACAAACACGTATATGATTTACATGCTCTCCATAGCGCTATCGTTTCTCACCGTGCTCATATTCCTGTTCGTGCCCAGAGTGCTCGGCACCTACGTGCTGGTGAGCGCGGTTATCATCACACTGATTCTGTACTTTATGATTACATTTACCCCGCCGGACGAAAACGAAGAATAGCCGCCACACCGCCCAGATTCTCGAGTATTTTTCCCTTTTCGTGAGCCGTGCTTATTATGTGAATCTCGGCACCGGAATCGTGGGCAAGCTTGATTAGCGATTCGTACTCTCTGTATTTTCTATCCGAGACCATGAGCGTCTCCACCGCCCCCATATTCAGTGCATTTTTCACCTCTTCCATACCGTATGCGTAAAGTCCCTCTTTGCTAATCTCTTCCAGCAACCTATCTATGAGTTTTTCCTCGCGGGAAAGCCGCGTATCCTGCAAAATTTTGTGCAGTGATGATTTCAGCACCTCGTATATACCGCGCATATCGCCGTGCGATGCCTGCAATACTGTGTAGTTTTTTAGCTTGCCAGCAGCAAATCTCACAAAATTATCTTTGTAGAAGCCCGGACCTAAAATTATCAACGGAAGCTCGTCTTTGCGCAGCTCGGTTATGGCAGATAGCACCTCTCCAAAAAATTCGTCATCGTCATCGCCCCTTTTTCTCAGGCTCACCAGCTCTTGCACGCCGTAAGCGCGCAGTGCTGCAATGGTTGCCAGCCCATGCTCCAACCCCAGAAAATACACCTGCGGACGCTCTGCGTTTTTCACCGCCTCGTTCAGAAGCTCTTTCTCTTCCGGGCTCCATCGCTCTTTTATGATGGATATTTCGTCTCCCGGTGCGAGATTTATCGCCTGATACAGCCCCAGCACGTCCTCAGGGCCCACGCGAATCTTGCCCACTATCCGAAGCCGGTCTGAAAACTCCTGAAACTCAACCTTTTCCACAACTATGCCCACACGCATTCTCCGCCTTGCCGTTTTTTTAGCGCGTTTCATATCTCCACTCTGCTCGTCTTTGCGGTACACGGTGCCGAACACGAGGTCTCCGGCTCTGAGCACATTTTTCAGATACCAGAGGTCATCAATGTTATCAATATGCACCGAAATCTCACCTTTTTCTCGCTCTTCAATCTTCATTTGCTTCACCGGTTAGCATGTTTATAAATTCTGCAATCTTCTGCGTGTGCGTGCCGTACCAGTAGATTCGTTTACATGAGGGACACATATAAAACTCTTCGGTGTGCTCGTACACGTACTCTGGCACCTTTCCCCGCACCTCCTCTTTGGGAACTCTCACCAGTACAGCATTGCAAACCGAGCACCTGCTAAGCATACGCCCGGCATTAAGATGAAAATGCTCAATCACGTCTCTTAACTGTGCCCTATACTCATCGCTCTGCACAAAGTACGCATTGCCTCTCCGTGCGAGCTCTTTATCTCGAGTCAGGATTATTCTGTTCTCTTTCTGCGCCAGCGCCAGAATCTCATCATCGCTCATATTCCCGTCCGGATAATACGTGTCATAGCCCATGAATCTAAGGTATTTCGCCAGCTTTCCGAGCATGTGGTCCGCGAGAAACTTCACGGTGTAAGATACTTTTTTTACTTTAATATTTTATGCATCTTCCTGCAAAAGTATATATGCATCGGTAATGATACAGTTTTTGTGAAGTATATGGACGACGATGAGAGTATTATGGATATAGAATATTCGGAAAGTGCACCATCACCGTCTTCTCCGCCCCCGAGTCGTGTAAGCGCACCGCCGCCTCCCTCCAGACCCAGACATAGAACTGTGGTGGTAATCATAACGGCAATTGTGGCAGCATTAATAACCTTGGCGATTATCATTGCAGTTTTTAATCCGTTTCTACCACCATTTGTAGGAACATGGCATATCACCTATGAAGAAATTTACTATGGTAACTACAATATTGGCGGTAAAGTCGATTATTACATAACCTTTTATGCAAATCATACAGGACAGACAAACGGTTCAGAAATTATCACCGGACACTTTCAATGGAAGGATATAGGCAACAATCAGATAGAAATATACAAAAAGGGAGATTCCACCAACTTCACAGTATCGTACAGCATATCTGGAAATAAAATAACTTTCACATACTCATCAGAGGGAAAAACCATAAAGCTGAAAGGAGTACGTGTCTAAGTTTAGTCCGTGCCCCAAAGGATAAATTTTTTTATTTCCCCGTGCATACACCCGCATGGATTTCAAAGAAATAGAGAAAAAATGGCAGAAGCGCTGGCAGGAAGCCCATGCGTTTGAACCAGATGTGGGCAGGGGTAAAAAATTCTTCCTGACTGTGCCGTATCCGTACATGTCCGGCTCGCTTCACATAGGGCACGGCAGAACGTTCACCATTGGAGATATTATTGCGAGATTCAAGCGTCTTGAAGGCTACAACGTTCTGTTTCCCATGGCGTTTCATGTGACTGGCACGCCGGTGCTGGCCATAGCAGATGCGATACGCAACGGCGATGAAAAAGTTCTCACGTTATATCGCGATTATTTGAGAATTTACGAATCTGATGAGAAAAGGGTGGAAGAGCTGCTCCGCTCGTTCGTAGAGCCTGAAAATATCGCCAATTATTTTGCAGAGAAGGCAATTGAGGATTTTCTGAGCATGGGCTACTCCATCGACTGGCGCAGAAAATTCAATACCGCCGAGCCGATATACAACAGGTTTGTGGAATGGCAGTTCAAAAAGCTATACGAAAAAGGTGTGATAAAGAAAGGAAAGTACCCGATTACGTTCAGCCCGGTTGATGGTAATCCTGTGGGCGAAGATGACATTGCGGACGGAGACACTGACAAAGTCTCGATTATGGAGTTTACCGCCATAAAGTTCGGGTACGAGGACGGATATCTGGTGGCCGCCACGCTGCGCCCGGAGACAATATTCGGTGTGACCAATCTCTGGATCAATCCGGAGGGTGAGTACTGCAAAGTTCACGTGAACGATGAGATATGGTATATATCCCGCGAGGCGGCTGAGAAATTAAAGTATCAGAAAGAGGGTGTGAGCGTGGAAAAATGCGTGCCGGGCACATATTTCATAGGCAAGTTTGCAAAAGAGCCGGTGCACGGAAGAGAAGTGCCCATTCTGCCGGCGGAGTTTGTGGACGTGGATAATGCCACGGGAGTGGTGTATTCTGTGCCCGCTCATGCGCCCTACGATTATCAGGCACTGGAGGATTTGAAAAAAGATGCGGCATATATGAAAAAATTCAATCTGAGCGAAGAGATGGTGAAAAAAATCGAGCCGATTAAAATCATAGACATAAAAGGCTACGACATGCCTGCCCGGGACATATGCAAGAAAATGGGAATTACAAATCAAAACGACCCGCGGCTGGAAGAGGCTACCCAGGTAATTTACAAAGATGAGTTCTATTCAGGAGTGCTCAACGAAAAATGCGGAGAGTTTGCAGGGATAAAAATCAAGGAAATCAAAGATGAGGTGAAGACATGGCTCAAAAATATGGGACGTGGCGATGTGTTCTATGAGACTTCACGCAAAGCGGTCACGCGCAACGGGCACAAGGTCATCGTGGCGGTGCTGCAGGAGCAGTGGTTCATTGACTACTCGCAAAAATGGTGGAAGGAACTCGGACATAAGGCAGTGGAGCGCATGCTCTTCTATCCCGAGAAGTACAGAGAGATGATGCATGGCATAATTGACTGGCTCAATCGCAGACCCTGTGCCAGAAAGCGTGGGCTGGGCACGCGTTTTCCGTGGAATAAAGAATGGATTATAGAGAGCCTGAGCGATTCCACCATTTATATGGCGTTTTACACGGTGGCGCACATAATACGTGGCTCAAATATAAAGCCGGAGCAGCTCACCGAGGCGCTTTTTGATTACGTGTTCCTTGGGATTGGCACCTTGGAAGAGGTTAGCGAAGAGACCGGGATACCCATCGACGTGATTGAGAAAATGCGCTCGGAATTCACATACTGGTACCCCAATGACCAGCGGCACACGGCACCCGCGCACATGAGCAATCATCTCGCGTTCTTTATAATGCATCACACTGCGATATTTCCCGAAGAGCACTGGCCCGGAGGTATCACGCTAAACGGATTGATGATTCGTGAAGGTGCAAAAATCTCGAAGAGCAAGGGCAACGTTATCCCGCTGGCGCATATATCCTCACGATACGGCGTGGACCTGTTCAGGCTGTACTGTGCAGTGGCATCGGACCTTGACACCGTTATGGACTGGAAAGAGAGCGAGGTGGCGTCGCTGCGCAGAAGATTTGAGCGTCTTGCAACCATACTTGAAGAGAGTCTGAACAGCGAGACCCTCGCCGAGAAGAATCATTATGACCGGTGGCTTCTCTCGCGGTTTTATCGCAGATACAGTGAGAGCATCGAGATGTTCAGAGGCATGCGCATCAGAGACGCAATGCTCAACATGCTTTTCCATTTTATGAACGATTTGCGCTATTATGAGAAGCATGCAGGCGAGGAGCGGAGAAAGAAAATAGTGCGTGAGATAATGGAGGACTGGCTCAAAATACTCACTCCCGTGATTCCGCATCTCACCGAGGAGTTCTGGCACAGGCTCGGCCATGAGAGTTTCATATCTCTGGAAACGCTATCACCGCCCAGAGAAGAGTATATTGACCTTCAGATTGAGAGGGAAATGGAGTATGTGGATAACGTCATAGAGGATATTCGCGAGATTCTGGAAGTGGCCAGGCTCCAGCCCACCAAAATATACATTTACACCGCGCCAGACTGGATGTGGAAGGTGTTCGATGCGATAAAAAATGCCACGCCGAAAGATGCCATGCGCCTTGCAATGCAGAGTGGAGTTGATGTGAACAAGGGCGAAATAGCCAAATTCGTTAAAAGAATGCTCAAAGAAAAAATTCAATATATCACGCTGAATGAGCAGAAGGTGCTGGAGCGCGAAAAAGATGTAATAGAACGGGAAATCGGTGCGAAGATTGAGATTAATGCCGAGTACGACCCGAAGCATAAGCGCAGTTTAGCGCTGCCACTCAAGCCGGCAATCTACGTTGAGTGAGAAAAAACCTTAAAATAATGGAAGGAGTTTAACCCAAGCGGCCGGGGTTGCCGAGAGGTAAGGCGCCAGCCTGGAGAGCTGGTTCCCAGTTTAGGGAGCGTGGGTTCAAATCCCACCCCCGGCGCTCACTATCGTTCACGCCGTGGGTTGCTCGCAAAATTCTTTTTAATTTTTCTCACCCACCCCCGGCGCTCGTTCCACTCGCGCCGTGGTCTGCTCGCAAATTTTACTTATTCAAAGTTTATCAATATGGTCTATACCACCACTATGTGCAGAAAAGCTTATGCAGTGTTTTTCAATTCCGAAACCATGACGCGACATTTTTCAGCATCTATGCTCTCAGACACAGAAATACTCAGAGCATTAAAGGAAAAGAAAATACTCATCTCGGATTTTGATGAAAGTGCGCTCACTCCCAATGGATATGATCTGAGAATTGGAGAAATAATGGTGCCAGCTAAAGAAATACATATAAAAGACGGAAAGATACGTATCCCCCCGCTTACCCGCTTTCTGGTGGGCACTGCGGAAGAGATTACGCTCTCCAGTGAGTACGTGGCCCAGCTCTGGATCAAAAGTCGCTGGGCTCGAAGAGGAGTTCTTGCATCATTCGGGCTCGTGGACGCGGGGTTCAGTGGCATACTCACACTTGGAGCATTTGCAACCGAAGAACTGGAGATAGAGGTGGGACAGCGCTTTGCACAAATCTGCTTTTTCAGGTTAAGCGAACCCGCAGAAAAAGATTATTCAGCACGCTCTGGAAATTACCAGAATCAGAAAAATATAAAAATATGAGTTAGGCGTATATGGCGTTGCTTTCCAGCTCCGCAGCCTTAGATTCCACAATTTCCGGCAAATCTCTCAAGTAGATGCTTTCAAATTTCTCTTTCAGAACGTGGGCTGTAAAATCGGCAAGCTGCCTTACCATACTGGCGCCTCTGCTGTACATGCGGTTGTATGCGGTGGTTATGCTCATATCTTTGAACTTCAGAAGTTCATCGCTATCAAATATCACATATGTGCCCAGTTCTTCTCTTTTTATGAGTTCTAACGCTTCCAGGGCCCGGGCCCGGCGCTCTTTCTCGACGGAAAACGGCATGATTACAAACGCCATCATGGGCTTGGTAGTGGTTCTCTTCATCATGCGCATGGTCTCTATCATACCACCGGTTCCCATTCCACCACCCAGGGCACCAATCAGCACCACGGCATCTGCAGAGTCGATTTCGTCTCTCAACAGCTTTTCAGAGCGGGAGATGACATACTCTGCCACCTTTGCCTCTCCCGCAGTATCACTGTGAATTCCCATAACCTCCTTACCCAGTCGCATCTTCTTATCAACCTTCAGTCCACCAACCTTCTCATCCACATTCACTGCGATTACCTTCACACCGGTAATCCCTCTGGAGGCTATGTATTCTGCCATTCTCCCTCCGGCACCGCCGAAGGCAAAAACCTTGATTCGCGGTTCCACACCCATCTCTTCGTACATTATCTCCCGTATTTTTTCAACCATCTCATCATTTTTTCGCATCCCATCACCTCGGCATACCCATTTAATTTTTATCGTTTTTTGACTCGTATGCCCCCGGATATCCGGAGACTTTCATCAGGATACACGGACCGTACAAGTTCAGTATATTCTTTGAGGATTTTTGTAAGAATCCCCTGCTTAAGACACTCCCGCAGAATGTATGTGATTGCATCCTGCATATCCCTGAAATAGCCATATTCTACATACTCCTCCAGCCCCAGAAGTATGGGATCTGGATTCTCTGCGTTTATTGCCGTTTCGGGCACTCTGCTAATTTCCTCCTCATGTGCCCTGCGTATGTATTCCATTATTACCTGTCTGACAAACTCCGAGCGATTATGAAACTCGGGGTGCCTGGCTATGAAATCATCAATCTCCTCCAATTCCACATCGTTCAGTCTCAATGTTATTCTGGCATCACTCATGGTCCCACCTGTTTCTATATGACATGTATGTCATTGAAGTATATATACTTTTCCACAGTTAATTTTTTGATGTCATACACAAATCACAGATGGTAACAGAAAACAGCAATTTGACATACATATGGTGGACTGTCACACGGAACATATGTGTGTTACACAATTACATAGTACTTGTGTTAAGTAACAACTTAACGGAGTATTTCACCTATGAGAAGCTTGTCCATCAGTTTGGCTTTTATCTTAATTTTCTTAGCGAAATATGCTGTCAGAGCGTCTTCTTCCTTATTGAGTATCCTCAAGAAAGTATCTGTGGTTGTGCTTACCACAATATCCGCTTTTACATCATCTCCCTGCTCAATATCACTAAGCTGCCCGTTCCTCAGCACGGTATAGTAATTGCCATCATCTTCAAAAGAAATAAGTATCACACGCTCCAGATCCTTAATCTTCTCTTTTTTCTTACTCTCGGATTTATTAAACTTAGTTACCAGTTCCTGTAATTTTTCTTGGATTTCCATATTTCTCACCTCAAAATTCTATACCCTCCCGGGCTAAAATGCCTTTTCTAAAGTAATGCTTAACTTCTCTCATCTCAGTTACAAGGTCTGCTATCTGAACTATTTCATCAGGTACATACCTGCCGGTTAGAACTATTTCAGTGCGCTGTGGACGCGATTTGAGCATATCTAAAATATCATTTACATCCAGTAACTTATAGTTAAGCGCCACATTTATTTCGTCCAGAACCAGCAGATCATAATCACCAGATGCCATTTTCTCACGGGAAAGTTTCAATCCTGCTTCCGCAAGTTCTATATCTTCCTTTCGTGGATTTTTTTTGTTTACAAACTTATTGGTTCCGAAAGAATATACTTCTATACCCAGCTTTCTTGCAGAAATCTGCTCTCCATACCCATTATCTGGCTTCATAAACTGCACTATACACACCTTTTTTCCTCGTCCAGCCGCACGCATGGCAAGTCCAAAAGCTGCCGTGGTTTTACCCTTGCCATTTCCGGTATAGACATGAATATAACCCATTATGTAGCCCTCATGAAAGTCGTCCATAAAAACATTGAGTTTTTTGAAGTTTGATAAAAAACTCCAATTTTAAAATTTTTATACTCTTCTACTATTATCCATTTATGATAGGGGCGAAATTTATGGCCATCAACATAGCAGTGGCCATCTCACTTATTGCACTGTATGGATATACCGCGTCTATCCCTCCTGCAGACATAAATATCGCCAACTGTAAACATCATCTGGGTGAATACGTCAGAATCACAGGGATAGTCAAAAGGACCACTCACAACCTAATGTTTTTTTATTTAGTAGATGATGATTTTAAATATGAAGTAAATGTGTATGACGTATACAAAATCCCCGTGAATCCGGGGGCTAAAATATCCGTGGCGGGCATATTGCAAAAATATAAAAACAGTTACGAGCTTGTAGTGCAGAATCGCAAAGACATAAAAATTCTAAGGAAATCATATACCACAACCATTCCCTTAATACTTAACAATCCTGAAAAATTTGTTGGAATGCAGGTAGATATATCAGGAGTAATAAAATACAGTAAAATTACACATTTAAGAGTTTCAGATTCAACTGGAATTTTAAACGTCTCCTGTTCTGGATATTCTGGACCACTTACAGCATACTTTTTAATTAAGTACAGCAATGGAGAATTTGTAGTAAAAAATGCATATGCAAATTCAACATACAGAATAACAAATATCTCTTCTGTCCGGTGCAAAGAAAATACCACTTACCTAATCCATGGGCACATACTGAGCTTTGGTATCACTGGCATTATAACAGATGCGGAATATTCACTCAGATTTACAGAAGAGACTTTATACATACCCCATGGATACACGGAACTTACGGGAACTTATGTGTACATCCCGTCATACGGAGAGTATATCCTGAAAGGTTAAATAAAATGTGTGTATGTTCGGAGTTTATGAACATGCGTGCAATATTTACCGTAGCTGTACTCTTATCCTTCGTTGCAGGATTTATGTCTGCGGAAACTTTAATTTACCACAATTCTAATAATGAACCCAATGTCATTGTATCCAACAATACAAAAATTATGGTGATTAATGATAGAGATTACTATCCAGTGGCACAATCTAAAATTGATAATGCAAAGAAGAGCATACATATTGTAATGTTTGAAATAGTATGGTACGGAAATCCAGATACTGATCACCATGACGTATCTAAACTGGGCCATGCTCTGGCAGTGGCAGCAAAACGAGGCGTGGATGTGAAAGTAATCATGGAAAACGGATGGACGTACGGGGGATTTGAATACAAAAACTTAGTGGACTATGTAAAAAACTGGTCTGCCTACTTTAAGGCACACGGAGTAAAAGTAGAACTGGACTGGAGCAATCAGACCACACACGACAAACTCGTGATAATTGACAATTCAATAGTGATCGTGGGTTCTACTAACTGGAGCCAAAGCGCTTTGAAATACAATCATGAAGCAGATGCGCTCATTGAGAATAAAGCTGTTGCAGAAGAATACGAAAAGTATTTTGATCATCTATGGAACCTTTATGGTTCCTGAACTTCCACTCTTTTAACCGGTTCGAGTTTTTTTATCTTATCAATTCCATATCTGCACGCTTCAAAGCCTTCTGCTCTATGCACAGTACTTACAATCACGGCTGCCAGTAAATCACCAGGTTTTAATGTTCCCACAGAATGATACAAAATTAGATTTTCCACCGGATACTTATTCATTATGGATTCTTCGATTTCTTTGAGCGTTTCTTTAGTTCTCTCTGTGCTTGTGCAAATCATTTCCTTTATTTCTTTGCCATCGTTATAAGACCTCACGTATCCGAAATAACTAACTATGCTACCCTTCTTTTCCCCTATCAAATTAAGCAATTCCTCCTCATCTGCCTTTCCTGCCAGTATCATTTTTTATCTCCTCCACTCTTTTCTTAAACTCCTCCTTGAGTTTGTGACCAATAAAATCCCCCCTGTAATAATCAACTCTCGCGGCTATAGCAAGCTTCCCCGCCAGTGCCCGCGCCGCACGACCACGGAGCCGGGGGGGAAGAGAACGCACCTCAAAAACCTGAAAAATTATTCCGTGTTTGGGACATGGTGTACCCTTTTTAAGATGCTGAAAAAATTTGTCTTCGGCACCCAGAACCTGAATGGTAGATGCAGGCATACGTGCCAGACGCTCCAGTCCCCCGGCATAACTTATGAGCCTTGCTGCAATTATATCACCCACCAATGCAGTCAAATTCGGAATCAGCTGCGCACATCTATTTTTAATGCTATCCTCAAGATAATCTCTCAATGCAGTTAACCTTTCAATTTCAGCGTTTACAGCCTGGGTCTCGTCCAGACTCACATCTTTTATACTCTCAATTTTTCTAAGTTCTATAAGCCGTTCGCTCATAAGATTGAGTATGGTAATCACATCATCATAAGCATCCAGCGTTTGCATCAGAATATAGTCATCACTTAATCCGTCTTTCATTTTTTCTCTGACAATTTCAATCATTATCTTATGAAGTTGCTCTTTGTTTTTTAAATCTCCTCGAATAACCACCTCTTCACCAGGGTACTTTGAAATAAACCCGGCAACGGGACTTAAATCTCCTGAGGATAATTTCATCAAAATTTCAGAAATTTTATCTTCCGGATATTCGAAACTGTCTTTAATTTGGCCATCTCTGATAAGATACACACCATGCCACTTAATAACTATCAACGAATCTCACCCCCACCCAGTAAAAATCCTTGTCCATTTCCTCTCTATACAATTCCAGCACACCCTCTTCCACGAGATAAACAAGTGCTTCTCTAATAAAAGAGATATCATATCCTTTTAAATCGCCATTTAGATATTTTGCAATTTCTGTGAATGCTTCTTCTTCCCAAGCAGGCGTATCTTTGATATTTACACGTAAATATCCCTTCATCTTTATCTCCGCTTTGATTATTCGCCCTATTTTTAGATGTATTGAGTCATAATATATGGCCCGTCCAGTTCCAAGAAAATCACCGTAATACCACCCACAGTGTGGACACATATAAAGAGGAATATCTGATTCAGAATCTACAAGAAGCATTTTTCCCTTGCCACAGTGCCTGCATACAAGCTCCTCAAAAACCTGAACTTTAGGGTATTCATATACTGTGTATTCCTGAAGATTTGCACCGCAAAATGGGCAGTAATTCGAGTTGTCACTGAGCTTTGCTCCACAGTTTGGGCAGTACTTCATAAGCGCATTATGTTTTTGCGGGATTTAACGTTTTCCTCATCCGGCATATATATCACTGGAAATTGAGATATCATACCATAAAACTTATAAATAATGTGTGCAACTCACCAGAGGGTGCGAAATATGTTTACTGAGTACAAATACGGCAAAGAAACCGTACCCGTATACGGTGTGAGCACGTCGGATGGTTCGAGTATCATTGTGGGAAGCATCAGAGATGATAGATATCGAATAATGCTGGTAAAAATCGACGGCCACGGAAAAGTGGCGTGGAAAAGGTTCTATGATGGAGAAAATGATTGGGAAGGACATTACATAATACCCGTGAAGGGGGGCTATATAGTGTCAGGGGCAGTTGAGGGACTGGCATCCAACACTGGTGGATGCAAATGGAAAGGATACCTCTTAAAAGTCAATGAATCAGGTGAGAGACTCTGGGAGCAGAAATATCGAATTCTGGGCAATGAATGCGTTTACTCCGTTCTGTCCGTTGAGGATGGTTTTATGCTTCAGGGAATTGCACAGGGCGAACGAACCGCACCATTTTTGATTAGAACAGATAAGGAAGGCAATATGCTCTGGACTAAATTTTACGGTGAAGGAGATACCGCGCTGGGCATCATATATTCGGATGAGAATTTTCTTATCGGGATCAGCGATTGGAGCCGCAATCGTGCACGTGTAATACGTGTGACATATGACGGGAAAACTGTTAAAACGGTTACATTTGAAAATGTGCTGTTGATAAATATGTTTAAGTTTGAACATGAGCAGTTTGTGATTGGTGAGAAAAATGGAACTGTATATCTTGCAAAGATTTCAAAAGAGGGAAGAAGTATCTGGGAGCACACATACGGCCCTGGCACTGGAATAGCTATGGTGAAAATGGGAACAGAATACTTCATAGCGGGGGAATCTGAAGAAGCGCCATTTATCTATCAAATCGATAAATCTGGCAAATTGATACGAAAACTAACTTCAGGACTCTGGGATAAAGGGTGGGTGGAGACTTTAGTTGCTACAGACGATAAGCTTCTGGCGGCTGGACCGGTAAGGAGTGAAAATGATATCAGTATGGGAATTTTGATGATTAGTTGAACACACTGTATTTGTTCTCATCTACGTATTTAAACGATTTTGAGAGTTCTTTCATCTTGGGCATAAGCTTCGGATCTTTGGTTATCTGGTAAAGCTCTTCTAAAAATTCATGAAGCTGAGCGAATGCCTGATTCTCCCTCATCTCTTTTTCGAGCGCTTCCAGTGCCTCAGAATATGGCTCATTGTTTCTGGCTTTAACAAGAATTTCCGACATCAAAAGCTCCCATGAATCTTCCGGGGAATATATTTTAATTTTCTGTTTCATCAGCGGCAAATACTCTGAATCGCATCTGCTCAGGAGTCCGTAAATATGCGAAGCGCGGTCTTCGATTCCAAGTTTTCTATATATTTCCAGAGCTTTTTCCGCAAGAGACACACACTCCGTTTTTTTATTCATAAAATAACTTGCCTTTGCCACATAAAAATATGCATCAGCTGCATCGTATATATTATTACTCTCCTTCCCCAAATCCAGCGCTTTTTTTGCATGAATAATGGCATCCCGGAACCTGTGGTGATACATTTCAATAATGGAAAGCGCCAGATATCCACTTATTGTAAATCGAATACTTCCTGTATTTTTAGCTATAGTAAGCACCTTAGAAATATATTCTATAGCACCCTTAAAATCACCTTTTCTCATAAGCAATGAGGCAATATTTGAATATGCATAACATAAACCATCTATGTTTCCAGACACATTATTGTATTCAGCGCTTTTTCTATACGCTTCCATAGCATCAAATATGTTTCCCATTGCCAGATACACAGTACCAATATTGTTGTAAGAAGTTCCCATTCCCTCATAATCATTCAGTTTCTCATCCAGCTTCAGACTCTTTTTGTAATATTCAAGTGCTTTCTTTTTGTCACCCTCATTGGAGTAATATATCCCCAGATTGTTATAAATGGCAGATATTCCATTGAGATTGCGAAGCTGACGAAACAGTTTTAGAGCTTTTAAATAATACTCCTTTCCCTCAGGATGTCTCATCATATCCATCAGAATATTTCCCATATTTTTATAGCCGGTTGCAAGTTCCTCCAGATTTTGCAATTTTTCAGCGAGAGAAATATGGTGCTTCTGGATATTATATGCTTTTTTATACAACCCCAGACGCCGATAGCACTCCGATTCGACGCCATACGCTTTTAAAGTAAGAAATGAATCAATATTTTTGGATATTACCTCATCACACAGATTAATTGCATCTTCGAATTTTCCTGATGATTTCAAAACGATACTTTTCTGTATTTTTGCCAGACTTGCCAATTTATCCGCATATTTTAAACTGGTATCTACGTCCCCGATATGCTGCAGTGAATCCGAGAGAAGATGATATAGCCATACACGCTCGGCATCATTATTATAGGAATTTAAACATCGTTCAAAGTGTTTTAAATGAAATATCATGGAATTGTAATCACTATCTTTCTTAGACATCTCCACACATCTTTTCAGGTAAGGCAATGCTTTTTTACGGGAATCAGCACTTATATAATGTGATGCAAGTTCATAAGTACGTTCCCAACGTCTGTATATTCTGCGTCTACGGATTGACTCTGCCACTTTAAAATGGTAATTTCTCTTCATCTGTAAATCCATCGTTGTATATATGTATCTTCGAAGCCGCGGATTGGTAAATACATAGCCATGATAGGTATGGCTGCCATACATACTTGAAAATTCAGTAAGTAATTTTTTATGCAGGAGGGAGTCAATAGCCTGCTTTGTGTCATTAACTATATCATTTACCACTTCCTCCCAGAAGAAGTTACCCATAACTGAGCCAACCCTCAACACCTCACGCTCCTTAGCACTAAGAGATTCAAAAATACATCTCAGTCCATCTTCCACGGTGGTGATGCTCTTATGAGCATGCTCTTTGCATGTTATCCAGAGATTAATAAGCTCCAGGTTACCTCCGCTTAATGAGTAAACTTCATCTGCATATTTTTCCATGCCAAACCTGCGGAGGTATTCCCGTACCTTTGTGGGCTTTAGATTCCCCATAACCAGTACATCTGCGTAATCTTCCATAATCAGTTTTTCAAGAATCTCTGTGAGTTCACGACGCTCCGTTCCTATTGGATAGCTGATAACAAGAAGTACGTTTTTAGGCCGTTTAATGGTGAAATACTCGATGAACTTGAGTGAGAGCGTATCCGAATAATTCACATTTGCAATATGCACAATAACAGGTGCAGATGACTCGAGCTCTTTTATTATCCTCGAAAATAACCAGTACTTTTGCATGGTCATAGACTTTGTAGATTTCATATTTACCATTGCAAACCGCTTTATGGTGATTAGAGAGATATTCTGCTCACGTTCTTCACATCGATAGTACATGAGAGGTATATGCATGCTCTCTGAGAAGTTTTTAATTAGAAGATTCTTGCCACTACCATCTGGACCAACCAAAATCAGAACCCTGCCACCTTTTTCAGCTCTCGCCCACACTTCCTCAATTCTCCGGAGCTCGTCCTCAAATAGACAACTCATTGTTGCTAAAAAGCAAAATCTGATATAAATTTTCCTCTTATCATTTACAAAAATAGAAAAATTTAAAAAGGTTTATTCCTCGTCACCGCTGGGGCCCTTCGGACCCTTGCTTTCGCCCTTAGCGGCAACCACATCATCGATACGGAGGATCATCACCGCAGCATCCGTGGCGCTGTTTATTGCCTGTCTGCCCACACGAATGGGCTCTATCACACCGATTTTCTCCATATCTTCGACCTCGCCAGTGTATACGTTCACGCCCGCAGTGACATTTCCTTCCTTGTGCGCCTTACGCATCTTTATCAGTATATCTATTGGGTCCAGACCCGCATTCTCTGCAAGGCTGCGAGGTATAATCTCCATCGCATCCGCAAACTTCTCGATGGCAAGCTGCTCTCTGCCACCCACGCTGGCAGCATAATCTCTCAACTTCAGCGAAATCTCCACGGCGCTTGAGCCACCGCCAGTCACGTACTTACCATCTTCTATGGCCTTGGCCACCACATGGAGCGCGTCTTTGATGCTTCTCTCGATTTCATCCACAACATGCTCGGTGCCGCCGCGAATCAGTATGCTTATGCTCTTGGGGTTCTCGCAATCCATCACGAAGGTCATATTGTCATCGCCGATTTTGCGCTCTTCAACGAGCTTCGCATGGCCCAGGTCATCAGCGCTCAGATCATCAAGATTGGTCACTATCCTCGCACCGGTTGCGCGAGACAATTTCTCCATATCGCTCTTCTTCACCCTGCGCACCGCATAGATACCCGCCTTGGCAAGGAAGTGCTGGGCCATATCATCGATGCCCTTCTGGCACATAACCACATTTGCACCGCTGGCTTTTATTTTCTCAACCATTTCACGAAGTATCTTCTCTTCCTCCTCGAGGAAGTTATGAATCATCTCAGGGCTCTTAATCTGAATGTTTGCGTCTATCTCCGGCTTCTTAACTTCCAGTGCGGTGTTGATAAGCGCAATCTTCGCATCTTCAACTCTCTTCGGCATGCCGGGGTGCACCTTCTCTTTGTCAATAATCATGCCCTCAATCATCTCGGTGTTGTTTATCGCACCACCGTGCTTCTTTACTATCTGTATCGCGTCCACGTCCACAACCCACTTATCACCCACTTTCTCAGCAACACGCTTCACTGCCTTTACTGCAATATCACTCAGCAAATCTTTAGCCATATTTGCGCTCTTGCTGCTCAGTGCAGTCTGTGAAATTTTCCTGAGCACTTCCTCATTATCGATGCTTATGGGCCTGGCAATCTCATCAATTATCTCTTTTGCCTTCTCAGCCGCAAGGCGATAACCCTTGGTTATGACCGTCGGATGCACGTTCTGGTCGATGAGCTCTTCGGCGTTTTTGAGCAGTTCACCCGCAAGAACCACTGCGGTGGTGGTGCCGTCACCCACCTCGGTGTCCTGAGTCTTTGACACCTCCACCATCATCTTCGCTGCGGGATGCTCCACATCTATTTCTTTCAGAATGGTCACACCATCGTTAGTAATAACCACATCACCGAGAGAATCCACCAGCATCTTGTCCATGCCTCTAGGACCCAGTGTGGTGCGTACCGCCTCGGCAATCGCGCGAGCCGCGGCAATGTTGTTCTTCATGGCATCTCTGCCAGTCTCTCTCCTTGTGCCTTCTTTGAGTATGAGAATTGGCTGTCCTCCCATCATTTTAATTCACCTCCGAAAGTGGTAAAAAATTTCTTCTATATAAAACTATCGCACATTCCCTTTAAGATTAGGCAAAGTAGAACTAAAGCCGATACGGCACATCCTCTTCGCCATATAAATAATAGTCCAACATTACCCTGCCATATTCATCTCTCTTACCCTTGTATTTTTTGAGTGTTTCAAGGTCAAATGTCGCCTCATAAT
>JAADDK010000102.1 GCA_013154005.1 Methanobacteriota archaeon
CTCATATTTTGCAGGTCATACACATCCTCTATCAAATACGGATTGCTTGCAGTTCCGTTTCCACCTCCGAAATTTCCGTTGACAGCACTAACAGTTCCCGTTATCGTAATCATACCAAGCAGCGAGGCGCTCAGCATGAAAACTACAATTCCAACCGATGCAGTTTTTTTCATACTAATTCCTCCATCAAGCTCATTCCCCACCCAACGCATTTTGAGAAGAGAATATATTTTGACATGCAATCAATGGTATTTAATAATTTATAAATTTGAATTATCAAAAAATTCAAATCATGTTTAAAAAAGTCAAATTCTGTGCCGGAAACGTCGAAAATCGGTAAGACAAAGATTATAAGCACTCACGCGTTATCAAAACAAAAAATTCAGGAGTTGATAAAAATGGTAAAAAAACGTGGAAAACAATATTGGATATGGAAAACAGCGCCCCGGCCGGGATTTGAACCCGGGTCGCGGGCTCGACAGGCCCGCATGATAGGCCGCTACACTACCGGGGCAGCAAATGGCGAAATGAGAAGAAATATTTAAAGATTGTTTTTTGCGTAGTTGTAACCTTCCATAAACGCTTTCTCGTTGAGTTCCCAGAACTTCTTTGGCACGCGGTCCTTGATTGCCTGTATTAGCGAGTCGTTGCTCAGGATCTCTGTTACTCCATTGAAAAATCCGAGCATCACTATATTGGCCACAATGGGGTTACCGAGGTCTTCTGCTATTTTCGTGGCGGGTATGCCATAGATTCTTCGTTTTTCCACAGCCCCCGGAGCTACAAGGTCACTATCCACAACGAGCACACCATCCTCTTTGAGTTTATGCACATAATCGCGATATGCACTCATACTCATCAGCACGAGATAATCTGCCTTGAGCACGTGGGGATAGTCTATTTTCTCATCTGATATTATTATCTCACTCGTGGATGCGCCACCACGCGCCTCGGCACTGTAATCCTGTGTGAACACGCACTCTTTTTTCTCGTATATAGCGGCGGCATTGCCCAAGATAAAGCCCATGGTTATTATACCCTGCCCGCCAAGGCCACCAAATTTGATTTCAGTTCTCATTTTGAGCCCTCCTTATCACGTCATCGAATCTCTCTTCATACGTCGGGATATTTGTTCTTACTCGGAACTCTCCCACCACGATCTTGCCGTTGTATGTTAGTTCCATCTCCTCAAAACTTGCATTCGGCTTTATGATTGAGTTTTTCTGGAAATATTCCATCATTGAAAGCGGGGATTTCATAGAGTTTCTTCTGCCGTAAACGGTTGGACACTGCGAGATTATTTCCACGAGGCGGAAGCCCTTCATCCCCAGAGCTTTGTATATACTGTTCTGCAATTGATTTACATGATATGTGGTCCAGCGCGCCACAAAGGGTACACCGAGGGAAATGGCAAGATGCGGTATGTTGAATGGTCTATCCGGGTTACCGTACGGAGTGGTGGTTGTATATGCGCCGGTCGGTGTGGTGGGCCCGTGCTGCCCCCCGGTCATGCCGTATGTGAAATTGTTGACTGCGATGATTAGTAAATCATGATTTCTTCTGGCCGCATTAACAAAATGGTTGCCGCCAATGGCAAAAAGATCTCCATCTCCACTGAACACCACCACATTGAGGTCCGGTCTGGCGAATTTGATGCCTGTGGCAAAGGGAATAGCTCGCCCATGAGTGGTGTGGAACGAATCCACATTTACGTAACCGGCAGTTCTGCCAGTGCACCCGATTCCAGATACAACCACAAGCTTCTCAGGGTCTATTTTTCTTCTTATTACCGCCCGTAGAAAAGCGTTAAGCACGATTCCGATACCGCATCCAGGGCACCACACATGCGGAAGTCGCTCTGTGCGCAGCAGTTCTTCCTGTTTATTCCTCATATCTTCAAAAATGCTCACTGGCTCACCTCCCTAAGCTTTTTAAGCACTTCCTGCGGAGTGTGTATCTCTCCGCCCATCTTGGTGAGTTTATGCACGGGAGTTTCTGCGTACTCTTTAACTTTGTGATACATCTGCCCGTAATTCAGTTCTGCAACTACAAAGTCGGCGGTGTATTTCTTTATGTATTCCCACGGAAACGGCCAGATGGTGATTAGGCGCAGCATTCCCGCTTTTATGCCCTCCTTTCTCGCAAGGTCCACTCCCGCTTTGACTGCACGAGCCTCGCCGCCAAATGATACCACAATGGTCTCAGCATCCTCCGTCATGTACTCTTCCACAATCCAGATATCTCGCTCATGCTTCAGAATCTTCTCGTTTAGTCTGCGCACAAGTTTTTCCTGTGCTTGAGGGGTGAGGTCCGGATAGCCACGCTCATCATGAGTCAGACCGGTTGCGTGTATGTTTCGCCCCTCTCCTATCAGGGGCATTGGTGGTACTAAGTCCTCATCTGGTTCATAGGGCAACTGCCCCTCTTTCGGTCTCTTTCTGTGAACAATTTTCTTTTCTATTTCTTCTATCGGAGGCACGTAAATGCTCTCGTACATATGCGCAAGCAATCCGTCTATGAGATACATCACAGGTACTCTGTACTTTTCCGCAAAGTTGAACGCGTGAAGCATGAGGTCGAAAGTCTCCTGAATGGTGCTTGGATAAAGGGTTACCAGCTCGTAGCTGCCCTGTGAGCCGTAATGCGCCTGCATCAAATCGCCCTGTCCAATGAGTGTTGGTAGACCGGTGGAGGGCGCGCCTCTCATGGCGTTCACAACAACTATCGGGGCCTCGGTCATCACCGCAAGACCCAGGTTCTCATTCATAAGAGACACGCCGGGTCCGGAGGTGGCGGTCATTGCCCGCTCTCCAGTCCATGATGCACCGATTATCGCAGCTATAGAGCCGATTTCGTCTTCCATCTCAATGAACTTGCCTCCAAGCTGCGGAAGTCTGAGCGCCATTCTCTCCGCTATCTCGCTACTGGGCGTGATTGGATATCCTGCATAGAACCTGCATCCGGCGGCAATTGCACCCTCTGCCGCAGCGATATCACCGCTCCAGAAATAATTACCCTCTTTCAAGTATCCTTTTTTCATTTCAATTCCTCCACAAAAATTGCAAAATCCGGGCAATATAACTCGCAGAGATGGCATGCTATACACACATGCTCCTTATCCTCCCTGAACTCTGGAGGGTGGTAGCCCTTTGCGTTCATTTTATCAGATATTACCAGGACCTTGGTGGGACAGTAATTTACACAGTACCAGCAACCCTTGCACCTGTCTTCCAGGATCTTTACTACTGCTTTCCTTTCATACTTTTTTTGAGTCATATTTTATCCTCCAGTGGGATGCTGGGTGAGGGAATAAACGCATACATAAAAAACATTACGGTTTTTAAATATCTCGATAGTGAGTTATAAATACGCATTATATCCTATTTCACCGATGATTAATGATTTATTATTATGTTTACTGGATAAAAATAAAAGAGTTAAAAAATCAAAAGAATTAAATAGTGAGTGGTTAATCTCTACTTATGGACAAAGGGGTAGCTTTGATAATAATAGGCGTAGTGATTATAGCGGCATCTCTTGGAGTGGCATACTACATGATGTCTCAGGGAATTAATGAGGTGGTAAAGAACGCAAAAACAGTGGACCTTGCGCCGCACACCAGCAAGAATGTGACCGAAACGCTTGATGGAAACATGGATTATTTCCTGATTATGAACTCCACGACTTCTAATGTATCATACAAGGTGATAGATCCTGCTGGAAAGGTTATTTCCACCGGGCAGGTGCCAAACTCCGGCTCCGACAATACGGTGAAGTTCAAAACCACAACCTCTGGAACTTATCATGTGGAGTTCTCCAATAATGGAAATACCAGTGCTACCGTTAGCTACGTGATTACTGACAAAAATGTTATAAATGGCATTTTGACGTCCATAGGAGCCCTGGGCGTGTGCGGTATAGGCGTAATTGTGGTAATTGTGGGTATAATTCTTGCCATCAAGAACAGAAAATAACTTTTTTTATTTTTTAGTGGGCCTGCCCGGATTCGAACCGGGGACCTCCACCGTGTCAGGGTGACGTCATAACCAACTAGACCACAGGCCCTGAAAGAGGGAATGTAGGTTTCGCTTTTAAATTTTATGGTTTGGTATTATTTACAAACGCGTTCCGTGTGAGATTTCCGCTCCCTTAAATTCATAATTGAAAAATTGTGTTTTGGAGATATTTACAAGCGTATAACAAATTATTATTTATAATCGAATTGTGCAATTATATATGAATGTGATGCGCGTGGGAGAATCTAAGTGCTTTGGAAATTTTATGAGTGGAAAATGAATGGAAGATTTCTATGCTGCGCTTGCAGTGCTTTTGATTATCTTTCGTCGCATACCGGATCTGGTGCTGGAAATACTGGAAAATAGAGACAGAAAGCGGAGAAATTGCAGCTTTCGCCGAGATACCACATGATTTTGTGCTCTTGCACACCCTTTTTTTATTGAACGTGGAGTGCGAACAATCATAAATCTTAAATATCACATTCTCCATGATTTGGTTATATGAAGAAAGAAGAGGGCGTAATTGACATGCCATTGCGGCTGATGATAATCGCCGTTATTCTTGTTATCACCGTGCCCATGGTGCTTGGTGTAGTTAATTACTATTCTCGCGCAGCCACACAACAGCAGCTTGTCTCCGGCGTGCGGTACCTCGAAAATCAAGAAAAGATTGTGTTTGCCGAGGGTGCAAATGCGTCCATGGTGGTGCGGGTGACCTTTCCGTATGGCACGCAGTATATTAAGATAGGAGGCAAGTTAGGAACCGATGATTCTCATCTCATCCGCTACAAGCTTATTAATGGGATGGAGCATCAGGATATTGTGAGGTACGGGAATATTGATATATGTATGATGAGTGCAAAGGGAGGAACACTGACGGTGGTGGGTGGTACTTATGATTTCATTATCACAAAAATGAAATCTCCGATTGATCTGAATGGTGACCATATTCTGAACGACTACTACATTCAGATAGAGGTGAGGCAGTAAAATGATGATGATTCAGTTTTTTCTGTCAAAAGTCACGGTATCGATTCTTGCGCTATCGCTGATTGCCATAGCCATTGGGTATTTTGTGACCTTTGATAACGCTGCGTATCAAACCGAAGCTTCTGAACTGGCCAATCAGATTGCCTCAAGAATTGACGAAATTGCGGCGCAGAATATGGTGGAGAAGGTATATTTTGTGTATAACGAAACCAAGGGGATACATCTTCCGCCCAGAATTGGGGGTCAGTATTACACGCTTGAAATAGGTACAAGGATAGTTAATATCAGGTTACGGGATTTCGGTTACGGGGCGTACATACATTCTACAGTATATACCTTCAATCCTGATGTTTTTAAGGGAAAGAAAGTGACCTCCCAAATGCTTTACAACTACGAGCTTGAACATCCGCTGATGATTTCTCATACCCAGCGTTTCTGTGTAGACCAGCGCTACATGCTCGTTGATGGGTTGTGGCAGTACGTTACCTTTGTGTACGTTGTAGATTGAAGCGCAAAGTTTAATATATCTGGAATATTCCACAGACCAATGCTTGAGAAAGAACTGAATCTGGACTATTTCCACAGAGAGGGCTTCAAAAGGTACAGATGCAAAAAATGCGGTGCGTATTTCTGGAGCACTGTCCCGCGCGACAACTGCACCGAGGCACCGTGCGGCACTTACAAGTTTTTAGACGTGCCTCTTTTTAAGAGAGAATTCGAGATTGAAGATATGCGCAAATATTTCATCGATTTCTTTAAGAATCGGGGCCACACACCCGTGCGACGCTATCCCGTGGTGGCGCGATGGCGCGATGATGTGTTTCTGGTCAATGCATCAATTTACGATTTTCAGCCGCATGTGACTTCCGGACTGGTCGAGCCTCCTGCAAATCCGCTGGTGATATCCCAGCCGTGCATAAGAATGGTGGACGTGGACTCCGTGGGCAAGACGGGCCGGCACCTTACCGGATTCGAGATGATGGCGCACCATGCGTTTAACTATCCGGATAATCACATTTACTGGAAAGATGAGACGGTGGCATATGCCATAGAGCTGCTGGAATCACTGGGTGTGAGTAGGGAGGATATCGTACTGAAAGAGCACCCCTGGTTTGGAGGCGGCAATGCAGGTGCGAGCTTTGAAGTGATAGTCGGCGGCCTGGAGCTCGCCACACTTGTGTTCATGAATCTCCGGGAATCTGAGAGTGGGCCCATCGAAATCGATGGAGTGCGATACGAGGAGATGCCCATCAAGATTGTGGACACGGGCTACGGACTGGAGCGGTTTGTATGGGTTTCCAAGCGCACACCCACCATATATGAAGCGATATATCCAGATATGGTAAATAAGATGCTCTCTCTCACGGGCATCGAGATGGGCGAGAAAGAAGAGCAGGTGCTTCGTCTGCTTGCCAGAAGTTCATCGCTGATAGAGAGCATGGGAGAGCGCAGGTTCATGGAATATTTTATTGAGCAGGCGGGCATAACGAGAGAATATTACGAGAAAAAAATTGTGCCGATACAGAAACTCTATGCGGTGGTGGATTACTCTCGCAGTTTGAGTTTCATGCTCACCGATGGTATTATTCCGTCTAACATCAAGGCGGGCTATCTTGCAAGATTGTTGATTCGCCGCGCACTGAAAATTCTGGACGATTTCGGCAACCCAATCTCGCTGTACGAGCTTGTGGAGCTTCATGCTCGTCGTTTTGCAGATATAATGGATACTTCCATGCTGCCTATTATCAAAGAAGAGCTTGAGCTGGAAGAAGAGAGATATAGAGCCACCATGAAACGCGGCAGAGAGATAGTGAAAAAAATGCTCAAGAAAGGCGCGCTCACCGTCGATGACCTCATTCTCCTTTACGACTCTCATGGGCTGCTTCCCGATGTGGTGCAGAGAATCGCCGCTGAAAATGGAGTAACGCTGGAAATACCCGAGAATTTTCATGCGCTGGTAGCAAAGCGTCATGAAGGAGGTGCCAGGAAAAAGAAAAAGGAGACGCGGGAATACGCACTGCCGCCCACCATAAAGCTGTACTATCGGGATCCATACATGCGCAGCTTCGAGGCAAAGGTGATTTATTCGGAAGGCACCGAGATAGTGCTGGACCGCACCGCTTTTTATCCAGAGGGTGGCGGTCAGCCGTGCGACCTTGGAAAGATAATATACAATGGCAGGGAAATAGCCGTGCAAAATGTGCAAAAATACGGTGATGTCGTGGTGCATACGTTATCCGAGCCGGTGCCGGAGGGTGCGAAAATACGCGGAGAGATTGACTGGGAAAGGCGTGAGCGACTGATGAGAATGCACACCGCGGAGCATGTGCTTCTTGCCGCGTGCAGGAGGGTTTTGGGAAAGCATGTATGGCAGCATGGCACTCAAAAGGACGTTTATGAATCACGCTTCGATATCGGGCATTTCAGGCCCATTTCCAGAGAGGAAATAAAGGAAATTGAGAAAGAGGCAATGCGCATAATCACCTCGAACGTTCCCGTGGAGGCAAAGTTTATGAATCGTAGAGAGGCCGAAGACAGATACGGCTTTGTTCTTTATGAGGGTGGCGTGCCTCCCGGCAAGGAGATTCGCGTGGTGCGCATAGATGATTACGATGTGGAGGCATGCGGCGGCACGCATGTGCGCAGCACCGGTGAAATAGGATTTTTGAAAATTTTGCGCACTGAGCGCATTCAGGACGGTGTGAGCCGCATAATCTATTCTGCGGGACTCAGTGCGCTGGAGAAGGTGCAGGAGATGGAAGACACGCTTCAAAGCACCGCCACGTTGCTGAATGCGCCTGTTGATGCAGTTTCTGACAAGGTGCAATCTTTGATGGAGATGTGGAAAGCTGAGAGGCGAGAAAAAGAGAATGCGCTGAAATATAAAATCGGATATGTGAAGCAGAGTGTGGTATCTCAGGCAGTTGATGGCAGGGTGGCTGCCGTGGTTGATCTGGACCACAAAGAGATGCAGAAACTTATGCGCGAGCTCAGTCAGGAACTGTCCGAGGTGGTTCTTATCTCGAAGGACGGTCATATAATGGTGTGGAGCAGTGAGGGCAATGCGAGAGAGCTCGCCCGGCGTGTTGCAGAGGCCATGCACGGCAAGGCAGGTGGCAGACCGGAGTTTGCGCAGGGCAAAGGTGCGCAGGATAGAGTTAATGATGGGTTTAATATAGCAAAACAGGTTATGGGATTGTAATGAGTGCAACTGAATTTGAGGAGATTAATGCGCTCGTGCGCAGATACATAGATGTTTACGAGTTTCGCATTACTCCTGACCATCTTGAGTTTTATTTTACCAAAGGTGATGATGAGCAATTTTCAAAGAATTTCGAGGCGCTTCGACTCGCGCTTAAGAAGAAAAATCTCGTGCCCATGATTAAAAAAAGTGGCGGAGAGTACGTTCTTCTTGTGCTAAAAACGCCACAGCGTAAGTTTTTCGGGCTCTGGGTCAACATAGCGCTGCTGATTGCCACTGTGTTATCCACTATCTGGGTGGGTATGGGCTACTATGAGGGCTATTACGGTGAGACTGATCTGTGGCACGGATTGCTGGGCGGGTTGCTGTATTTCTCCGTGCCGCTTCTTGCGATTCTGGGCACTCATGAAATGGCCCATTACTTTGCCGCACGAAAACATAACATTGCGGCATCACTGCCGTTTTTCATACCTGCACCCACGATGCTGGGTACACTTGGAGCGTTCATATCCATTCGTGAGCCCATTCCTGATCGGCGCGCACTGATTGATGTGGGACTTTCAGGACCCATTGCC
Organism: Methanobacteriota archaeon; assembly: GCA_013154005.1. Classification (GTDB taxonomy): domain Archaea; phylum Thermoplasmatota; class Thermoplasmata; order Thermoplasmatales; family Aciduliprofundaceae; genus JAADDK01. The sequence continues at coordinate 8,784 of JAADDK010000102.1, forward strand.
GGGTTTCTGGTAGCCATTCCAGTAACAATTATTGGTCTCATGCTTGGTGCTTCAAATCCGCCTCACGTGAATCCGGAGGCGATGAACGCTTATTACATATTCAACGTACCCTTAATATACACCGCTCTTGAGTATGTGTTTCCCTCCTCAAATTTCGTCAATCCGGTTGCCATGGCCGGCTGGGTGGGCTTTGTGGTCACTGCCATAAATCTGTTTCCCATCGGCCAGTTAGACGGAGGGCACGTGGCCCGGGCACTGTTTGGCGATAAAGCTAAATATGTGAGCTACGGGTTCGCGGCGCTGCTCATCGGGCTGGGCATACTGTATCCCGGGTGGCTGTTTTTTGGCATAATTGTGGTGATGCTGGGCCTGCGGCATCCGCCCCCGCTGAACGAAATAGTGAAACTTGATAAAAAGCGGCTGGCAATTGCTGTGACCGGGTTCCTTATTCTGGGCGTGACGTTCGTGCCGGTGCCGGTGGAGTATCATCAGGTTCACGAGGATATGCAGATAACCATAAGCGCTGACACCTCTATGTTAATTATGAACACTTCGTACAATACCACCACTGTTAGCGTGAAAGTCGTGAACAACGGAGATATGAGAGAGAACGTTACCATAAATTTGACCGGGAATTTGCATTTAAGTCGCACACATTACGTTTTCTCTTTAGATTCGAAGAGTTCGCGCATATTAAATATTCGCGCTACAGCGCTCACGTACGGGAAAGTTAATCTCACCGCCACGCTGCGCACGCTCACGCACATCTCAAAAGAGGCAATGCTGAATTTTACTGTTTTCAGAGTCTCTGAGAGCATGCACTTCTCACCTGACCAGTTTGGAAAAAGCGAGTTTAACACAACTCTTATAAATGAAGGTTCAAATCGAACGGTGCATTTCATCTCACTCAACAACGTTTCTTTCAACATCACCAATGTACCATCTGATACTCTGAACATAGGTGCAAACCAGTCTAAATTGCTGCACATACTGGTGGTGGGCTCCACGGTGCTTATAGCTGCGGATTATGCCACTTATGAGGTGGCGCTTCTTCGAGTAACTCTCGGAACATAAGGGCGTTGTTCCACATGTCCGTGTTGTTGAACATCACATAATCATCTTTTTCAACCATGTTTTTGAGTTTTTGCAGCTCTTCTGTGGAGTACGAGTACCTGTATTTGCCCATGCCGTGCAGCCGGTAATAGCCAAACTCACCATACACGCGCTTGCGTAGAAACGGGTCCACCACATGTATAAGCTCCGCGTCTGAGCAGATTTTAATTATGGTCACATCTCTCCACCTTCCCCTCGGCTCCCACGCATAGATAAAATCTCTCTCTATCACGCTGAAAAAATCCAATATGTGTTTCACATTTTCTGCGCTTTCTTCAAAACTGGGAGGGCTCTGAAACACCACTATTCTGGCTTTAAGCGTGCGTGCCACCTCTGCAAACTGTTCCCAGCAATTAAGCACATCTTTGTTTGTCTTGAACGAGCCAAAGTCTCCAATGGTGCCCCGGTAGCGGCGATAGGTGGGACTTTTGGGCTTGTGGGTGATGCACTGAGGCGCTTTTACTGCAAACTCAAAGTGCTCAGGCGCTTCATTTCTCCATTTCTCTGCCAGCTTCGGCGACATGGGCGAATAGAACGTTTTCTGCACTTCCACCACCGAAAATTCGGAATAATACTTTTTCCGCGCCACCGGAAATCCGCAGGTGCCCACACGCGCCATGCTGTAATAAAATGAGATGAGAGATTTAAACGTTTCACAGGCCCAGATAAAAAATCAGAAACGATATTATAAATCCGCCGGCGGATAGCAGAGGCACGGCTATTTTAGCCACTTTCATGCTCTCTTTGGTGATATCGGTCATCTTTGCAAGCTGTCCGCTGGCAGCCATACGCAGTTCAACCCATTCGGTTTTCATGTACACGCACACTTCTTCCATGTTCTCTATCGCATTTTGCACTGCCGCTTTTGCACTTTCGATTATCTTGTCCCAGTTATCCTCCGTTCCCACCGGGTTCAGGTCCATCATGGTAACGTTCACCACATGGTTATCTGTGGAAAACACCTCCACGTCTGCAAGCTCCGCAACTGCTTTTTTGATTTTCTCAGTGAGCCCTTCTTTAATGTTATTGCCATCAATAAGCACATATCCGCATTTTTTCGTGCCGCACTCAAACACTGCTGCTCTTATGCCCCCCGGCCCTATGCTGTGCCCCTCAAATTTAACAGCGCCATAGCCCATTTTTATCCGGTATTTGTTTTTTAGAGTTCTAAGTGCGTCTCTTATCTTATGTGCGTCTCTCTGAGTTAGTGTGAGCGGCAGCGAATTCTCGTTAAAATTGTTGTGTGCATCAATGGCCATCACATCTCTGAATTTATCTCTTAAAGCGTGCATTAGCATTATTCCGGTGTTGAGCTCCACATCATCAAATTCCGCGCGTGTGGGCAAGAGCGCTATAAATGCGTATTGTCCAAATCTCTGTGCCATCACACCATGGCCACCGACTTCAAACCTTACAATATCGCTCATCTCAGTATATTCACATTCCCCATCAAGCAACCTTCTAACGGTATCTGCGATTTTTCTCACATCTTCATCAGTGGCCACGTTATTGTCATGCGTGGTGGTGGTGTGAAATACCATAAGATTATCCATGTTCAGAATTTTTTCCAGCTTGGTGGATATGTCGCTGCCGCCCACCTCGCCGAACGGGCCCGGGTGAATATACGGTGCTAAAAACACAGCTTTTATCCCGCTCTGATTTTTGAATACTATGGCCGAAATGGGAACTTTTCGGTACTCGTATATTCCGTAAAAGAATCGGTTCAGTTTCTCCAGGTCCTCTTTGCTCAGGCGTGCCATGTAATTGATAAACGCCGATACAAAAAACAGCGGGTCTTCCCTGAACTCGCGTCTGAACGGTGCGGTGGAGGTGCGTATCATCAGGTACCCAATTATCAGATACACCACGGTTGCTGCGAGGAAGCTCTTAACCGAATATGGGAGAAACAGCAGAGTTATCACGATAAGCACTATGGAGTAATATGCAGATACCAGCAGAGAATAGCATTTTTTCTCGGACAGAAATGTGCGATATATTATGAATCTGGGATATATGACCGATGAGAACGCTAAATAAAAGCCCATATAAAATCCAAACAGATAGTTGAGAATCCAGAACTGCACAAACGCCACCATGAACGTGAAAAGATTGAGCGCGGAGACGCGGTTGAGGGGGAAGTAAATGCGCAGGGCACGAATTGAGTAGTAGTCCAGTGCAATTGTAATCAGATACGGTGCGATGAAAAGAAGAAGCACATCGTGAATGTTCTGGTGAAGCAGGTACGAAAATAGCCCGATCACTCCCAGAAACACTAAAAGCGAAAATGCCGGGCTGGGGGCGGAGAATATGTGTTTTCGCAAGCTTACTATATATTTTTCTTCACTCACCATTGCACGGGTGATTTAATGATTCCTTATTTACTTTTTCGCAATGTAATGCAAAGTGTAGATTGCGCCCAGCACTAGATTCGGATAGAACGTGAGCACGCGCCACAGAACCACCACTATGCCTGCTATGCTTGCGGGCATGTGCTGTGAGTACAGTACATATGATACAAACTCTGCCAGTCCGCTGCCGCCCGGACTGATGGGAATAATTGTCACCAACACGACTATCAATTGCACGGTGAACATGAACAGCCAGTCTGGGTCCATGCCCAGTCCGATAAGAATCAATGACGGTATGGTGAAATCCACAAACCACATGAGCATGGTGAATATGAACGCCACTGCAAGGTATAGCTTGTTCATGGAGAACAGAGATTTTGTGCTCTTTGCAAAAGTATCAAACTCGTATTCGATTTTGCTCATTGTATGCTTTCTCTTTTTTTCATCTTTCACAAACAGCCCGACCAATCTTTCAAGTTTGCCCAGCTTTTTCTTCACCTTTTCAGAGCGAATGACCATGTACGCCAGTCCCGCACCGCCCAGAATTAAAATCACCGCGACGGTAATCAGGTAATATTTAATCTCGCCTATGTCTATGTTCATACCCAACAGCAGAAAAAATACGGGCAATGCAGCGCTGAAGAATATGAAATCTATGATTCTCTCGCCGATGGTCACCGCAGTGGCATCACCGCCGGACATGTTTCCCTCTGCAAGCATGTAGATTCTGGCCGGTTCGCCACCCATGCCGGAGGGCGTGATTGCAGCAACAAATAAATTCACCATTACTATCTTGAAGCATCTGTAAAATGGCACGTTCTCGCCCACCGACTTTGCCAGAATCTTGATTCTGAGGGACCAGAAAAACAGGTTTCCGATGTGCGCGAATATTGCGATTATTATGATTATTATGGGAATCTCTGCTATTTTGTCCAGCGCCTCAGGAGTTATGGTCCACCAGAATATTATCGCGAGAGTCACCGCGCTTATAGCTACGGAGAGTATGAACCACAGTTTCCAGTGCTTCATTATGTTGAAACTCATAGCACAACCTCCCATATTCGGTCCAGAGTTTTTTTGACATCGTATCCGCCTTTGAATCCGCGAAATCGCTCGGCTTCTTTTACCATATCTGCCACTGCCGTGCTCTCCTGCTCGGCGTAGCCGGTCAGCCCCTGGGCATTTAAAAATCTTGCAAGGTACCGCTGCTCTGGCTGTCCGGGGGTGGGAACGAACGTTGCTTTGCCACCCGTCACATACATATCCATTATTGTTGAGTATCCAGAACGAGATATAATAACCTTTGCGCGGTTCATGAGCATCTCACGGGTCTCAAAATCCACGTACGGGTAGATTTCTGCTTCTGTGCTCTGCACCTTTTCGTCGGGCTTTCCGAGCGTGACCACCACTTTTCCAGATAGCGTGTCCAGCTCGCCAAGCACTTTTTTCTCAAACAGTGTGCGCTGGGGCTCTGGGCCGGATATGGAGATGAGCGTATCTATATCTCTGGGTACCTCGCGTCTTCTGAACGATGAGAGTATACCCACATACTCCACTTTCTCAGGCAGTATGAACCTCAAATTATGTGCCATTTCGCCGGATATGCCATTTTCTTTGAAGTCCGGGACAAGCACTTTTTTGAAAAATTTAGTCATATAATGATTGTAAAGCATGGTGCCACCCCGGAGCAGCGCCAGTTTGAGCATTATTCTGAGCTGATGAATTATTATATATGATGGTTTGAATCGATTGAACACATCGTATCTGCTATCACTTATGATAAGGTCAAAGTTTTCCTTTTTATCGATATTCAGGAATAGCCGGTGCGTTTCAATCATGTTTTTTATTACTTTATGAGAATTGGCGATAAAATACGGGAAAAACTGATGCGCTTTCTCAGTGTAGCGTATGGGAAAATCCTCCACATCGTAGAATTTCAGGTGTGGAAACTCATTTTTGAGCACGGTGAGCGCCCGGCCATGCGAGATAAGCACGACCTCATGCCCCTCTTTCAGGAGCCCGCGAATTACCGGGAAGCTACGGGTCGCATGACCTATACCCAGTGAACACACACCGAACGCTATCTTCATCTCGTGCATGATGGGAGATTAGAATATATCTTTTGTGCTATCTCAATTGATATGTGCATATGCGTGGCATTACACTCCGAAAAGTTAAAATAAGTAACAATATATGAGATTATGAAAATGAAGGCCACCGAAATCCTGCATGACTGGCGAGTCCATCTTGGATTAGTTACTTTAGTGGCCATTATTTTGAGGTCTATCCCTGCGTGGATATATGCTGGATGGGGCAATGATTTTGGGATATATTATTCAATAACAATAAAGTTTCTCACCATTAAAAATCCACTTTACGATTACCCTGTGGTGTGGGGGACATCGGGGTACGGATCTTTTCCCATGCTTTATATGATAATCCTTGCTGCACATTATATTACCGGCCTGAGTCCGCATGTGCTTCTTCTGAAGGTTCCTCCGATTATTGGAGGTCTTACAGTTGTGCCGCTGTATTTTATTGCATATGAGTTAACAAAAAATAGATATATGGCGGTGGGGGCGGCTTTTCTTCTGGCTATAAATCCAGTTCATGTGTTTCAGACATCCATGCCCTATTTTCTCACAATAGGGCATTTCTTTCTTCTACTTTCCATATATTACTTTATTAGATGGCAGAGAACTTCAAAAAGACGGTATCTTGCCTATCTTTTTGCAGCATCGATTTCTTTGCTTCTATCGCATCACCTTTCAAATTACATCTACATAATTTCGATAACAGGAATCACGTTTACTCTTTCAGTGTTCGGTAATTTGCCAAGAAAAAGAATAATTGAGAACTATTTGTTTATTACTATTTTTTCAGGTGTGACCTTTGCATACTGGATAATAAGAGTGCCTGGAATGATAAATTTTATAGAGTCACCATTCCGGATGATGATTCCATGGTATGGTGTTCTTGCAATGTTCTACGGGTTCCTACTTTTACTTCTTTTCGTATCTCTTAACTTCAGGGTCCACATGTCCGGAAAATTGTGGGCGCTCATGGAACATGCGAGTGTTAAGCGCATATTTGCCATATCACTGCTTGCAGGTATAGCCATATTTCTTTTCCTTGCAGTGGTGGGATTGCATGGATACAGAATCTCGATAGTTTCGGTAATTTATTCTATACCATTTCTGTTGACCATGGGGTTTATGGGAGTGGGGCTCGGAAGGCTGCATCGGGATAGGGTGTTGCTGTATTATGTGGGCGGCTGGCTGGGCGTAATCATGCTCTCGGCAATTGCCAGCGTAATCACATGGGCTTCTCTCGAGCCATGGCGACATGTGGAATATATGATGGAGCCCATGTCCATAATTGGTGCTTACGGAATAATCACCGTCCTCAAGAGTGAATTTAAAAATGTCTCTATAAAAAAGAGGATTATATACACTTTCAATACACCATTTTATGCGATATTGAATTATTCAACTAACGAAGCGCAGATAAGCATGCCTCATTTTCTCAGGCTCAAAAATGGGTATGCAACTCATCAACCTCTTGAGCATAAAAAAACGGTGGATGTGGGTAAGAATATGCAAATTGCCTTTGCTGCAGTGGTTATATTCATTCTTTTGATGACTGGAGTAACCGCGATTCCGTTTATGAACAGTATCTCCCCACCTAAGCAGGGAATATCCTATGTTGTTATGAGTGGTGTAACCTGGCTTGCTGAGAATGGCAACAAAAACTATACTGTGGCCACTGACCATAAAATCGGAACTATGATTGCGGCATATGGGTTTAATTCAAGTTTTGAGTATGATTATAAAATATGGAACTCTACAAACTGGAAATCGTGTATGTGGGAACTGACGGGATTGAACGGTACATATCCTCCAATAGGGTATGTGGTTATCACAAAGTACATGTGGGAGCATGGGGTGTATGGGTACAATGATTTACAAAATCCCATAGAGCCTCCTGTACTTATGACCAACGAGAGTTATGAGAAATTTAAACACGAGCCATTTGAACTTGTGTTCTATAACTATACTGATGATTTGAGTGACTGGGTGCAGGTGTATCGAGTGAACTGGACATATATATATGAAAATATCAATATTTCAAAGTATCAGAATGTTACCAGATCAGTATTGCCATTGAGGGATATCCTGGGTACTATAGCCATTCCTTCTTTGCATGAATACACTGGTTGTGGCAGTACAAGGAATCTAAAAAAGATTGACGAAGTGTGCAGGGCTGAGTTTCAGAGGGAGCAATATGGAGAAGCCATATGAAGTTATTGATCATACTGCAGATATCGGGATAATTGTACGGGGCAATACTGTGGAAGAGCTTTTTGAAAAAGCGGCATATGCCATGTTTGATTTAATTACCGATGCTGAAAAAATTGATGCTATTGGCAAGTATCGAGTGAGTGTATCCTCGCCTACTCTTGAGGATTTACTTGTCGATTATCTATCCGAATTGCTTTATGTGTTCAGTGTGGAATACTGTGTGATGTGCGATTTTAATGTGATTATTCACAAGACTGATGACGGCTATTTCCTGAAGGGTGTTGCTCTCGGCGAGCCTCTTAATAAGGAAAAACATAATATTAAGCTTGAAATCAAAGCGGTTACATATCACGAGCTCGAAATAAATTTAAAAGAAGGATATGCTAAAGTGCTTTTTGATATCTGATTATTCAAAGATTGGACCCAGAATGTTGATTTTTCCATTATTGAACTCAAATGCAAATTTTTCCATGCTGTGTTTGGCTGTTCTCATTTTCTCTACCTGCATATATCTGACCAAACGCCCGCGGGATCGATCCACACCAAGGTGAATAATCCCGTCCACCAAGAAGCCTTCATTGCCAATGTACGATACTCCGCCGCCCAGTTGCTCTTCCATGATAACAAACGAAAATAGGTTATAGCTGCGTAGAGTGCGCATGAAGTAAAACATCTGCTGTCTGAGATTGCTTGTGTCGGGAATGATTGAATAAAGGGCACCCAGAGAGTCCAAGGTGAAGAATGAGAATTTATCTTTCATCTCCTCTTTGAAATGCACAACCATCTTTTCTATGAGAGCGAGGTAATCCACCATCTCCTGCTCTCCGAGAAGCAGATCCATCTCTCTCAAATCGCTTATATCAGAGACCTGCATGTTCTTTGTGAGTTTTATGCCCAAGCTCTCCATATTTGCAAGGTGCGAATCTACAGGCTCTTCCAGAGTGGTGTATAAGCCGAATTCACCTGTTTTATTGAGATAATTTGTCATCACAGTGTACGCAAACGTCGTTTTCATTGAACCCGGTGGTCCCACTATTAGAATTACTTTGGGTCGGTCAACATCAGCCATAAATATCTTTTCCAGACCTGGGACTGTGTGAAAGAGCATAGATGAATATAGTAATCTATGATTTAATACTTTTCCCGCATAAAAAGATGCTCAATCCCCACTTATTGGCGGATATACTGAGATTTCATGGCTGTTGATTACCATCTCGGGTGGTGCATAATGTCCGTTTACTGAGACTTCTATTTCCTCATTTTTAAGTACTGGATGTTTTTCTCTGAGTATGTTTAAAAACTGTTCTACTGTGCAGTTTTCTTCTAAATCTATTAATTCTGAATACTTTCCCAGCTCCACTGCGAGTCTTCCAAAATATTTTACCCGGATTTTCATAGGCTTATCACCTCAAAATTTGTGCTAAATGCATCGTAGATTACTAACCTGTCCTCGAGCAGATCCCCATTATTTGAAAGATATTTTGTGACTTCCAGTGCCTGGATTGCAGCGGTCATTCCTGCCGTGGCACCAAGCACCTGAGGTGAGCTAATCCTCGAGCCTTTTTTGATTATTTTTTTGATTTTCTCATGTGCGTTGCTCACGAAGCTCACCATTCCCATATATCCTTCTACCGCACCAAATACATAGGGTACATGCAATTTTCTGGAAATATTTAAAATATTTATTCTACTCTCTGAATTATCGAGACAATCCACTATTACGTCAACATTTTCGGATATTTCGAAGTTTTTGTCTATTTTTTTGAATAATGGTACTACGGTGACATCGGGGTTAATCTCTTTAAGTTTTGTAGTGGCCACATCCACTTTTTTTCTTCCGAGGTCTTTAATTGTGTAGAGAATCTGACGGTTTAAGTTGCTCATCTCCACAAAATCATGGTCAACAATGATAAGTTTGCCAATCCCCGCCTGTGCCAAGTAAAGAGCAACAAATCCACCCAATCCTCCCATTCCCGCAATCATGACGGTTGCCTTCTTAAGTGAATCCTGATTTACCAGCGCTGACTGTCGAATGTATCTCATACGCAGATATTTGATTATTCTTAAAAAAACTTGCTGGAAAGTGATGAAAAGTTTAATACATTTTGTTATGATATACACCTGTGTTTGCGGAATTCATTTCTCGGCACCCGCGGCTGGTCATTTCGATAGTGGTTATTTCCATTCTTATTACTGGCTACTATGCTTCACAGGTGAAAATAGGGGTTAGTACTGGAAGTTTTCAGCTTAAGAATTCTGCTTATAAAACTTATAAAAAAATTCTGAGTACGTTTGGTAGTGAAACGGACGATGTTCTTGTGGTAACGGTTAGTAAAGATGGATATATATTTAATCGTGGAGATATTGAAAGTATCCTTCAATTTGAGATGAAAATGAAAAATGAAGTGCACACAGTTTCAAATGAATCACTGATAAATTATGTGCTTACTGGAATGCATCTTATCAATATTACCGAGAGTTTACCCACCACACTAAACATTTCTGTATCGCCATATATTTTTGAGGATGTTGATAAAATAAAACGTGCCATTGGTAATTATACATACGTTGAGAATAATGCAAATGATACCATCAAAAACAGTACATATCGCATATTTATTCTGCTCCCAGAATATTCAAATACTTTATTGCCTGAAAATCTATCCGGACCATCAGGTGAAATATTTAACTTTACCTATCCTGATATAATTAAAAATTCCAGTTTAAAGAGTACCGTTTATAACGCCACTACTATGCTTATTGAGGAGATTGAGATTTATCAAAATCTTACAGAATATGGAGCTTCGGGAGAGATGAGCTCTCCTAATATCCCGCAGAATTACAGTTTAGCATACCTTAATCATACGATGGATTCTGTGGATTTTAATATCACGCGTGCCACCGTGGCCATGGAGCATTATAATGGCACGTATATGGAGTGGTATTCTTACAATCTATCCTTTAACCTCGCACTGGCTCTTTTATATTCTGGCTATCCAGAGATAGCACTTGGCGTCTACAATTTTGAGAAAACAGCCATGAGCAATGCGACCCATGCATATTACAGTGATTACGTAAACTGGACTGCATATTTTGATACCCTTTCTAAATTTAAGGAGGGGAATATACCCACAGAAACAGTTTTAAATGCTACATATAAGATGGAGAATAGGACTTTTGGTACACTCCGTGATTTTCTTGATGAATATCGCCATAAACTCGAAAATTACAGCAGGGGTGAGGTTTCATACAACGAAATTATGAACGATACATGGCAGGCGGAAAATATGAGTGTGCTTATGCAGAATTACACTTTGTGCTCATATATACAGGATAAAAGTACTATTCCCAAAATCAATGAAACGATTGCTCAGGTAGAGAATCACAGTGGATATTCTGAGGCTATTTATTTAACCCACATTTCCACTTCTACCATGGGACGGATGAAAAATAAAATTGTGTACTTCTACGGAGAAAAAATGATTCTTGGAAAGGTAAAAAATATTTTAGAAAATCTTAAAAGTATCCTTGTGAGTAATGAACGACCCCAAATAAAACAGGATGCATGGGATTTACTTTATTTTGGTGGTGGGATTGGTAATGTATCCTTTTCGATCACACCATTTTATCGGGCGTTGGTATCGTATAGGGACACCATTTATTCAAATTTTTATGCAAACACATCAAGTATATTCTGGAATTATCTTACTTTGAAACCCCTGTCTATGAACTATAGTTATAATGAAGTGAATATATCGCGCTCATATAATTTGACAGACATGCTTCATGATGTTAGGAACATGAATCAGAGTGCTATCAATATGGGAATTGAGAAAGTGAAAAATTTCAAAAACGAAACCGTGGAGAGAATAATTTTCAATTACACATCTGAGCTTAAAACGTTTAGAAAAAAGATTGTAAATCTGACAAGAGACTCGAAATATATATGCAATAAATATTCACAGCTTGGGACAGTGGCGGATAATTTCACAGCGCTTCTTAATAACGTTACAGCTATGGGTGAGAATACGACCCGAACGGTGAATAAATCGATAAATGATACATATTCCATGCGGCAAATCGAAGATTTCTTTTCTTTAAGGCATATGTATTTTAACACGCTTTTATCTCGCGATTCTTTGTCCACCCTTCTGATAATCGGAGTATATAACTCATCTTACGAAATGAAAATTTATGCCCTTGGTAAGAATATGTCATCAAATCCCTATGTTTCGTATCACACCATCGCTTCAAAGGTGCTAACAAGAGAGATTGAAGAAACGGCAACTTACGATATGAAAACGTTGCTTCCACTTTCTTTGGTTTTTCTCGTGATTTTATTGATGCTCACCTATCGGAGTTTAAAAGCTGTAATTTTATCGTTATGTGCGGTGCTTATTGCTATGGTATGGTTATTTGCTTTCACGGTGCTTATTGGATGGGATTTTGACCCCATTCTTCTGGCTGTACCCATAATGATTGTGGGTATTGGAATCGATGATGGAATATATGTTACTTTAAGATATATGGAGGAAAGAGAGCACAGGGATAGATGGAGAGCCACTCAGGTTACCGTGGCGTCTGTGGGAGGTGCACTGGTGCTAACGACCCTTACTTCCATGGTTGGGTTCATGTCAAATTCTATATCCAGTATGGAAGATATTCAAAGGTTTGGTATTCTCGCTGCGGCGGGTCTTATATTTTCTTTTGTGGCCATGAACACATTTCTTCCTGCGGCAAATCTTATTTTTGATACTCGGGGGAAGATAAAGAAAATTGCATTTAAACCTGCCAGAATTGGGGCGGAAGCAGCCGTAAAAGTCCCGTATCTGGTCATTGCGGTGGTACTTGTTTTTTCAGCAGCAGGAGTTATTTCTTTTACACATTTAAATACTGAGTTTACGATACGGGATCTTGCCCCGGCAAACAGTGAGATTGTGAAATATTATCATTATTACGAGAGGAATTTTAATGCAAGTGTCGAATACTCCTATATTTACATGTGTGGAAATCTCACTAATCCGGCAGTTTTGAAGGCCATGGTTGAAGTGCAGAAAAATATTGAAAATGATACTACGGTGGTGCATGATTACCCGATAATATCTCCATGGAGTATTATGAAAACTTATGCAGATGCACGACCCGGAGAATATTATTATAACGCAACGTTCATAAAATTATTCCGCGAGAGTGATATTAATCATGATGGTATTCCAGATAGGAATATTTCTATGTTGTATTCTATGTTAAAGCCGGAAATATCCTCTGTGTTGCGAGGTGATCAGGCCATAATTATTGTGCGCACAGATTCGCATGATCTGAAAAAGGTGGACACTCTGGTGAGGGAACTTAATGCGGATGCAAAACCTCTCAGAAAATACGTGAAAGTGGAAATTGCCGGGGATGCCATAGTGGGTAAAGCTTCCATAGATGAAATAAACGAAAATCAGTTACGCTCCCTGTTTTTATCGATTACTGCGGCAATTGCCATGCTGGTGGTACTTTTTATGTACACTAAAAAAAGCTTCACACTGGGGATAATTGCTGCAATGCCGATTATGGTGGTTGTGACATGGAACTGGGTGCTTATGTATGTGCTGGGAATTTCGTTGAATGTGATGACCAATACCATCGCTTCTCTGTGCGTTGGTCTGGGTGTGGACTATGGGATACACATAACACATAGATTTGTCGAGGAATCACACAGGTATTATGATTTGAAAACTGCGTTGTTCAGAGCCACCGAGCGAATGGGGAGGGGACTGGTGGGTGCCGCGGCTACCACAATAGCGGCCATAGGAATTCTCACTCTTTCAACAATACCACCGCTCAGCAGTTTTGCATTAATACTTTCTTTTTCAATACTGTTTGCATTTATTGCGTCCATATTCTTTTTGCCTTCTCTTTTATTGATATGGGCAAATTTCCGAAGGAAACATGGATATGACAATGTGGATAAAAAAGTAGTTGAAGGTATAAAAAATGGGGATATTCGGATATTGTGTATGTATCATCTTTCGGAAAGTGCCTGCGTCGAATACGTTTACTCATTGATTAAAAAAGGGAAAATTGCAGAGGCGAGAAATATTGCCGCAAAAATGAAGGAAGAGGGCATGGATTTATCGTTTCTGTTCAGGAGTTCTGAGGAGGTTCATCCTCCTTTTGAATAAATCTTAAATCTCCTGCGATAACTGTTTTGTATCCCATCTCTGTTTGAATGATAAGGAATCCATTTTTGTCGATATCTATGGCGGTACCATGATACTCTTTTTTTCCATCTATTACTTTTACATGCCTTCCCAGGGTGCATTGGTATTTTTTCCATTCTTTCACAATATCTGCGGGTTTTCTTTCCAATTCCAGCTCGAGGTACTGAAGTAACTCTGGTAGAAAATCATCCACTGTTATGTTTAATCCACAACTTTTGGCGGAGGTAGCATACTCCTTAAGTACTTCGGGTAATGGATTGTTCAGGTTTACTCCTATTCCTATTACGGCTATTTGATCTTGCGTCTCACACAGAATTCCCGAGATTTTCAAGTTATTTGCCATCACATCATTTGGCCATTTGAGACAACACGATAAACCCAATTTTATAAATGTCTTTGCAACGGCCACTCCTGCAGCAAGACTGAACAGGTGAGGGGAGTCATTGATGGGGTATGTTACAGATAGCCACAATCCCCCCTCTTTTGCGAACCACTTTCTATGCATTCTACCCCTACCATCATGCATCTCTCTGGCGACAATTGCCAGATAGGGTGCATTTTTCTCTTTTGCTATATTCTGGGTGGAGTCTACGTGGTCGTATTTTATTATTTTGAAGGGCATTGGATACCCAACGGAGCCCGGGTATATCAATATTGCGCAGAAAAAGTTTTAATATGGGGCTGCATAATTGGTAATCGCATGGAAAATGTTGAGTTTTTAAAGGGTGCGTTCAGAAGATACTACCTAAAAGAAACAGTCTCTCTACCCCCCAGATTTACCCGTAGGGAGTATGGATTTATGTTTTTTGATAAGAAATATGTGCTTCGGCACAAAGGATTTAAAACATTAAAAGAAATAAGACGATTTATGGTGGATAATGTACCTCGTCATGCATATTATTCCACAGCCTATTACTCTTATCCAGATACAAAGGACATGGAAAAGAAAGGATGGCTCGGTGCTGATCTTATTTTTGATTTGGATGCTGACCACCTACCTGAGACTGAGGGAATGAACTATCTTGAGATGATGGGAGTGGTGAAAAAAGAAGCACATAGACTTGTAAAAGATTTTCTTATGGATGATTTTGGATTTGATGAGGAATCCTTGAGTATAGCGTTTTCTGGAGGTCGGGGATTTCACATATATGTCCGGCGTAAGGATATTTTTACGCTTGGAAGTGATGAAAGACGTGAAATTGTGAATTATATCACTGGTGAGGGTGTGGATATGGTGAAGCTTCTGGAAAGTTCGCCCCGTGAATCGCGTAGGAAAGGTGGTTCAGGGGGATATGTACTGGAATTGCCACCTGTAAGTAAGGGAGGCTGGTACAGAAAGCTTACAGTAGGAATAACAACAGGTGCCCAAGAACTGTATAACATTTACACTCAGTTTGGAAAAGAAGGACTTGTTGCAGAGCTTGATCTGTACCTTAAAAATAAAAAGTTATCAAAGAAGCTCGCGAGAAAATTGCTTGAGAAAACCCCGAATTATTCTACAAAAATAGAGCTTTTAGCATTTGATAAAGAGTCTAAAAAACTCCAGGTTTTTGGCAGCGATGCTCTGAGAGATGCATTTCTTTTATACATAAAAGAGAAAATAAGAATAAGGGGTGAAACTGATGAGCCAGTAACTACAGATATACACAGACTTATAAGATTAATTGGCTCACTACACGGAAAGACAGGATTTATAGTTAGGGCTTTATCATATAATGAATTTAAAGATTTTAATCCTGCAAATCCAAATCATATCTTAGAATTTTTAGTTCCAAAGATATTTAAAGAGAATGAGGTTAAAATAATAAGTAAGGGAAAAATCAATTTACCCTTTGATGTTAGTTCGGTGGATGGGGAAGTGTGTGTGCCTGAGTATGCCGCAATATTTGCGGTTGCTAGAGGAATGGCCGATTTCATAACCAAATGTTAATTTACTAAATATAGTTTATTAATTACGGTTATTTAATCAGGCAAAATGCAGATGAAAAAGAATGGAAAAGTATATAAGAGGGTATCCTTTCTCTCCCAGTATGGGAAACATAAGGCCATCCAATATAAAAAGAGTTGCTCGCGAGTTGGTGAACACTTACGGCGATAAATTTAATGGCGATTTCGATCATAATAAGAAGGTGGTATCGCAGATTGCAGATATCCAAACGAAGCGACTTAGAAATATGCTTGCCGGTTATGTGACCCGTTACTGGAAAGTTAAAAAGAGGAGGGAGGAAGGAAGTTAAGTTTTTCTTCAAATCTTTTGAGTTTGTCTTTTACTCTTCTGAGGGTTATATTGCCCATTTCTGAGAGAAATGATATATATTCTTTATTAGTCATAATGATTCCATCTTTACCAAGCGGAACACTGAGATTTTCAGTACTCAGGATTTCCAACAGGATCCCATGATGGGTGATATTTCTGATTGAGGAATATTTAAATCCTGCCTCTTTGGCTAATATTAAAAGGCTCCTGGATTTTTCTAAATTTTCCGCAACTATATGTATTATGGCAGATTGAACCATGAACATAAGCATTCCTGAGTGGTACTCCTCCATTGCGCGTGTTAGAGTCTCTTCTTTAATTTCATAATGCCATTTTCCTAAAAATCTGGAATTTACTTTGTCTCCAATCATTGGAAGTTCCATTAATACTATTCTCCCTGAACAGCTGCTGGTGGTGTAGTATCCGGGAATTGAGTTAATTTTTTCTAAAAGTGGGATTATATCCTGATCAACCCTTCCTTCCGTTTTTGCTTCTCGATATTTTTTCATGGCGGTATTTTTATCCATCATGGGTATCACCTTATTTAGTTAATATTATTAGTTTATAACAAGAAACTAATCAAGTAAAAACCAGTAAACCCCATTTTCCGAGGCTGATTTGTAATCCATATTGGTTCTCTCTCACGTAGCCATTTATTATTTTTATTTTCTTACCAACTTGAAGATTTTTTAAAGCGTCATCTATTTCATCGTTCCAGAGTACAAATTGGCATATCCCGGAATTGTCTTTTATCGTTACCCTCAGAATCCGATGATTTTTTCTGTTTTCTATTTCCCCAATGTTTATGATTACCCCCTCCACTGTAGCATTAATTCCATCATACAGCTCGGCTATACGCATTTTATTTCCTGGATTGCGATCTAATTCGTCCACAATAAGATATGCGATGGCATCATCATCCAGTAACCCTCCATATTTTTCCCTTCGAATGGCAATCTCATCTTTGAATCTACGAAGCGTCATAAGGTCCGCCACATACTGATAATAATCTTCCACTGACATCCTATCCCCATGCTCAACATCCTATAAATTTAATGACCTTATCAAATCACTTTTTTTACTTGCAGAGGGTAGACGTGAAGAACCAAAAATGCTATTCCATGAGGTCGGTGAAAAAATGAAACATAACCTATGTTATGTTACATTTTCTGTAGCTATCCATTTATCATCTACTCTGAATACTGAGCCCTTTTTATTTCCTTTTAGTGTGGACTCTATTCTTTTTCTGATGGTCCAGTATCCTTCTGGGGGGAGGTCAAATCTCAGGGTTACCTTTCCTATGCTCTCTTTTCTAAAACATTTTATCAGCTCCTCCATGGAATTTGCAATGCATAATACCCTATAGGGACTAAGAAATGGTGAATCAATCCAGTTACCTGTGGCCAGAGTTCTTCTTTTGCCTATATGGAGGTATGTAATTTCATATTTTTTTTGAAATGGATTCAGTAATCTCGCATAGTAAAGCGATTCGTCAACTAAATAAATATAATCACTTAACATTGATTTATCAGTAATTATTGTGTCTTTATATCGGAGTTCATCGCTCCAAAAGACACCTTTTTTGGGTAGTGTAACAGCGATTCTATTATGGGTTTTTATATCACCTACATATGCTGTAAAACGAGTTATTCTCCCATTGATAGATATATACTCTTTACCCCAGGAAATAGGAATTTTATCTATAGAAATTTGAGGGGGTAAATCAAAAATATAATTTTTGTCTTTACCGTATTTTCTTATTATTTTTAATGGGGAGGGAATTAATGTTTCAAGTTTTCTTTCCTCTTCTGATTCGGCCCTGGCCGGGTCTGAGAACAGAATGTCGTATTCTTTTGCAATCCGGTAAATTTTTTCTGAGAAACAATTACCATGTATAAATTTAATGTTCTTCGCATTATACGCTGCGGCATTTCTTTTTGCATATTCCACTCGTTTTTTGGATATGTCTATTCCCAGTACTTCCTTGTTGGTGAAGGAAAAAAATATTGCCTGCAGTCCAACTCCACAGCTTAGATCAGCAATTCTGAAATTTTTTATTTTTTCAGCTCGAAATCTCCCTATTATTTCGGGTGTGGAGTATCTGAGTCCATAATTATCAAAGTACAGATGATGAACTGAAAATTTATTTTTCATTTTTATTCTACATTTTGCAATTTCATATATCTCTTCATTAACTTTTTTTAGTATCTTGTCACGTGAATAACCACGTTTAATCATATTTTCGCATAACCGCACTTTTTTTTCTATGCTATCCACATCTTCCCGTATATCTTCAGTGAAATAAACTTTTCACCCAATATCTGTTTTACTTAATTAACAATATAACTTAACATGACTTAGTTAATAACTGATATAACTACAAATATAAAATTTAAAATTATTAATTACAGAAAACCGAATCTATCCTGAAGTTCTGTTGCAATTTGATTGAGGATCTCTTCAAAGTTTTCACTCTCAATTTTCGTTACGTTTCCATCTGGCATAATAATCCTTGCATAGAAACGATCTCCTTCTCTGACTATTTCCACGTCTGCTAGCTTGCTCATTTTACTACCACCTCGTATTTAGGTGTGATGCCAATCTTACATTTAAACTTTCTCCTTTTCGAGTTCCTGTACAAGTTTGCGAACTTTATTATGATATTCATCCAAGGTTGCCGTATTCAGAAGCATATAATCACTTCGAGCAAATACATTGCCCAGTCCCCAGGAAAGCTCGCGTTCCTCTCTTTCGATAAATTCTTCCCATGTGTGAACATCATCTTCCCGATTTCTTCTTATTATTCTTTCAAATCTATCTTTTTGTGTGGCAAATATGCCCACCACAACCACGCCGTTTCCCAGTTCGTCTCGATAAACTCGAACCTCCTCAGGACAACGCACGCCATCCACAATAACTTTGTTTGGATTCATATTTTTTATTTTTTCAACTGTTCTTTTGGCCCAGATTTCCACACCATGTTTATCTCGCTCTGAGCCCGCTATTTTTCCCACAATCTCGTTTTTAAGAGGTAAGCCCTGCGCAGCCACAAACTCGCGTACCACATCTCCCATTCTAACTACCGTGAATCCCATACCATTTACAGCGTTTACGAATTCCTCTTTTCCTGCTCCGGGCATGCCCACCAGAAGTATTACAAGCATAGATGAGGTTAAAAACTGAAGTTATTTAATTTTTAGCAATCTGAACTTTTTGCATTTGAGAATCTGGATGAGCCCCATAGTTCCAAAAAATCAAAAGGATTTACAGCTCAGAAAATGGGGGGAATTTTAAACCGTTCATCCTCAAATTTTTGGGGGAGTTCCATTTCGAGTATTTCCTCTATATATTCACATTCGAGATAGATTCTAACCACTTTTGCTCTGCTCTTTATAAGCAAGCTCATGAATTATAATTATAAGAGGAGATATTTAACACTATCGCTCATCGAGTTCGCGTATTCGCATGACCAGTTTTACCGCAGATTCCACCGCATCTTTCGCTTTCTCTATTCTGGCTTCTGCCTGCAATCGGGACTCTCCAGGACCGGATATCCCCAGGGTCACGGGCTTGCCGTACTCCACGCTCAAATCTTCAATCTTCCTCGCGGCGTTCTGCATGACTATTTCGTCGTGTTCCGTTTCGCCTTCGATTACCGCGCCGATGGTGACCACGGCATCCACATCGTCCCTCTCGATTAATTTTTTTGCCAGCAGAGGTATGTCAAATGCGCCCGGAGCTTTAAGCACGTATTTGACCTCTGCTCCTAAAAACTTTGCGTGCTCTTTTGCGCGCTCCATCATCATCATGGTTATGTCGTAGTTAAATTCGCTCACTACAAATCCCAGATTTATTTTTTTCATATTTTTTCACCTCTCTAATGTCTGTATCCCGACCCGGAATTAACAGGGCCTGCATCTTCAAAGCCCTGCCTCTGCCCGGTGCCGGCCATTTTTCTCAACTTCTCCGGCTTAAATATGAGCCAGTACGCGTTCTGCGCATGCTCACGCGCTCTGCGCTCTGCCAGCCATGCAAGCTCTTTTTCATCTCTTGCCTCATCTTCGTGCACAAACACTTCAATTATGTGATGATTCGTCAGAAGCTGCGCCATTATCAGACCCTGAGACGCTTCGTGTGCGCATTGCTTGTCTATGGGTTTTGGCCCCGGCATGCCCAGGGCAATAACGATATCGCAGTTTTCTTCCTCTATCAACTTTTTTGCCGCCACTGGCAGATCTTTCACACCGGGCACCGTGCGTCTTATGACCCTGAATCCAGTGCCCATTTTTCTCAGCTCGTCCTCGGCCGCAGAGCCCATATCGTATCTCGCAAATGTGGTATCAACTATGCCTATCTTTCGCATACAGCTCATCCATCCTGTCAACTATTTTGTAAATTATTTTTCGAGTCCCGTTTATGTCTCCTTCTCCATATCTGTGCAGGCGAACCACCCTTGTTTTCAGGCCACGTTTTCTGCATTCTGTTTCTATCTCTTCCTCGCTGAATTTCTGGTCGTAGCCGAGCACTATTATATCCGGGTTCAGTTCTTCAACAATTAGATACATATCTCCCTCATGCCCCAGCACCGCCATGTCCACGGGCTTTAATGATTCGACCATGAATCTGCGGGCCTCTTCGTGCATAATCGGGCGATGTTTCATTCGCTCCGCGGTGGAATCTCTGGCAACCACAACCACGAGCTCATCGCCCATTTTCTTCGCTTCTCTGAGAAACATAACATGTCCCGGGTGCAGAATGTCGAACACTCCCGTGGCCATTACTCGGACCATTTTTCCCACGCCTCTTGAATCTCTTTTCCCTCTACAAATACCAGATTGTGCTCCCTCGCATAGTGCATGGCATCTTTCTTGCTTAATGAGTATCCATCATCGCCCAGCATCTCGACTATGGTGGCTGAGGGTATCAATTCTGCCATTTCCACCAGTGCTGTGGATAGCTCCGTGTGTCCCTTTCTGTTATTCAATCCTGCGGAGATGAGAAGATGCACGTGTCCCGGTGCGATGAATCGAGCACCGAATTCTTTTTTCGGGTCTTTAAGCGCTTCGATATCCCCTATAAACTTCGCAAACTCGTAAATTGTTTTTGCTCTTTCTCTGTCCGATATGCCCGTGTAATTCTCCACATGGTTTATGGTGATGGAAAATGCGGGAAGTGAATCGTATTTTACCGCTCTGGATATGTACCTGAATATTGAAAAATTGCTATTTTCAAACACTTCATGCAGGTATGGCAACTCTAAAATTTTTGCCTTTTTGCCGGGCAGCGTGGTGCATATTAACCCGCCGCCTTCCTTTCTCATAAACCTGATTTTTTCAGAGTCAATAAACTGTGAAGCGTACACGATATCTGTTTCCTCTTCTCTACCCTCGGCATCGAACACCAGCACGGGCTCACCTTTTTTTAGCGAATCTATTGCTTTGCTTATCACGAACTCTGCATCTGGCATGCGAATATATATTTATCGACATCTACCCACATTTAGGTTAATTGCCGCATGCAGGCGTGATTTTTATATATTGAATGAGGATACACCCTCTATGGACAAAGTAATATGGATACTCAGCTGGATCCTCGTGGCAATAGGTGCGGTGTTTTACTTTGCATGGGGGTTCATGTTCGATGTGTGGACAGATGTTGGCCAGTATTCTCTCACTGTAACACTAATCGGATTTGGGCTTTTGGGCGCTCTTCTTGCAAAATATAAAGATGAAGAGCCGGCTCAGTAAGGTTTTGCCACATAGGCCACTATATCTGTATCTTTTCCACAGATGATGCATTTTCCATGCTTTTGCTCTGTGGGCATGCCTATGATTTTCTTCTCTGTTTCTTCTTCTATTTTCTGCCCGCACTCTTCCGATCCGCACCACGGCACCGCGGCCACACCATCTTCGTTCTTTGCATCTTCTATCGTGTTAACGGCTTTTATGCGCTCCTGCATCTCTCTCTCTGCCTTCTCGATAAGATGCTCCTGAATCTCGGAAAGAAGCTCGCGCACTCTGGCCACATACTCCTCTCTCTTCGTCAGTATTTTCTCACGGGTATCGCGGCGCACTAACATCACTGTGCCGTTTTTCATATCTCGCGGCCCGATTTCAAGACGGAGCGGAACGCCGCGCAGCTCCCAGTCATAGAATTTGTAGCCGGGTGTGTAGTTGTCTCGAGCATCAAGATGCACCTTTATACCCGCATTTTTCAATTCTTTTTCAATCTTTTTTGCCTCATCAAGCACTTCCTGCTTGTTCTTCGTGACGATAGGTATGATGACGACCTGAATGGGTGCAATCTCCGGCGGAATGATGAGTCCGCGGTCGTCACCGTGTATGCCCACAATAGCGCCCACAAGGCGCTCGCTCATTCCAAAAGTTGTTTGGTGAACGTGCTCGTGCGTGCCGTCTTCTTTCAAATACTCTATCTCGTACGGCTTTGAGAAATTCTGCCCGTACTGATGGAATGTGGCAATCTGGAGAGTCCTGCCAGAGGGCATCACGGTTTCCACACCCAGCGAGTAAATCGCCCCCGGGAACTTGTCCCAGTCAGCTTTTTTCACGATTCTGTACGGCAGTGCCAATTTTCTGGCAATTTTTTTCCAGAGCTCTATATCCTCCTGAATCTGCCGCTCTGCATCTTCGTAGGTTGCGTGGGCGGTGTGCGCTTCAAAGAAATGCACCTCGCGCATTCTTATGAATGTCCTTGTTTGCTTTGTTTCGTATCTGAATATGTTGACAATCTGAAATATTTTTAAAGGCAAATCCGCATGCGTGCGGATCCAGAGTGAGAACATGGGATACATGGCGGTCTCGCTTGTGGGACGCAAAAGCATCTTCACGTCAAGTGGAGTTAATCCGCCATGTGTGACCCAGAATACTTCATCTTCAAATCCTCTTATGTGCTCAGCTTCCTTCTTGAACTCTGTTTCTGGCACCAAAAGCGGAAAATTCACCTCTTCATGTCCGTATTCTGTGAATATCTCACGAAAATAATTGTCAATGTTCTGCATGATTTTCCAGCCGTACGGGCGCCAGACGTGCATGCCCTTCACGGGATAGCGCTTATCCACCAGCCCGGCAGCTTCAACAACCTCGTTGTACCACTCACTGAAATTCTCTTTTGGAAACTCCATACCCGGTGAAAAAAAAGAGATTATTTAAAGTTTGACTCTGCGGCGCACAAGCCCGATCAGTAACAGAGCGATGAGGATTATTCCATACTCTGAAATTTCAGGCACCGGCTGCGGAGTGGTTACTTCCACGATGTTGCTCTTTGCCGAATTACCCACGGAGTTGTGAGCAACCACATAGTAGCTGTAACTCCGCCCACCGGACACGTTTGTGTCATTGTAGTACAGCTGCGTGGCGGGCACGGTGGCGATAAGCGTGCCGTTTCGATAAATTTTGTATTCTGTTATCTCACTTGACCCATTGCCCAGCGGTGCGCTCCAGGTGAGATTTACAAAATCGGCTCCCACCGTGACGTTCAGGTTTCTCGGTGCGGTGGGCGCCAGGGCGGGCATGGGATATGTTGCGTTTTTCAGTGGATAATAATCCACAGCACCCGTTCCGCCGTCTATTTGATAAGGCCAATCTACTATTCCGTCATGGTTCTGGTCATTGGTGCTATTGTTAATTGCCCATGCATACCAGTAATTGCCATATCCCGTAGAAGAGTTCCAGTAATTGTTTCCTGAACTGGCATATGCCTGTATGTGCGCAGATGAATAATGGTCTCCGCTTCCGTCATTATAATAGAAAGAGTTATTGTAGATGCGGTTTCCGTTAGAGTTCCACTCTATGTCCAGTCCATACGACGTGCTGTAATAAATGAGATTCTGCACAATCATATTGTTGCTGGATTCTGACAGGGCTATACCCTCATTATTGTAACCGAGGATCTCGTTTTCTACCAGATTGTAGTTTGAGTTCTCGTATATGTAGATACCCACCGCGCTGTTATTCATAAGAGTATTGTTTGTCAGTGTGTTGTATATGGAATTTTCGAGCTTTATTCCATCTAAGGCGCCGTAGCAGGTGTTGTTGGCTACGGATATATTATCAGAGTTCTTCAAATAGACACCATAATAGCTACTGTGACTTACGTTGTTGTCTGTTATTGCAATATGCGAAGAGTAATAGGTGTATATGCCTGCGTACATATCCTCGGCAGAGTTGTTAAGCACCGTTATGTTCGAAGAAAATCCCATAACGATTCCAAACGAAGAATAGCTAACGTTCTCGTCTTTGATGATTGCATGGGAAATATTGCCCATGATGACTTCTCCTGCGCCTCCTGGAACGGTGGTATTGTTCATATCTTCATTTTTGTAATAATATACCGGCTTTCCGTTTACTGTGTTGTTTGTGGCTATGAGCTGAGTGGAATATGTGCTTAAATCACCGTTTATGGATATACCCGCTAAGCTCATTGTATTATTATATACTCTTGTAAAGCTGGAGTAGAATATGTAGAGTCCCAGGAGACTGTTTGATAAATTGTTATCTAAAATAGTGTTGTTCTCTGAGTATCCTATCACTACGGCTTCTGCCATATATGTGTAATTGTTTTTGCTTACAGTGTTGTTGTTTGAATGAATGAGTACTACTCCGGACCAGTTGCGCTCTAAATAGTTGTTTTCAATAAGGTTTCTGTTTGAATATTCCAGATATATTTCGTACCAGTTTATGCCTTTGTTATTTGTAAGAGTGTTTTCACTGGAATGATTAAGGAACACACCGTACTGGCCGTTTTTAGAGTTGTTGTTCCATGCCAGCGTGTTGTTGCTGGAGAACCCAATATACGTACCGCCCTGACTATTGTTATATGCGGAGTTATAGTAAATGCTGTTGTTATCGGACAGGTTCAGATATATGCCGTAATTGTTATTGTGGCATGTGTTGTTTTCTATGCTGTTGTTATTTGACGATTCGAGATAGATTCCCATTTTGGTGTTGTATGTCACAGTGTTATTTGAGATGGTGTTTCCCGTGGTTTCGTACACGTCTATACCGTACCCTACATTGTGCGATACTGTGTTGTTGTTTAGCACGTTATTTTTGCTGGTTCCACCGAAAAATATGCCGCTCCGTCCGTTGTATGATATGACGTTGTTAATAATCTGGTCGCCGTTTGAGTACAGTTCCATGCCGTCTTCGCTGTTGTTGGAAATGATGTTTCCTTCGATATAGTTATTTTCAGAGCCGGGCAGCCACATTCCCACAGTATTGGCCGTGCATGTGTTGTTTATTATTTCGTTGCTTTCCGAGTCTGCAAGATATTCACCGTTCAGGGTTATACCGTTGCCGTTATTTGTGAGGATATTGTTTTCAATAATTCCGTTTTGAACATTGTACAGTTCTATTCCTGAGCCGTCATAGTAATAGCCGTTGTATTGCGCTCCGTGGATGTAGCAGTTCTCTATGATGAAATACACGGTGGTGTTTCCGATAAATATCCCGTCACCGAGCCCGTTTGCGTTTATGTCGTAGTTTGAAATCACATACGGGTTATCCGCAGTGCCGGCTCCTGGCCAGCCCTCGGCAGAGGCCATGTTGGAAAAATCGGTATTATTGTTTATTCTTATTGTTCCGTGGGTTACATATGTTATGGCTTTTGTGGTGGACTCTCCAGTTACCGGGTGCACAACAAATACAGACAGAGCACTGGCCACAATCAGAAGCATCATCGCAGGCCCCATAATTTTTTTAGCATAAAATATCTTTTCTAATCCCATATATGGTGAAATATCGTTTATAATATTAATTTTTCGTCAGAAGATTTTATTACATGCGAAAATATCTAAAAAATTATCTACTTCGCCAACATATCCATGCATTGGTGAGAGTATGGCATGGAAACCGGATACATTTACAAAATTTTCGTACCTGCAGG
>JAADDK010000085.1 GCA_013154005.1 Methanobacteriota archaeon
GTGATTTGGGGAACCTGCGCAGCCTCTTTTTCAGACGATACACGATTGGCCGCTTCATGCTCTCCGGGCCCGTGTAGAAAAACGCGCTTTTCTTGCTTATGTCCTCGTACTCTTCCAGAAATTTCGCATGTTTACCAAGCTCGCGGTACGCCTCTAAAAGGCGCGGGTGCATGCGCGCTTTCATCTCCGCATACTCCCACAACCGGCCTTCGCGAATCATCTCTTTGATGCGATTTATTTCCTCCAAGCTCACATATAAATTATGCTCGGCCAGCACGCGAGTGCGCTCTTCCTTTTTCATTTTTTTAATCTCGTCGATGCTGTATCTCTCAAACACCGGCGAGTAATACGGGGGATAGATTATGTCTTTCAGGTGCCGCGTGCCGTCTGGGAACAGAACACGGTCGTCGCGTGCATATTTCACATACGCGGCGGAGTCAAAGAAATCCACACCAAGAAGCACTGCGAGGGAGAAGAACATGGGGTGCCCCGCACCAAACAGATGCACGGGCTTTGCGGGATTCAGATGCATCTTGGCATGGATAATTGCGCGCACCACATCCGCATAGCGATATTCTTCCATGAGCGGCACCACACCGCCGATGGGATAATAATCAAAATCCACCTCGTTCATTCTGCGGGCGGAGTATTCACGCAGATGCGGGAACACGGAGCCCTGCACCACGCCGGCCAGAAGCATGTCGCCACGGTACTGCATTGCCTCTCTGCCCCTGCGAACCGTTTCGTCAATTGCGGAGCGCACCTCCGCCTCGCCGTGCTCGGGCTCGGTGAATATGTCCAGTATTGTGCCTATATCCGAGCCTATATCGCGCTGAAACTCCACTATCTCGCGATTGGTGACCTCCACGTCTCCGTAAACATGCTGCTGAAACGTGCCGCTGTCCGTCATAATCAGCCCGGGAAAGTCCAGCATTCTGTGAAGCCCTTCCTCCAGCGCCCTCTCTCTCAATTTTCGGCTCTTGCGTATTATGTATGAGTTGGTGATTATGGCGCGCACGCCAAAATTATCGTACATCTCACGGGGAGAAATCACGATGAGATTCGGATTCACCACGGGCATCAGCGCGGGAGTCTCCACGCCGCGAAACTTGCAGATGCGGGCCATGCCGTCTCGGTGCTTGAGTTCCATACGAGGCCATTGTGTTTGGGTATTTAATGATTTGAGTAATCAATCCGGGCACGGAAATCTTAATTAATAGAAAATCGCGATTAGGCAAATCATGATTCGATTTATTGGGCAAGAGCGGGGAATGCCCGGGCACACGCGGAGCTTGCAAAAGATGCTGTTCTTCTAACCATATTTCTTTAAAAGCACACTGTTGCGGGCCATGCCGTCTCGGTGCTTCACTCACCATTCCACCATCAATTCAAGCGGAATAAAAAATAACAATCAGCGGCATCGAAACTAACATAAGAATAAGAATTAAGATATTCGCATAGAAGTATTTTCTCACGGTGCGGTCTCTGCCGAGTAATATAATTACAAAGAGTGGCACAACCAAAAGAGGATTCATAAGCGAGCCCAGAAAATAAGTATAGACGGGAGGAGAATATGCCGTTACGGCGGTGTTTTCCGTAGCCCGGGTTGCGCAGGCGCTCATGCCCACCAGTGAGAGATAAATATAAAACAAAATCAGAAAGAGCAAATATACCGCCACGTCCCAGCCCGTGAGTATTCTGGCCACTCTTTGCCTGTCTTTTTCGTAAGATAATGCGATTAGATAGGATACAATAAGAAAAAAAGAGGTTATTGCGAATAGAATACGGATGGTGCTTCCGTAGATAGCCCACTCCAGAGTAAGCAATAATAAAGTTACCGTCACCGAGAGCCAGAACATACGAGAAACCTCAGTTTTCATTCTATGCTGCCCCACCTGCAAAAATTCACATATCTGTACTTAATATTTTTGCCGATAATTTTTGTTTTAATAAACCAGAAGGGCGGGAGAAACCTTTAATACCCTTAAAAATATAATGTGGTAATGGCAAGAGAGGGAATGGGCGAGGCACTGTCTCTTCTTACAACGTTGAGCGTGGCCATTGCGGGTATCAATATAGTGTGGGGCATATTCCTGTACCCCTGGGGTCTGCTCGGCTTCGCGTTTGCCGCAGTGGATATTGGACTGTTTTTTCTGTCTTTGAAAATAAAAGACCTCTATGAAGAGAGAAATTATGAGGAGGCACTCAGCCTGCTTAAGATAATGGTCATTCTCGGGTTCATCTGCGGACTTGTAATAATCGGCGCATTTGCATACCCGAGATACCGAGAACTGGACGATATCGTATCAAAGAAATATCTAATTAAATCCGCCCCCGGTCAGATATACTCTCCGCCACAGTTTCCAAAAAAATAATTAATAATAGGGGGACGACACAAACAGTCCCACACTGACCACTATAAGCACCAGAACCCCAAGCACAAGCAACACGGTAAATATTCTTTTTTCTGTATCGTCAAGAGCGGCTGATTGTATCCCGAACATCGCGCCCACTACCATTCCTAACGCCCCTATCTCTATCAAAATGCGTCCGTAGAGATTTCCGGTCTGGGTGGCGTTTTCCCATGCCATCTTATCCCGCTTATAATGCTCCAGACTATGGTAATCATTTGCGTTGGGCGGAGGAGTCCACTGTGCCATGGTAACCCACATACTTCCCACGAAAATTATAACGATACCTATAACTGCCACCACAAACCACTTAAAACTATCACTGCGCTTCTTGAATACCGGTGGAGGCTTGCGTATCTGTCTCCCATTATTAACCGTATTTATGAAATCTTTGCCTTCCATAGTTAACGCGAAGAGATATGAACCCTAATTATATAAATTTTCCCGCGAAGGTTCATATCCCGAAAATCCGCAACGCATCCCGCTTAGCTAAAAGCGTATGGAAAATACCCAAAAAATGCTCCGGCCGGGATTTGAACCCGGGTCGTCGGCTCGAAAGGCCGATATCCTTGGCCGGACTAGACTACCGGAGCCTGAACGATGGTCTGAGACCGTTAACAGGGGCATAAAAGAATGCAGGATATAAAATTTTCCACTTGAATGACCTCAACACGAAGAAAAAAAGAAAATGAAACAAAAAGAATTATACGCAACGATAATAAATAAGCAAGTGAGGAAAAAATTATATTTAATACGCAAATTACAAACTATGGCTGCGAATAAATATGAAATCATAGGTAGCGTAAAGCTGGGAAAGAATGTGAAAGTTGGCGAGTATGTTATCATCGGGATTCTGCCCCGGGGTTTCAAAGAAGAAGATGTGGAGACAATAATTGGCGACGATTCTGTGATACGCTCGCACACAACAATCTACGCGGGGAACAAAATAGGCAAGAATTTCCAGACCGGGCATGGCACGAGAATCAGAGAGTTCAACGAAATTGGCAACAACGTAAGCATTGGCACGAACACAGTTATAGAGTTCAAGGTGAAGATTGAGGACGATGTGCGCATTCACTCACAGGCATTCATACCGGAATTCTGCGTGTTGAAGAAGAATGCCTGGATTGGCCCGCGGGTCGTGCTCACCAACGCCCGCTATCCCCGCTATCCGGGTGTGAAAGAGCATCTTGAAGGTGTGATTGTGGGCGAGAACGCCAAGATTGGTGCAAATGCGACCATTCTTCCGGGGGTCAGAATCGGCAAGAATGCGGTTATTGGTGCGGGAGCGGTGGTCACCAAGGACGTGCCGGATAACGCTGTGGTTGCGGGCAATCCTGCAAAAATAATTAAATGGGCGGACGAGTTATCCTACTGAGGTGGAACATATGAAGTACAATCTGGTTGAGATGTATGTTGGCGAAGACGTGATTAATGCTGCTGTGGAGGTTATAAAATCCAAGCGATACATCAAAGGTCCGCAATCCAAAGCTTTTGAAGAAGAATTTGCAAATTATATTGGTGCCAAACACGGTGTGACCACCAGTTCGGGCACCACTGCGCTCTGGCTCATTTACGATGCTCTGGGCATAAAAAATGGGGCAGAGTTCATTGCACCCTCGCACACGTTTATAGCCACAGTGACCCCTGCAATGCACATGGGTGCAAAGCCCATATTTGCGGAGATTGACGAGAAAACTTACACTCTTGATCCCGAGGACGTGCGCAAAAAAATCACAGATAAAACAAAGGCTATTGTGGCCGTGCATCTGTACGGGCATCCGGCGGACGTGTCGCCGCTGAAAGAGCTGGCCGAGGAGCATGACCTGTATTTTATAGAAGACTGCGCACAGGCGCACGGTGCCATGTATCACGGTGAGAAAATCGGCAAGTTTGGCGATGCGGCCGCATTCTCGTTCTTTCCGTCCAAGGTCATGACCGTGGCGGGCGATGGCGGTATGGTGCTCACCAGCAATGATGAGATTGGCGAGATGGTGCGTGTGCTTCATGACCAGGGACGCAGAGAGAAATACGAGCACGAGTATCTCGGCTACAATTTTCGAATGAGCGAGATTCTTGCCGCAATTGGCAGAGCGCAGCTCAGGCACCTCGATGACTGGCTTAACAGAAGAAACGAAATCGCCAAAATTTACTCAGAACTGCTAAACGATGTGGTCATCACACCGGCCGTTCAGGACTGGGCCCGACACGCGTATTACGTGTACACTATTCGCGCAAAAAACAGAGACGCCCTGCGCGAGCATCTGAAAAAACACGAGATTGCCACGGGCCTGTATTATCCCATTCCTGTGCACCTCCAGCCGGCTGTTAAGAATGTGGTGCCTCCCGTGAAGTTGCCCATTACGGAACAGATTGTGTCTGAGATTCTATCACTGCCCATGCATCCGTTCATGTCCGATGAGGATGCCGAGTTCATTGCCAAAAAGGTTATTGAGTTCTACAGGTGAGGGCCATGAAAATAGCACTGATAGGTACCGGGTACTGGGGTCGAAACCATGCCAAAGTGTGGAAAGAACTGAAAAATGAAGGAAAAATAGACGATGTGATACTCTGCGACATAAGCGAAGACGCGGTAAAGCCCCTCGCCAAAGATTTTGGGTTTGAGTACAGCACAGACCCCCGCGCCCTTATGGAACGCGAGGATATTGATGCAGTGGATATCGCTTCGTCCACCCCGAGCCATTACACTCTCGCCAAAAACGCTATCCTGCACGGCAAGCACGTGATGGTCGAAAAGCCCATGGCCGAGCGTTCCGAAGAATGCAAAGAGCTTATTAAAATCGCCGATGTGCACAAAAGAGTGCTTATGGTGGGCCACATATTCAGGTATCATCCTGCGCTCATCGCCCTGAAAAAAATGATTGAACGTGGCGAGCTCGGCGAGATTGTTAGCATGCAGACCCGCCGCTTATCTCTCAGATACCCACGCAGGGATATGGGCGTGCTTCTCGCTCTCGCCATACACGATGTGGACGTCTACGCGTATTTGCTCAACGAGAATCCTGACGAAATTCTCACTGTGAGCTCAAGTAATTACGTGAACGGCATCGAAGAAGATGCACACATATTTATGAATTTCAGCCGGGCACTGGGCCATATACACGAGTCCTGGAACTATCCCCTGGGCAAGAAAATTCGCGAGCTCGTCGTGGTGGGCACCGAGAGCACCGCAAGAATCGATTACCTGAAACCCGATGAGGTCATTATTTACGATGCTGCCATACTTCCCAACGGCTCAGTTAAGAATGAAGGCGAGTTCATAAAACGTGTGCCGTACATCGAACCACTCAAGGCAGAGCTCCTCGACTTCGTGGAAAGCATCGAAAAGAACAAAACACCGGTGGCTAACGGTAACGTGGGCCTCAACGCAGTGCGCATGATAGAGGTGGCCATCCAGAGCGCCGAAAACTCCAGACCCATGAGGTTCCGAATATGAGACCCGTGTTCATCGGCGGTACCGGCAGAAGCGGCACCACCGTGCTCGGCCGCATCCTCTCACTCCATCACGATATCTTCACCATCCCCTTCGAGACCAGATTTATCGTGGACCCGTACGGGTTAAATGACCTCTTTTACTCGCTCACCGAGGGCTGGGACCAGTACCATGGCCACGAAGCAGTCACCCGGTTTAGCGAGTTGATGGATGAGCTGTATCCGTCCAGACTCAGATACTTGTACAAAATAGCCGCGTGGAAGCTGCTGACTCGCATACATGTGGCACCTCCAAAATATCACATAACCATGGACGGTAAATGGAAAGACGAACCTTATTTTGATTTTCGCGTGCAGCCATTCTCCGCAATCATATCGAGGCCCAGATTTTTTGAACTGGTTAACGATTTTATGAAAAAAATCGTGGTGGGAGAATATTCCGGATACTGGCAGGGATACGGCACAAAAATAGCTCCGAAAATGAAGATTGCGGGCAGTTTTGATTCTGAGAAAATAATGAAATACGCCCGGGAGCTCGTTGTCGGTATATTCGAAGCGGCCGCCGAGAAGCACGGAGCAGAGATTATAGCCGAGCACACTCCAACGAACCTCAACCATGCCCGATTTTTGAGCAATCTCTTTCCGGAAGGAAAGCTCATCCACATATACAGAGACCCCAGAGACGTGGTAAGCTCATACAAGCATCAGAGCTGGGGGGGCAACAGTGCCCGGGACGCCGTGCCCATAATAAATCACACACTCAAAAAATGGGCGCTTGACAGAGAAGCGCTTCCGCAGAACAGTTATATGGAAATCTCCCTTGAAGAGCTTGTATCCTCAACCCGGGATACGCTTATGAGACTCTGTGATTTTATGGGGCTGGAATTTGATAATAATATGCTAAAGATGGACCTTAGCAGAAGCCATGCGGGCAGGTGGAAGAAGGACCTGAGCAAAGAAGAAATAGCACTTGTGGAAAGAGAGCTGGGCTGGTTTATGAGAGAAAAAGGATACGCATTTTCAAAGTAATCCTTTTTGCTTGCCCATGAATATGTTTGCTTTCAGCCATGACTCTGGAGAGCCGATATCAAGTCTTGTGCCCTCTATTTCCAGAGCGAGTAAACGTCTGGAAAATGCAAAGAGTTTAAGCGCATCTGTAAGCTGATACTCTCCGCCCCGTCCACGTGCGGTATTTTTAAGATACGTGAATATTTCCGGCGTGAGAAGATAGCGCCCCACCACCGCGAGATTAGAGGGCGCTTCCTCGGGTGCTGGCTTCTCCACAAGCTCGTCTATTACGTACAGAGGCGGCCTGCTCAGCGTGGATGGCTTGATTACGCCGTATTTGCTTGTTTCGCTGTACGGCACCTGCATCACTGCCACCACCGGTGCACCTTCAGCGCTGTAAAGCTCCATCATCTTTTTTGTTGTGGGCACACTGTTTATTATTATATCGTCACCGAGCAAAACTGCAAAGGGCTCATCTCCAACAAACCGCTCAGCGAGCAGAACCGCGTGGCCCAGCCCGAGCGGCTCTTTCTGCCGGATATACATTATGTTTGCCATATCCGAAATTCTCCTTATTTCCTCAAGCTCTTTTTCCTTGCCCTTCTTTTTCAAAAACTCCTCCAGTTCCGGACTGCGATCAAAATAATCCTCAATTGCTCTTTTGGTGCGGCCGGTTATTATGAGTATATCCTCACATCCGGAATTTATCGCCTCCTCCACCACGTAATGTATTGCGGGCTTGTTGAGCAGAGGAAGCATCTCTTTTGGCTGAGTCTTGGTGACCGGAAGCATCCTCGTGCCCAGCCCCGCTGCGGGAATAACTGCCTTCATAGATGAGAATGAAAATAACTCTATATATATGTTTGCCGTTTTCCCCATATGAAAATCGCTGTTGTAGGTACTGGATATGTGGGACTGACCACAGCATTATTATTTGCAGAGCTCGGTCATGACGTTATTGCAATAGATGTGGACGAGGAAAAAGTCAAAATGCTCAATTCTGGAAAGGTGCCAATCTATGAGCCCGGTGCGGATGAATTACTTGCAAAACACGCGGGCAAAAATTTGCGGGCGAGCACAGAGTATGAGATAGAGGACAGGGACGTGGTGTTCATATGTGTGGGCACGCCATCGCGCAAGGATGGAAGCATGGAAACCAGGTACCTTGAGGCTGCCGCGGAGGAGATTGGCAAACGGCTTAAAAAAAATATGATTGTTGTGGTAAAGAGCACCGTGGTGCCCGGAACAACTGAAAACCTTGTCATACCCATTCTTGAGCGCGAGAGCGGGATGAAAAGAGGAGAATTCGGTGTGGCCATGAATCCGGAGTTTCTAAGAGAGGGGCTCGCCATATACGACACATTTCATCCGGATCGCGTGGTAATAGGTGAACTGGATAAGAGAACCGGAGACGTGCTTGAAGAGCTTTACAGGCCCCTTGAGGCTCCGATACTGAGAGTTAAAATCAAAGTTGCAGAGATGATTAAATACACGAGCAACGCATTTCTCGCAATGAAAATATCGTTTGCAAATGAGATTGCAAATATATGCGAAAGAATCGGAATTGACGTGTATGATGTGATGAAGGGAGTGGGAATGGATAAGCGCATATCACCACAGTTTCTCAATGCAGGCGCGGGTTTCGGAGGCTCTTGTTTCCCGAAAGATGTGAGCGCACTGGTGGATTTCTCTCGAACGCTGAATTATCAGGCAAAGTTGCTGGAAGATGTGCTGAAAATTAACGATTATCAGCCAAGGCATCTTGTGGAACTCGCTGAGAAGCATTACGGGTCTTTGAACGGTGCGCGTGTCGCGGTGCTGGGGCTGGCGTTCAAACCGGAAACAGATGATATAAGAGAGACACGGGCGGCAATCATAGTTGAAGAGTTGCTGAAAAGAGGCGCAGAGGTTGTGGGATACGACCCCAAGGCCATGGACAATTTCAAGAAACTGTATCCGGATATAGAGTACGCTCCCAGTGCGGAAGAGGCGCTCAAGAACGCGGATATTGCAATAATACAGACTGCCTGGGATGAGTTTAAAAACATCGATTATGACTCATTTGATAACCTCAAGCTTGTGGTGGATGGCCGACGCACGGCAAAGCCAAAGAAGGTAAAGTACGTGGCCATCGGTAGAGGAGATTGATGTGCGGGTACTGATGCTCCTTTCCAATCCGTTCAAGCCGGACCCGAGAGTTTACGAAGAGGCAAAGGCACTGACACAACACGGCCATAAAGTTACTATCCTTGCATGGGACAGAGAGCTTAAATATCCTGCAGATGAGCAGTACGACGGAATACGTATAATACGTGTGGCTGTACCGGGCGGCTACGGCAAATTGGCCGAGTTTCTGCCCGGACTCATTAAGTTCTACATTCGCGCAGGAAAAATTTCAAAGCGTCTGAAATTTGATGTGGTGCATGCCCACGATTTTGATACTCTGCCACTGGGAATTCGAATATCCCGGGGAAAAAAGCTGGTCTATGATATGCACGATGATTACGCTTCCATGATTCAGGATTCCGTGCCACATGCGGTGGGTGTGGTTGTGGACATAATTCAGCGAGTACTTGCGAGATTCGCTGATGCGGTGGTATATGCCAACGATGCGCTGCAGAACATTTTGAAAATTCCGGGCACGGTGGTGATGAACTGCAAGGACCCGGAGGACTACGTAAAGGTGGAGCCAGTTTCCAAAGAGGAGTTGGGACTGAAGGGATTCACGGTCGTCTATATAGGCATATTTCGACAGATCAAATTTCTGGAGTCGCTCATACAGGCTGTGAAAATGGCGGGAGTGAATCTCGTGCTGGGGGGAGATGGCCCGTACAAAGAGAGAATTATGAATCTGATTAAAGGTGCACAAAACATAAAATACGTTGGCTGGGTCTCTGCTAAGGATATACCCAGATACACCCTGATGGCGGATGTCATAGTGGTACTCAACGACCCCTGTAAGAGATACGATAGGGTTAGCACCCCGGTGAAGATGTTCGAGGCGATGGCTGCTGGGGTGCCGGTAATCGTCTCAAAGGGAGGTGAAGCGGAGAAAATTGTAAATGAATGTGGCTGCGGGCTGGCGGTGCCGTTTGG
>JAADDK010000075.1 GCA_013154005.1 Methanobacteriota archaeon
TGCTTAACGATTCCGAGTATCCGCTTCGCAACCCGCGCACCGGCGAGGTGGTGGACAGAATACGGGCAAGGCAGGTTTGGGACTTAATCGTTGCGCAGGCGTGGAAGACCGGAGACCCCGGCATAATATTCATTGACGAGATCAATCGCGGGCATCCGGCCAAGCATCTCGGCGAGATTGAGAGCACAAACCCGTGCGGTGAGCAGCCACTGCTGCCCTTTGAATCTTGTAATCTGGGCTCTATCAACCTCTCTCTGTTCGTGAAAAACGGCAGGGTGGACTGGGAGCGTCTGAGATACGTGGTGCACACCGCCACCAGAATGCTGGATAACGTAATAGATGCAAATAACTATCCCCTCCCTCAGGTTCGAGATACCACGAGAAGCACGCGCAAGATAGGCATGGGAGTGATGGGCTGGGCAGAGATGCTAATCAAGCTGGGCATACCGTACGACAGCGAAGAAGCGATAGAGTTAGCCGAGCGGGTGATGAAATTCATCAACGACGAATCTCATCGTGCGAGCATGAAACTGGCGGAGGAGCGCGGTGTGTTCCCTGCGTGGGTGGGCAGCGACTGGTGGAAGAAAGGAATAAAAATAAGAAACGCCACCACCACGACCATCGCGCCCACGGGCACCATAAGCATAATCGCGGGCACCTCGTCAAGCATCGAGCCGCTGTTTGCCATCGCTTTCGTGCGCAACGTGCTTGACGGACAGAAGCTCTTGGAAGTGAACCCGCTGTTTGAAGATATAACCCGCAGGGCCGGCATATACAGCGAAGAGCTCATGCAGCAGGTGGCCAAGACCGGCAGCGTGCAGAATCTGGACATTCCCGAAGAGATTAAGCAACTGTTCCGCACCGCGCATGATGTGGACCCCGAATGGCACGTGCGCATGCAGGCCGCGTTCCAGAAATACGTGGATAACGCTGTGAGCAAGACCGTGAACCTGCGCCACGATGCCACCATTCGCGACGTGGAGAACACGTACATCTACGCGTGGAGAATGAAATGCAAGGGCATAACCATCTATCGTGATGGAAGCAAGAGCGTGCAGGTGATATACCGCGGCACAGATAAGAAAATTAAGGCGGAAGAGAAGAAAAAAGAGCCGAGCATGCTGGAAGAGCTCACCTTCAAGGTGCAGGTGGAAGAAAAATACGTGACGGTGGACAGCACGTTTGACCCCGCCTGTCCCACCGGCAAATGCGATCACTGAGCTTCTTTTATTTTTATTATTCCGGGAATGTACATAGACAGTGATAGCGTGAGATACAACGCAAATATCACAAGGTTATACTGCCCGCGCCATAGCGATGTGCCTTCTGTGAGCACGTAAATCATGAGAAACGCCGAGCCGAACGCTGGATACTTTTTCGTCTCGTAATGATGCAGTGGGAAGAGAAGCGTGAAAAACGCCACAACCATCAGTATCTGCGACAGAATATAAAGCGGCTCAAAAGCAAATATCATGTGCATGGCAATGAACGCCACCGCGCCCGCCGCGAGCACGGGCACTCCGAGCCGATAGTTGCCATTTAAAAGCATCACACTGAACGCCGCCACAAAAAGCATTGCGATGATGAGCAGCACCTCGCCCCCGAAGAACAGCATATGCGCGCCGGTCCCCAGCGCCGCAATCTGAGCATATTTACCTGCAAACAGCACAATCAGGGTCAGGAGCATGTAATATTTCACTTTCATTGCGGTGGGTATGATTCGGAAAAATATAAAGTTTAAGTTTTAACAGAGAAAAAATATATGTTTTAGTTGCATTATGTATTCTTATGATTCTACGCGACAAGAGCAGCATAACCAAGACTCTAATCCTGCTGGAGCTGATACAGGGCAAAAAGAAACTGAAGGAAATAGCGAAAAATATAGACATCACGGTGCAGGGAGTTTCCGAGTATCTGAAATCACTGGAGAGAGAAGGACTGGTCAAAGACGGCGAGATAACACTGAAAGGCTGGGAATTCCTGGACCATGCCATCTCGGAGATGGGCGATTTTGTGCACAGTGCACAGTACATAATAAACCGGGTAAATGTGACAGAAGCAATTGCAGGAGAGAACATCAAAAAAGGAGAGCGTGTGGGACTGGTAATGGAGAACGGGTACCTGCACGCGTATCACAGAGAAAGCTCCTCCACGGGCCTGGCAATAAACTCTGCAAAGAAAGGCGAAGATGTGGGTATCACAGACCTGCGCGGGATACTCACACTGGAATACGGAAAGATTGTCGTCTACTCGCTACCCTCGGTGGAAGAGGGTGGTACGAGAAAACTCAAAAAAAGCACGCTTAAAAAGACTCTGGAAAAATATGAAGGCTGGAAAATAGGTGTGTGCGGCGTGGTGGCAGCTCTGGCCCTGAAAAATCATCATATCGATTTTGAGTTCTCTGCAGCAAACGCCGCAGTGGACGCGTATTATCGCGGCATATCCACGGTGATATTCGCCTCCCATGAGCGTGTTCCGAGCCTGCTGGAAACGCTGCAAAAAAAAGGTGTGAAATACACGCTTAAATCTATGGAGTGAGATGAATACCCATCTCGGGAACGCTTGCACCGTTCCCGCGCTCCACGTGCCCCACCACGCGGGCATTTATATTTTTTCTCAGCAACTCTTCACAGTGCTCCGGGGCGATGAGCGCGAAGCCCATGCCCATGTTGAATGTACGATACATCTCCTCATCGCTTATGTTTCCACGCTCCTGAATCTCCGTGAAGAGCCACTGCGGTTTGAGTGGTGAGTCAAGCACGTACTCCATTTTTTTCACCCGCAGGAGATTGAGCAGCCCGCCACCGGTGATGTGCGCCATGCCATGTACATCGCATTCCGGCAATATGCTCATTATCTCACGCACGTATATTCGCGTGGGCCTGAGCAGCTCCAATCCAATTTCAGTACCGTGGATTTTCTCCTCCAAGTCAGAAAATATTCTGCGCGCCAGCGTGAGCCCGTTCGAGTGTATGCCAGAGCTCGGCAACCCGTATATCAAATCCCCTTCTTTCACCATCTCTCCCGTGATAAGCTTATCTTTTTTCACTATGCCCAGCGCGGTGCCGGATAAATCCGCACCCTTCGTGATTTCGGGTATGGTGGCCGTCTCGCCCCCCAGCACCGTGATATTCGCTTCCTCCGCCCCGGCATTCAACCCGCGTCCAAGCTGCTCGGCCATGTCCAGGTCATAAGAATCAATGGCAAGATAATCCACAAAAGCCACCGGCTCGGCACCCACGGTGATGGTATCATTCACGTTCATAGCGATGCAATCTATCCCGATCGTATCCCATTTGCGAAGTGCGCTGGCAATGATTATCTTCGTGCCCACACCGTCGGTGTTCAGCGCCAGATAATACTCTCCAAACTCGATTAGCCCGGTAAAACCAAGATTGAGCGGCGCCGTGCGCATATCCTTTCTTTTAAAAGTCAGCCCGGCCACCAGTGCCTTTATAAATTCCGCCTCCGTGTCGATATCCACTCCGGCCTCTCGGTAATCCATGCACGCTCATGGCTTTGTTATTAAATACTGTTTCTCTCACGCCTCAAAACTTCGTGAAAAAAACTAAATATCCTGGAACATTTTTTAGTGCAGAGGTGCAAAGATTGGTTCTTGAGGCTTTGTGCTGTCTCACGTCGCTCATCGCGATTGCAGCGTTGCTCTACTACTTCATATTCATATACGAAGAGCACGATGAAAAGAGCCGCCCGGCAAAACGCGAATATTTGGTGGAGAGCGAGCACGTGAAAATATTTTCAATGGAAAAATACATGGTGACCGTTGCGGATTTTGAGACAATGGCACAATTGTACAACATACCATTTTCCGGCATGCTCCTTGAAAAGGACGAGTTTGTGGTGTTCTGCCCCGGCAATTTTTTGAAAAGAGACAAAAACGCACTGCTCAGAATCGCGTGGGAATGCATACGCAACGATGAATACGAGCTCGCCATAACCTGGTGGGCTAACCAGTACGAGATAGTATGCGCAAAGAAGCCAGAGTACCTTATGGGTTCTTACAAGTTCATATTCACGGGACTCGCCATCGTGGAATCAAAGCACAAATTCGCGCATCTGTTCGACTGCAAATGTGAGCAATTGACCAAAAAGAGAATGCTTGCTCTACTTGACAAATTGCACGGTGAAGAATGCGGCTACGCCACACCCCACGCCGACAAATTCATAATCGTCATGGACCGTGAGCATATGTACGGCTCATACGGCATACCCGAGGCGGGCATCTTGATTATGGAAGATGGCGATTTTTACAGATTTTACGAGGTGCCGTTTCAGCTGTGGAAAAGAGAGGAGCTGATAAATTACGCTCTTGAAAAAATGGCGCAGGGTGAAGAATCTCTGTTTATGCTCATTTACGGCGCAAAGCAGTACATACTTGTGAAAAAACATTTCACGGACACATGGTTCGCTGGCGAGGTGCCCGAAGAGATGCAGGGTAAAGACCTGATGCTCTCCACTCACGGCGAGAAAATAACCGTGCGGGAGGTAAAATGCGAGATAAAGAGCAAAAACGATATGCTAAGATGCGTGAAGAGCCTGAAACCTCTTGAGCTGGGAGAGGAGTAATTGTATATACATGCAAAACTATACCGGGCTATGCGAATACTGATTCTCGCGCATGAAAAATTCACCGGCATGGGCGGTAAGACCGCGCGCGGCGTGTATTTTTACTCGCCCAACGAAATCGTCGGGATACTCGACCGCAGCCTTGCAGGACACTATGCAGATGAGTTCTTTCCAGGGCGCAGGCACGTGCCAATCTACGAAAACATAGAAAGCGTTGCAGAGGACTACGATGCACTAATTATAGGCGTGGCGCCCATCGGCGGAAAACTGCCGGAAGCATGGCGAAAGGAAATCGCACAGGCACTGTCCAGCGGCAAGACCGTAATTTCCGGACTGCACGATTTTCTGAGCGAAGACCCGGAATTCAGGAAAATAGCTGAGCAGAGCGGTGCAAAAATCTGGGATGTGCGCAAACCGCCCGAAAATTTGCGCGTGGCCGACGGCTCCGGGCGCGGCGTAAACACGGTTCTGGTCGCGGGCACCGACTGCAGCGTGGGCAAGATGCTCACCGCGGTGGAGCTGACACGCAAGGCGAGAGAAACGGGAATAAACGCGGGATTCGTGGCCACGGGTCAGACGGGAATGATGATTGGCGCCGACGCCGGCTACGTTATAGACCGAATTCCGGGAGACTTTATGGCAGGTGCGATGGAAGAGCTGGTAAAGAAAGTCTCCGCAACTCGCGAGCTTATCTTCGTGGAGGGACAGGGCGCGCTGACGCACCCGGCGTACAGCGGCGTGACTCTATCCATACTTCACGGCTCGTATCCAAGAAAAATAATTCTGGCGCATGAACCAGTAAGAAAGGAGCACCACGACTACCCGGGATTTCCAATACCTCGGCTTGAACGGGCAATAGAGATGTACGAGACGCTGGCAGAGAGCGTATCCGGCGGGCGCGTGGTGGGCATTGCGATAGACGGCGAGCACATGAGCGACGAGCAGGTGGAAAAATACGTTGAGTGGGTGGAGTCAGAGCTGAGCATGCCGGCGGCAGATGTATTTCGCCACGGTGCAGAAAAGCTTCTAAGAGCAGTATTGAAATAAACTGGATAAAATTATATATAGAGGATTGCCCCTATCTGCCACACATGGCGGAAGAAAAGAAGGTCAAAGGCGCTTTGGTCAATGGATATCTGAAATACGTGAAGAAAAAATGGGGCAATGCAGGATTGCAGGAAGTGAAAGCTCGTGCGGGCATAGAGAGAAACATCAAAGACGGAGAATGGGTGCCCGTTGATAACGCCGTTGCGGTGCTCGAATGGATTAAAAACACAAAGGGCGAGAGCCATGTGGTGGATGCTGGAAGGCACACCGCCAAAGACCTGGGTGTGTTCAAATACATAATCGCATCGTTTATGAGCATTGAGCGATTCATACACAGAGCGCAGGACACTTACAATACGCTTTTCAATTACGGTGCGATAATAATCAAAGACACCGATAAAGGTGCAATTGTCACGCTCAGAGACAGCAGAGACACCGACTCATCATGCCTCGCGTGGGAAGGCGCGCTGAAAGGCATAATGGAAGTCACGCGCACTCACGGCACGGTCACTCCAATTGAGCCTGATGCTCCGGAAGATTGCAAGTTTGAGATGGTGTGGAAATCATAAAAAATCTTCCAGCCGTCTCTGATGCTTTAAATTATACAGGAGCCTGCTCTTCTCCGTCCACTTTTTATTATTCACCTTTTTCAATATGGTGGATAGCGCCAGCTCCACATCTTCAAAAATGAGTGGCTTGCGGGACACCGCATCGCGCACCGTCTCTCGAATCACCCACACTCCCAGCGGAATCTTGTACTCCGGCGTGATTTCCCTGTATATCAAAACCCGGGCCTGTCTTCTTCTTCGATGCAAGGTTTCAAGCACCGCAAGACGCGCAGCATAGTAAGCGCCGGTGATATTCGATGCGTAATCCTTTCTTCCGTTAAACGGCTCGTAATCCTCACCCGTCACGGAGAGCGTGGGAGAGTAAATCGAGCCGCGAAGCCA
Organism: Methanobacteriota archaeon; assembly: GCA_013154005.1. Taxonomy (GTDB): domain Archaea; phylum Thermoplasmatota; class Thermoplasmata; order Thermoplasmatales; family Aciduliprofundaceae; genus JAADDK01. Next base: position 6,585 of record JAADDK010000075.1, read on the forward strand.
CGTTTCAATCATCTCATATTCCCACACGCCGGGTATGAATAGAATATGAAACTCGTTGCCCATGTACGCACCCGAATAATACTCCACCTTATCCACAGAGTCCTCATGTCTCAGCTCTCTCAGCAATGCTTTCGCCACAGCGTCATCCACCGCGGTGATGCTCCACCGGGTCGGCACCAATTTTTTCTGCTGCCCGAGCACGCCAGCGGCCATGAGGCGCTGAAGATAATCCACCGGATAACCGTACCTGTACAGCTCTCTAATTGCGGTGTTTGCCTTCATTCTCTCCTCCACCGTCATATCCACCTTACGCGGTATGCTCGGATTATCCACCACGTCGACCCTGCGAGCGATTACCCTCGGCCCGGTAGGGTGAAAAAACGTATCAAGTGAGGGCATGTTTGCAATTTTTTCCACCTTCACTTCGGTATCAAGGGGCTTAACGGACATGGCCAGCTCCTGCGTGGCTTCCACTATTTTGCCCTGCGGATTCTTCACATCCACCTGCGCAGAGACCCGCAATAGCGAGGACGTGCGAGCAAGAATATGGTCGAGAGGCTTACCGTACAGCTCTGAAGTTGTGGAAAATACCTCTGTGCTTTCACTTACCAGTGGCCCCGCATACACTTTAGGATATCCGTATCTCCCCACAAAAAGCGACGGTGGCGATAACCCAAACAGTTCGGAGGGATTGACCCTCAATTTCGGCATATAATCTTTTGCAGATTCCAGCAGCGGACATTTCGACAATCCGCACCACAGGCGACCCTTGCACCGCACGCACAGCTCTCCGAACACATGTACAGATATGTGCCATTCAATTTAAATGTGCTGTCTCTCAAAACCCCCTCAATAAAAATTGCTTCTCAAATCTGGGAATTTTCGGTATAAGAGATAAATATGTGTTCTGCATGATTGTGCATGTATGCCTGTTAAATTCGTAAATAGGGAACGTGAACTTAACACTCTCAAAATGATTCTTGAGAGAGTCAGGGTAGGAGAGGGTATGACCGCACTGGTGGAGGGCGCAGCAGGCATAGGTAAAACTGCACTAATCAACCAGTTCATAAATCAGGCAAAGGATGCAGAAATTTTACGGGGCAAATGCGATGTAAACTCAAAATACAGACCTTACTCGCTCTTCACTCAGGCACTGGGTGCATACGGAGATTTGCATGCAATACGCAAGGTTGAAGAATCCAGAAAAATCAACGACATAGCTCAGGAGCTCATTGTCTCTCCAAAAATGGTGTTCATAGATGAGGTGGAATCCGGGGCGGGGTATCTCCTGTACAGATCCCTAACCGAGCACATGAAAGGGGTATATTTCTCACCTCGAATGCCTGAAGAGAAAGACGGCATATGGCTCACCGAAACCAAAACCTCATTGCCTCACGTAGACCCAAATAATCTGGATTTCAGTGTAATTCCCAGAATATACGACTTTATGGAATCGGAGAAATCCGGGTGCATATTCATAGATAATATCAATTATCTGATTTACCTGAATGGAATAGAAAGAGTGGTGGATTTCCTGCACGCTATTTACAATATGTCGGAGGGAACACATACCATAGTGATATCCGGAAGAACCGAACATCTTACAGAAGAGGAGAAAAACAGTCTGTTATCATGCTTCGATGACATTTTTTCACTGGATATAGAAAACGAAAGAAAAGAAAAAAGAATCCGGATAATCGACTGGTTAAATCCTGCAGAGAAGCCTCCGGGGGTGGTGTTTTCCTCAAGAAGAGGTGTGGGTAAATATCACATAGGAAAAGCACCACTCACAGCAGAGCGAATTGATTTCGAGATTTTTGAAGCCATAGCATCTGAAATTAAAAAAGGCAATGACGTGGTTCTTGACTGCATATATTATCTTATCCACTACCACGGACTCAGAAAAGTTTATCTGTGGCTTAAATCTGTAATAGACTATGCAGATAAAAATAACGTAAATGTATACATTGTAGCAAAAGGTCTCTCGGAGAGATACATCGACGTGATTCGAGACCTTGCAGATGAAGTACCAATTTCCTCATTCACCAATTACGAAGATATGAAAGAATCGGGTGCAATGAAATTCTATGACACCATATTTAATTTCCTCGATTACAACTCAAAAAAGAGGGTAATTATATTAATTTTAGAAGATTTACAGTGGGCAGACCGCAGTTCACTGGAGCTATTCAGATACATCACCCGTAATGCCATGCGTAGCAGAATAATGATTATTGCCACATACCGAAACGAAGACGTGGTTAATGATGATGAAACTGCATCCATACTTGAAGACATACAGAATCTGGAGAACACGCATATAATTCGACTCAATAATCTGAGAAAAGAGCATGTCGCAGAGCTTGTACGCTCCATCAAACCAGACGCCGATGACCGTGCAATAGACCTGATTTACGAAAAAGGAGAGGGAAATCCTCTGCTTACTATAGCCATTGTAGAGCACATAGGAAGTGACAGTTTTATCATTCCCGAAAGCATCCGTGAAAGCGTAGAACTGATGCTGGACTCTCTTGACGAAAGAAGCCTGTATTTTCTGAGGCTTATTGCGGTGTTTGGCGAGAGAATCGATATAGACACTTTATCTGAACTTTATCCCAACTGGAAGCAGGCATACGAAAAAGTAAAAGAAAACTTTGTAGAAATGGAGGGAGACAGCATAGTGTTCAAATACGCCCCCTACAGAGAAATTATATACTCAGACATTTCGAAGGATACCCGCATTCAGATGCACCTCAAAATTGCAGAACTTATGGAAAAAAGAGGAAATATTGTTGATGCTGCAAATCATTACTATCGAGCAAGAAGCCAAAAAGCCCTGAAATACCTGAAAATGGCCGCAGAGGAAAGTATCAAAGATATTGCGCTGGGCGATGCAATCGATTATTGCCTCATGGCACTGGATATTGCTCAAAAGTACGGCATGATAGAAGAACTAATCAGGATATACGAAACTCTTGGTGATAGATACGTACTTTCAGGTGATTACCGAAAAGCAATAGAGATGTACGAACACTCATTACGACTCGGACACAAAAGAAAAGTTTCAATAGGCATAAAAATAGGCAACGCATACGAAAGATTGGGGGAGTACGAGAAAGCACTCGAAATTTTAGAAAAATATGAAAAGGCCGCAAGAGGATTGGAGCGGGGAAAAATACACGGAGCTATCGGCATAATTAAATGGCATATTGGAGATTTCAAAGATTCGGAAAAACATCTGAAAGAGTACCTTAAATATGCGCGGAGGTACAAAAGCGTTGAAGATGAAGCGGAGGCATATCGTAATCTGGCCATTGTACAGTATTATTACACAAAATATGATGAGGGACTAAAATATGCTCTAAAGGCACTGGAT
>JAADDK010000013.1 GCA_013154005.1 Methanobacteriota archaeon
GCCACGTACGGCATGCTCATCGCGTTTGCAGGGGCGGCGCTGCGCGGATTCGCGTGGAATTCACTTTCTTTCACTTTATTTACCGCAATATACGGAATAGGCATGGCGGTTACGTTTACCAATCTGCCCAAAATTGCAGAGCACGAATTTCCCGCAAAGGAGCAGAGCATAGCCTCCGGTGTTTACATGTCCGGGCTGCCGCTGGGCGCAATAGTCGCGCTGGTGCCGGGAAGCATGCTCGGGTTTCTCACGTGGCAGGAGATTATTTTTCTCTACTCCTCTCTGTTTCTAATTGCGCTTCCGCTCTGGCTTGCAACGGCGCGGGACGTGCCGGTCACTCCCGTGCACGGGGCGGATTTTGTGCAGGTCTCGAAAAATCGCGGGCTGTGGATTCTCTCCGTGGCAAATATGACTCTTCTTATCACTTATTTCGGCGTGACCACCTACCTGCCCATGCAGAAAAACATGCAGGCCCTGCTCGGTCCGCAAACGTCATTGCTCATCGCATCCGTGTCCGCGGCGCTCATTTTCGGGTTGCTTCTTTTCCCTCACATTTCCGGGCGGTTCGGCGAGCGGAGAAGCGCGGTGGTGTATCAGCTCTGCACCGCCGGATTTCTGATTCTGTTCTTTGCAGCGCTTCACTTCAACTCTCCGCTTGTCTGGGTTTTCTCAATACTTGCGGGCGTGTTTCTGGGGGGCACAATCCCGCTGTTTTTCGCGTTTCTCACGCGTATTGGCATACGCAGCGAGATGTTCGGCATAGCGTCGGGTATATTCGTGTCGGTGCTCAATATCGGCGGCTTTCTTGCTCCGGTGCTAGCACACGCGATTGACTTCAATTTCGGACTCGCGGGCGTGATTGCCCTGTTTGCCGGCGCCTCGCTCGCCGGGGCGGTGCTCACACTTCTCATTCCATTTAAAAATGAAAGATGAAAAGATTATGGTGCATACACAACCACTACGGTGGACACCGCGATGACTTCAGAATGCGAGCCCAGCAATTGTGCCTCTATATCCAGTGTGGGTATCTGGTGGGCGGATAAATTGTAAATTTTCCAGAGCAGCACTGTTCTGAATTCAAAAACGCTCGTGGTGGGGAGGCAGCCCACTCGCGCATAATCGTAACCCGAGCTTTCCGAGTAATTGCTCCAGAATGTAGCATTGATAAGTTTGGCGTTATCCGTGTTAAATCCTATCACTCCGCCCAGATAGTTGTCCTCTACGGATATTACAATTCCCTTCGGAACAAAGCCCCCGGGCATGCTGCCTGTGAGCACGAGAGCCATAGCCATCTGCATGTATTTTCCACCGGTGTAAAAATTCTGTATTCTTGCGGTTAGATTCAGCGTTCCCGTGCCATTTACCAACGCAAGCGCGCTGGCGTTTTTTCCAGTATCAACGGAGCCGTGGCATCTCAGCAGCGCATGGCCCAGCGCGGAGGTGTTGAGTGTGATGTTAACCGTGGATACCACGGGTGAGGAGAAGCCCAGCAATTCTGCTTTTATTTCAACCTGATGCACTCTCGTGGTGCTGTAATCGTGAATTTCCCACTGAATATCCGTTTTCATCTCAAAATCGCTTTTCTGCGGAGAGCCTCCGATGTATGCGGGGTTCGGTGCCCACGCGCCCGGAAATATTTCATCACTTCCCCAGGGTGTAATGTTGCTGAAATCGTCATAACTTGTTAAAAAGTCTACAGTGGAGGCGCTTTTTTCCAGCTCCTGTGCCTCAATTTTCAATCCCGATGGCACTAAGTTCCGGGGCATGTGCCCTTTCACAGTTATGTATAAATCGTTTTCTATCTCATTGCCTATCGGAGAAACGCTGATAAAATTCACGGTCAGGTTCAGTGTTCCGCTGTTGTCGATGACTGCGATGGACGTTATGTTTCTGTTAATTGTGATGATTGAGGTGTTATTTAAAGAATAACTGTAACTGGCGAAGCCGTTTCTCACCTTCACAGCGGGTGGACGAGTCAGGTAGACATAACCACCGGCAATTAAAAGTCCAACGGTTATTATCGCCATAACCGCAAGTATGTTGACATTTTTCATTTTTCTCGACAGTATAGAAGCCTAACAGATATATAAGAATTTTTATTTGAATTCAGGCTAATTTTTGAATGCGTCGATGCATGGGCATGCGCCATATATTGGGTGGATAAATAGCATTGAAATCAATCATGGATTTAACAATCAGTATGGTGTGAAGATGCGAAGGGTTAAATACGCACATTGAAATTACCATCTATGAAAACTGAGGAGCTATTTGATTCAGTGGAAGAACTGCTTCTGGACCTTCTCGCGAGGATTGACGACGGCGACGCTGAGGCCCTTGAGGACCTGAAAAAAGTGAAGAAATACATCGGCGAGCTGAACGATATGCTGAACGTGGTGGACGAGAACGACGACATGGAGAGCATAAAAAAGAAATTCGACGCTTTGAACGATAAATTTGAAAAGTTTCTCATGGCTGTTGTGAAGGTGGTAGGATGACCACAATACGCGATTCTCTCAAGATGGGTGAGAGCATATCCATACCCCGCACCGCGGACGGCAAGGAGATTGAAATTTATTATAATGATTCGGAGAATATGTGGTACCTTGCCACGCTGGACCGGGAAGAGTTCATACTTATCGGCAACGATGAGGACCTTGACAATCTCTATGACCTGCTAAAGCATATTGTTGAAAACGTGCCATGGGAGGACGACTGGGAGCCTGACGAGAATGAATCTTAAACCCACCCTGCCGCCATACGCCCTCGATGCAATACTGCACTTTATATCTGATTTTGCAGGCGAGAAAAACGTGGTTGTGGGACTAAGCGGAGGTCTTGATTCCGCGGTGGTGCTGAAACTCTGCACGATGGCTCTTGGTCCCGAGCGGGTGCTCGCCGTGCACATGCCCGACTCGGTTACGCCGGTGGAAGAAACGGAAGATGCGCGAATGCTGGCGGAGCAGATGGGCGTGGAGCTGAGAGTGCTAAAAATCGACAAGCCCGTGGAAGAAATTGCGGCGATTGCGGGAATAACTGAAAAAATGGCCGTTGCAAACATCAAGGCGCGGGTGCGTATGAGCATTTTATTTGCCATTGCGAATCAGGAGTCTCGGCTGGTGGCGGGCACGAGCAATAAAAGCGAGCTCCTAACGGGCTATTTCACCAAGTACGGCGATGGCGCCAGCGATTTTGCGCCCATTGGAGATTTGTACAAGACGCAGGTCCGCGCTCTGGCAAGGAAAATAGGCATTCCGGATAAGATAATAGAAAAAGCACCAAGCGCTAATCTACTGCCGGGGCAGACCGATGAGAAGGAGATGGGCGTGGATTACGACACACTCGACAGGGTACTTTATGGCATTGAGCTTGCGCTCACGCCGGAAGAGATTGGAGAATATACAGGAGTGGATGAGGATATTGTGCGTCGGGTAGTGGAAAAATACAGGCGCTCAAGACACAAGCGCGTTATGCTCTACATTCCAAAAATAGGCGTGCGCACCGTGAACACAGACTGGCGCGAGTAATTCATATAAGAACCATCTGTGCGTGGGGCACATCTTTAATTTTTATCACATTTTCCCTGTCTATATAGCCTTCTCTTATTGCAATTTCCACCACACGTTTTCCCACGAGGTTGGCTATGGTTGCTATTTTCATAGAATTGAGAAACGTCTGCTCTGTCACAAAAGATCCGTAGTAAAATCTCTCACTCACGCTCAGATGAAATTCACCCTCTTCCAGTACAGTGCCCAGCAGTTCACGATCGCAGGCAGCCAGGAGCCATTCGCCACGAGTATGGTACATGCGCATTGCAATATTATGCTGGCTTAATATGTCCCTTTGTGTCACGGATAATCTCACCTCCACGTCTTAATTTTTCGATTGCCTCTCTGACCTTTGCTCTGGTAAATCCTTCATGGGTAAAAACCTCGTAGATGTCTTCCTCTTTGGGATACACTTCATTTTCCTGGTAAAAATCTTCTATGAAATCCTTTATCCTGTAAATTAGCTGTCGGGTAGACGTGCTGGTACCTGTGCTCACGATATCGGCATCAAATACACCATTTTCGGAAGATACGTCTTTCATGTATTCTTTCACAATATTTATAGCGCGCTCGGCATCTTTCAAAGTAACAACATCGCTCAACCTTGCACGCGCTGAAGCTTCTGCAAGACGAATCATTGCCTCTAACTGTCTGGGTGTAATGGCCACCCTATTCGTCTCCTGGTATGTGGCTCTCATTTTCTGGTACTCGTCGCTTATTCTTCTTATTGCCTCATCGCTGAGTTTGGGTATGACATGCTCTTTTGCGTAAATCACATATTTTCTCAGAAGCTCTGGTGGTACCTCGCCGAGGTGCTCTTCGATGGTTATGTCTTCCTCACCAAGATTGAGTTTCTCACCTACAAGATGCACCTTCAGTATATGCTCGGCTGTGGCCCGGTCCCGTTTTGGCTGGGGCACATCCAGAATTTTGAATATCACGTCGAATCTCGAAAGGAGGGGTATGGGCAGGTCTATCTGGCTCGGTAACGGTTGCAGGGGATCGAAGCGTCCAAGTTTGGGGTTTGCGGCAGCAAGCACAGAGCATCTGGACATAAGGGTTGCGTATATCCCCGCTTTCGTCACAGTGATAATCTGCTGCTCCATTGCCTGATATATTGAATCTCTGTCGGTGGCGCTCATCTTATCCATCTCGTCAATCGCCGCCAGACCCAGATCAGCAAGCACGAGCGCTCCCGCCTCAAGGGTCCAGCGACCTGTCTCGTCACGCACTGCCGTTGCAGTCAGGCCCGCAGCCGAGGAGCCCTTGCCCGAGGTGTATATGCCTCTGGGTGCAAGTTGAGCCATCTTTGATAGCAACTGCGATTTTGCAGTACCGGGATCGCCCACAAGAAGCACGTGCACGTCGCCGCGAATCTTCGTGCCGTCGGGCATGGTCTTGGCCACGCCACCGAACATTTGAAGCACGAGAGCCTCTTTAATAAGGTCCATGCCGTATATTGTGGGAGCTATGGAATTTTTCAGTTTGTCTATCACATCCGGGTTGCTGGCAAGCTCTTTAATTTCCGCAATGTCCTCTTCGGTGATTTCTTCCGTGGAGTACTCTTTTTCTTCCCTATCAACGCTGTTAATTTCTAAAAACATTCTGAACTCGGTGCTGAGCACGTTTTGTATGCGCACTTCCTGTGCTTTCAGTATGCCGTTGATAATGACCCGGTCTCCAGGCACCAGGGAGCCTGCTATATCGTCCATCAATTCTGCTTTTATTCGCTGAGGCTGCTCCCCCCCACGCAGGCTTTCTGGGGTGTCCTGCACCTCAACAACCTGAAAATCTTCAAATACGGAGTCAGACGGCACAAATGCAAATTTGACTTTTCCACGGGGCTTGTTGCACGTGTCGCATTTATCCGGCAATATCAGACGATTCCCATCCTGTTCAACGTAATTTAGTGCACCGCAGTCAGAGCATTTGAAAGCAGCTATTTTCACACGGGGACGTACTTCTGAGGCTCTCCGGATTATGCCCCGGATGGAAATGAATTTACCTAAATGAGAGGTTCTTAAATTTCTTATTTCGGTGCGAAAATTTTCGGAAATGTTATTTATTCGGAGATGTATCTCGTTTGGCGTGTTCAGATAATTTTTTATGGCTTTTTCTCCCAGAATTATGCATTTTTCAGGATTTTCCAGCACATCTTCTGCAAAATCCGCGTTGTACATCACAATGTCTTCAAAGCTCACGTAGAGCGATTTCTCTGATGGATACTTATCGTTGACTTCCAGCAACTTGAAACTGTAGTCTGATTGGCCCAGAAACTCCTCCCATGTGGCCAGTATCTCCTCATCGGTAAAGTGCATATGTCGCCCATGTGTGTATGCAATAAAATATTTCGCATGGCTCACAGGGAATCCGTGTAATTCATTATTTCCCGCGCTTTGGATGCGCGCTCAGAGGTGAGCCGGTATATTACAATAACGTCTTTACCGTCGATTCTTTTGAGCGCTATGCGCAACGCACCGTACTTGAATTGGTTTCTCGCGCCCTTCGCTCCAAATTTTTTGCTGAGTTTAACAAAGCGTTCGGGGGCGTCTTCGTATTCTGCTAATATGCTGAAACCGTTGTGCTGTGCTATGTATACGGCAATCGCGCCCAGCACCAAGATGAGCGCTGCGGTAAGCAATGTTGGATATGAGCCAGCGCCCCACGGGTATGCAGTTAGTATTATTGCAAAGCTGGCAAGGATCAGTAATGCTGTGAATGGAGCAATTAGAATCACAAATGCCGATTCCTGAACCCGCAGTTTCCAGCCGCTTATCTTTTCAAACTCTCTGTTGACGGGCACAATGAGCGCAATGCTCGCTCCGACGAGCACGAATATGATGGCCAATGTCAATATAGTGTATGCGGCGAGGATTACTATTATGGTAAATGCAGCAAGAATAAAGAGTATCGGCAAAAGTGCGAGCATGGCGTGGTGAAGCATTTTGCACTGCTGTTCTGCGTTTAAACGAAGCGCTGCCACTATTTTGCAAGCTTCACTTGCTCGCATTTCAATCCCCGAACTCGAACAGAGTCTTGGTTTTCTTTTTCTCAAAGCTGCCCAGCGTGCTCTGCTTCTTTCCCGTAACGAGCACATTCTCATCCACACCGAAAACTTCGATTATTCGCGCCAGAGTCTCTGCCACGCGCCTTGCATAGTACTGATAATCTGGACGATGTTTGAATTCGCGGTCGGGAAGATACGGCTCTACCTCCTGCCTTGAGCCCCGGGCGTTGACGACAATCCAGGATACTTTCATACCGGGGAAAAACCGGTGCCCCATGGCTATGAGCTTTTTGGCAGCCTGCACATTTGGCATGGAATCCGGATTTTTGTAGCTTTTAAAATCGCGCACGGTTCTTGAAATCACGAGTTTTTCTATCTCTACCTCTCCGCGTTTGACCTTTTCCACAATCTCTTTGGCGGTGTTTATCGCGCCCTGTATGTCTCCTTCCATTATTTTCTCAAACACCAGCAGCTGAGCTTCGCTCTGAAGGTCGAAAGAGTCGGTGCGGCGAATCTCGTAGCCACGGATAATCATCTGTCCACGCAACTCTTCGGGCCAGACTATCTTGCCCACGTATCTTTTTTTGGCCCCGTGAGAGAAAAACGGCTCAAGGACCTTTTCAAATTCCAGTATGAGATCTTCCTTTTTTGAAATTTCCGCGGCAATTTTTGATCCAAATTCTACCGTTTTTTCAAGCTCGTGATACGGCGATTCAAAGAATATCGAGTCGGTGTCTCCGTAAACGACTTTGAGGTTCTGCGCTTCCAGTGTGCTGATTATCTTTTTGATTGTTTCTCTTGCAAAAGCGGTAATGCTCGCGCCGATTCGGGGATCAGTGAAACGGTAAAAGGAGGACGCTAAAACACCGTAAAATGTGTTCATGAGAATTTTTACCGCTTTTTGCAGGCCGTCATAGTATTTTCGCTCTTCATCAGTTTTTGCGGATTTCATCATCTTTTTGAGCGAATCTCTTTTTTCCATGAGTTCTTTCAGAATCTTGGGGATTATGCCCTCTCTCTGCTCGGGGCGCATAAAATGCACGCCGATGGGGCTTTCAAACCCGTCATGGTCCGTAATGGTGGTGAAGCAGATGTTGTACTTGATGATGATGCTCGGATACATGCTCTTAAAATCCAGCACACAAATCCAGTGATACAGTCCCGGTTCGAGTGTATGTACGTAGCCGCCCTCGATTTTTCCACGCTTGCGCTCCTGCCCCTGAAGGGGCACACCGATGCCGCGACGATCAGCTTCTCTTATTAGAAGTGAATCCACCCACGTGGACGTGCCGGAGTGAATCACGTCGTCCAGCGGGAACTTGGTTACGGTAGCCAGATCAAGATATTTATCTATCACGCCTATTTTAAGAAGTATTCGCAGTGCAAGTTCTGCATCTTTCATACAGTATTCGACCACGCGCTCGGGGTCCTTTTTCCATTCTTCGTCGATTTTCTGGCTGTTGACTCCCATTTTACCTTCTCCGAGCAGTTCCTGAGCCACCGCTTCGAGTGTTTCCTGCTTGGGTCTGAGCTCTTTTTTAACTGCCCACCATGCATCTTCTATTACCCGGCCATGCACGCGCCAGAATTGCCCGCCAATGCGCTGGGGTTTGCCACCGTCTCTGCCAATGGCAAATTCTATGTTGTGCTTTTTGTATTTATCGACAAGGACTTCGAGGTCATACCCGTCTATGTTGTAACCCGTTATAATGTCCGGATTTTCATTTTTTATCAATGTTACAAAGTCCTGAAGCATGTCGCGTTCGGTGCCGGTTATATGGTCTGTGGTTATATGTCCCTTCTCCCATATTGCGTAGCCTATGGTGAACAGGGTGCCATCGTCAATTGAGTTCTCTATGTCGAAGCTCAGAATCTTGAGGGGGGGTTTGAAGTCCTGAATTGTGTGGATGTTTTTCAGGTTCATTGCGATTTCCACATGATATTTCTCCGGAGGTATGTAATCCCCCTCAAATCTCACACACGAGCCCAGGTCAAAATCATAAATAAAACGCTGATGGAATGGGATATCTGCTGCCAGCACCGTGCAGAATTCCAGCGCAGTTTTGCGATAGGATGGTGTTTTCCACGGCGATTTAAGCGTGACCTTAACGCAATCTCTGTCTTTTCCTTTGTACCACAGCTTAACGTCTTCCAGTGAAACTATCTCGGGGTCTTCGGTAAATTTCTCTAAGAGGAGCTCGGGAGGCTCCACCAGATAAAAATATGGCCTGAAACCGTGATACAGCCCCACTATGGATTTTCCCTCCCGCGTTTTTCCATACAGTTCCACAACCACTCCGTCCCCCTCGCGTGAGTATGATGCACTGATAAGCCGCACTTCTTCTTCCATATGTTTATCATTGCAGGATAGCATATAATAATTGCGTTCTGTGCAAATACATTTTTGTTTGCATGACTTTGTGAATAAACACGCATTTCAAAGATTTTTGCTCTAATGTGTGGTGTTTCTGAGCAGGCTCATCGCTCTGTTAAAACTGGTGATAATCAAAACCCATCTATACACGCTCGCCATGACTTAACTATGGAACTGGCATTCGGCCCTGTGCCGTCCCGGCGCCTCGGGCGCAGCCTCGGCGTGAACAATATCCCCGATAAAGTGTGCACTTACGCGTGCGTGTACTGTCAGATTGGGAACACTCTGAGCATGGAGATTGAGCGCAGAAAATTCTACGAGCCCGAGGAAATACGCGATGCGGTTGCCGAAAAAATAACCCGCGGGGTGGATTACATCACGTTCGTGCCCGACGGCGAGCCCACTCTTGACGTTAATCTCGGTCGCACCGCAGAGCTGCTCCGCGAGTTCGGCGTGAAACTGGCCATAATAACCAATTCCTCATTGCTGTATCGGGAAGATGTGTGCAACGAACTTATGCGATTTGATTATGTATCTCTGAAGTTAGATGCGGTTAGCGAGATGCTCTGGCGCTTTGTGGACCGCCCGCATAAATCTCTATCTCTCGATGCTATTCTGGCGGGCATGCTGGACTTCGCCAGCAAATTTAAGGGCACGCTCGTCACGGAGACGATGCTCATCGACGGCGTTGATTACGAGGTTGAAATTAAAAAGCTTGCCGAGTTTCTGGGCGAATTAAAGCCAGAAGTCGCGTATATAGGCGTGCCCACGCGCCCGCCGGCCGAGAAGTGGGTTAGGCCAGCGGACGAGTACACGGTGAGCATGGCATACGAGGAGTTTTCACGCATAACGAGGGTTGAGTACCTCACCGGCTTTGAAGGCACGGAGTTTTCCAGCACTGGCGATTTTGAAGAGGACCTGATGAGCATCACGG
>JAADDK010000012.1 GCA_013154005.1 Methanobacteriota archaeon
CCCGTGAGCACATCGCCGCTGCCCGCGGTGGCCATGCCGGAGTTGCCGCTCATGTTTACATACACCCTTCCGTCAGGCATGGCAATCTGAGTGTGCGCACCCTTGAGAACGAGATAAACGCCATGCTCCTTCGCGAAATTGCGGGCAACATCTATACGATTATGAAGTATCTCTCCCACGCTCAGTCCGGTGAGGCGCGCCATCTCGCCCGGATGCGGTGTGAGAATCGTGGGTGCATCTCTGTGCAGTGCCTCTATATCTTTTGCCACGGCGGTGATGCCATCTCCGTCAATCAGCAAGGGCTTATTCACAGTTTTAACAAGCTCCACCACCAAGTTCTGCGTGCGCTCGTGCAGGGACATACCCGGCCCAATCACGACAAAATCCACGAGCTCTGAAAGATTCAAAATTTCGTTTTTAGCCGCAAAGCCGATGCTTCCCGCATCTGTCTCAGGCATTGGGTAAAAAACTATTTCCCGACCCTGCGCACCTATGTGAGGCACCAGTGATTTCGGTGCGGCAAGACGCGAATAGCCGCCTCCCGCCTTCAAAAACGACATGGCCGAGAAATACGGTGCGCCGTAGTAATTGCCCGCGCCCGCAACAAAAAGCGCATCTCCAAATGTGCCCTTGTGCCCGTCTTCTTTTCTGAGAGGCAGGCGCATCGGCTCGTTTATTTCCACCTCAATATCCTCACGCTGATAATTTGCAGGCGGGAAGGAAATATGCGACACGTACAGTTTTCCGCACCGCTCAAACCCCGGGTACAGAATATTACCAATCTTCGGCAGTCCAAACGTCACGGTTGCAGTGGCGCGCACCGCCACACCCATAACCTCTCCCGTATTACCATTCACGCCCGAAGGTATATCCACCGCAAAAACGGGTACGGCGGATTCATTTATCACTTTGATTGCCTCTGCGTATTTTCCCTCCACGTTGCGAGATATACCGGTGCCCAGTATGCCGTCTATAACGCCGTCCGCCTTTTCCAGTTCCAGCCGGAGCATTGCCGAATCGCCGGTGAACGGCTCGATTTCCACACCCGCACGCACAGCAATTTCGTAGTTCATCTTAGCAACACCATGGTACTTTTCCGGGCTGCTCATAAGATAAACTTTCACATCTGCACCGCTGGACAGCAGCTTGCGCGATGCAACGAGCGCGTCTCCCCCATTATTGCCGGGCCCTGCAAACGCCACGAATCTGCGCCCGTGCACAGAGCCAAAATAATTCTTAATCATATAATAAACTGCATTGCCCGCATTTTCCATTAAAATTATTTCTTCGATACCATATTCTTCAATTGCTCTGCGGTCACATTCCCGCATCTGCTCAACCGTGCTGACTTTCATGTTCATCACCCACTTGGATAATGCACCGCTCCTTATTTTCTTTTTGCACTGCAACGTTTTTTTATAGTGCCATGCATTCCTCACTATGGAAGTGGAAATCAAAGCCCGCATCCCTGAAAATTTTGAAGAGCGCCTGCGAGAACTCAACGCCGAATTTTTACGCGAGGTGGTGGAAGAGGATATCTACTTTAATCACCCGTGCCGGGATTTTGCCAGTACTGACGAAGCACTGAGAATACGCAACGATTACACTCTGACCTACAAAGGTCCGAAGGTGGATAAAGATACAAAGAGCCGCGAGGAGATAAATTTGAAGATTGAAAACATAGAAGATGCGGCGGCGCTTCTGGAAAAACTGGGATTTCGCAAAGTGGCAACAGTGAGAAAGACACGCAGATATTATAGTCTGGATTCTCTAACAATTTGTGTTGACAATGTGGAAAAGCTTGGAAGGTTCGTGGAGGTGGAATGCATCGGTGAATACGAACCGTGCCGCGAAAAGGTCATGGAACTCGCACACAGGCTCGGATTAAAAAATTTTGAGAGAAGGTCATATCTGGAACTGGTGCTTCAGACAGGCACCGCGTAGAGGGTTATGCCCTCATTAATTGCGTGCATCAGCTTCTTTCCATTGCTGGTGCTCTTCCGCATGTTTATTTTGCCCTCCCTCGACACCACCGCCTGAAACAGCTCACTGTCGCCTGCCAGCACCGCCACTTTTCTGCGTGCGTACTCTTCGCCCACCACCAGCTGTATGGTTTTCTTGCGTATCTCCACCTCAACCTTTATTTTACCTCTCTGCGTCGCACCACCAAGCGGCTCCACAGATAGCGATATGCCAAGCATTCGCTCCAATCGCTCAATATTTTTACCGCCCTTGCCGATTATCGCGGGAATTGATGATTCTCGCACATATATCGTTGCACTTCTCGTCCCTGTCACCTTTGCACGCACTCTCGCTCCCGGATAAAGGCGCTTTAGCTCCTCTTCAATCTTCTTCTCTGCGAGCCGGTATATGCCCGCTGACTCTTCCTGCACCGGCACAACGACAACCTGCTCGCCAAAGCTGTAAATCTCGTAAAGCAGTTTCTCAGAGTTGAGGTCTCGAACCTCAATTACCGGCCTCGCAAGGTCCTCCTCGTTCATGCCCGTGGGCACCTTCACCACGTAGCTGAGCGTGAGAACCTGCCCGACCTCGCCCGCAGTTATGTGAATTATAGTATCCACAATCTGCGGAATCACGCCCAGCTCCACCCGGCCTATGAACCTCTGCAACGCATCTATCGCGCGGGTTGCATGCACCACGCCCACCATGCCCACGCCTGCAAGGCGCAAATCTGTGAATACTTTGAAATCGTCCGTGGTGCGCATCTCATCGAATACCGTGTAATCAGGGCGCACCAGCAGAAGAATATCTCCCGTTTTTGCCATGTCGCCTTCAAGCGCGGTGTACTGGGTAATCTCATCTCTCAGAACCAAATCTCTCGGCTTCTCCATGGTCTTCACGATGCGGTTAAGCGATGCATAATGCTCTGCCAGCGCCTGCACGAACGTGCTCTTTCCCGCGCCGGGCGCGCCCGCAACCAGTATGCCTTCCGCTCCTTCATCTAATCGCTTTCTCAATTTCTCGCTGAGCGCATAATCCTCGAGCGTTAGTTTCACAATCGGGTGCACTGCGGTTATCTCCATGGCATCTGAAAACGGAGGGCGCGTGATGGCAATGCGGTAATCGCGCAGCTGCACCACCGTTGCACCCTTTAAATCCATCTCGATGAACGATTTTTCATCTCTCCTGGCTCTTTCGATTATATCGTACGCAAGCTCTTCCACCTCTCCGGGACTCAACGGCTCTGCAATCTTCACCATCTCAAAATGCCCGGGCCTGCCGCGCTTTGCGAACGCGCTCACACCCGCTTTGATGTGCACGCTCATCGTCTCCTCATCAAAGAAATCTTCAATGCGCATGTTCGTTTCCTTTCGCTGCGCGAGGTATATCACGGGTATGCCCTCTATCTCGGCCATGTACCGCTGAATTGAGTCGCCGGTGATAAGCGTCGCACCGGTTAAGTGTGCGCATTTGCGAATGAGCGCGTCTATCGCGCCCTGATGCGCGTGCTTTATGTCGTATTCACTTGGCTCGAGCTCGTAAAATGAAAGCGTGATACCCAGATTCTCGCACGCTTCTCTTATCTTTTTCAGCTCTGCAAGCCCGGAAAATCCCGTTGCCAGGCCGCGGTTTGCCTGATGCTCAATCTCGCCCAGAACCGCCGTGGGTATGATTACTTCGTTAACCACGTTTTCCTGAATGAAACGGGTAAAGCGCCCGTCAACAACCACGCTGGTATCAGGAACGTAAATATGCCCTTTAGCCCTCCTTTCTGCAGTTTCACCATCATGAGATTCCATACATAGCCATTCTTTGCAACCTAATAAACTTTTTCCGCATGCAATGGTGGCCCTTCCCACGGCGTGTAAGGCATCTCTCCGTAAAGGATTTCGGCGATGTCCTCCGCGCCCAGCTCTTTAAGTTTCTCTCTCGTTGGTATCCCCCGCTCATCGTAGCCGTGAATGCGATAGTAATCTCTGAGCATTGCCCTGTGCTTTCTCAATTCCTCTCGCCCTCGCTCGGTGCGCAGCAATTCTGGAGGAAGCGGTATGGTATCATTCGCGGAGGTTATGCCCTGCCGGACGTTGAAGCTGCGCTCAACCGCGTAGATTCGCTCGGCGGCCTGCGCCACATCTCGCTCGGTGAATTCCATGCCTGTTGCATATGTTAAATACCTTGCTATGCCGCCCCAGATCGGATATTTCCACACCAGAGGCACCGCGGCCACCCATGATGTGACGGCGCCCTTGCATCTTCCTATTGTATCGGACATCGTCGTGATTCTCTCGCACAGCGTCAGCGTGGCCACCGGGTCCTCGTTCACGTCCGGCACGAGGCCGCGGCGAACCCAGTCTTTGAATAATGCGCCGTCGTTCTCGCCGTACGCCCATGTGCGGCCTCGCAAATGGTCAGCGCCGCGGGTGGATGTGGCGTGTGCCAGCGACATTATGCCCGCGGGGTACCAGCCCCGGGACAGGCCCTTGACATGATAGCAGTACTGCATCGCCTCAGGGCCGAGAATGCGCGCAATATTGTAGAGCCCCTCCGCCGCTAAATTACCGAATCCCTCGCGGCGCACAATTTTCTCAATTAACTCAATCTGCGCTTCCGCATTTTCCCACGACAAATCAAGCCCGTGAGTGTGCGTGTCGTTGATTATTCCCTTGTTATAGAGAAATTTCAGATACGCAATGGTGTTGCCCAGCGCGATGACGTCCATACCGTACATATCCGCCTGATTTTCCATAACCATTATCGCTTTCGGGTCCTCCACTCCGCAGTTCACGCCCATGCAGTAGATTGCCTCGTATTCCAGCGCTGCATTTTTAGTGCCTTCAGGATACTCGTACCGATTCTTGCAGCCCACCGGGCAGTTGTAGCACGCATAGCGCCCGGTCTCATATTCTTTCCACGCAGAGGGTAAGAGTTGCGAGGGCACCTCGTCTGCATTTAGATATTTCTCAAAATAGCGCGTGCCGGGAAACCAGTAAACCATGCCGATATGCGTGCCGTATTTTCTTACCACGCGTGACTGAAATCGATTGTGCAGGAAAAACTGCGTGTCTTCCCTGGCGAGTGCGTTGAATTTTTCCTCGTCCGCCAACTGCGGTTTCATCGTGCCACGCACTGCTATGCCTTTCAGGTTCTTGGACCCGAAAACCGCGCCGGAGCCGCGTGCTGCAGAAGCGTGAGTGTCCACGATGGTGGACGCGAATCGTACCAGATTCTCCCCCGCAGGGCCGATGGCGGCAACCTTCACGTCTTTGCCATTTTCCTCTTTGAGAATTTTATCCGTCTCCCAGGTCGTCATGCCCCACAGATACTCTGCGCTTCTCAATTCTGCCTCTCCGTCTTCAATCCAGAGATAAACGGGATGCTTCGCTCTTCCGTAAAACACCACCTGATCAAATCCAGCAAGCTTGAGAAAATGCGGAAAGTGCCCGCCGGCACTGCCATCGCCAAGTATGCCACTATACGGAGATAAGGTGGAGATCACAACACGGCTGGACATGGGCATGCGCGTGCCCGTGAGCGCGCCGGGAGCCACCGTGATTATGTTCTCCGGGCTCAGCGGGTCAACGCCCACCGGCAGTTCTTTCATAAGCGTGTAGGAATTGAATCCTCTGCCACCTATGTATTTTTTAGCCATATCTTTTGGAAGCTCTTCTTTCACTATCTTTTCACGGGTCAGGTCAACTTTCAGAATCTTGCCATGCCAGCCGTACCACATACTGCTCACCTTATAATCTGAGAAATTATAATGCAGCTATTTAATTTTTTTCATTTATTCTCAAAATTTTCATCGATTCCTGCGCGTAGTACCAGTAATACATCTCTTTATCCCTCTCGGGTTTCTGCACATTTAGACGCGATAGCGTGTTCCAGAACTCGCGGCCGTGATTGGCGTGGCGCAGGTGCACGATTTCGTGCGCCACCACGTAATCTCTGAACACTTCGGGAGTGAAAATGAGCGAGAGATTGAAACTTATGTTGCGGCGCGACGAACAGCTGCCCCATTTTGTGCTCTGCATTCTCAGATAAATCTTCTCCGGCTTCACGCCCAGCGCGCCAGCATACTGATCAACTCTGCCCTGCAAATCCTCGCGCAGCAGCGCTTTCAGTTCTTTTTTTAGCGTCGGGCACACATGCACCTCCGTGGCGGTGAGCACCGGTTTCTCACATCGCAAAACCACCTTGCGGGGCACGTCAAGAATGCGCACCCCGTGGGTTTTTATGTCCCGCTGAACCTCGTCTTTTATTTTCTTTATTTTGCTGAGATGCGCGTCAATCCATTTCCTCTTGCTTTCAATCAGCGCCTCAACGTCCGTGCCCCTGGGCGCGATGACCACGACCTCGCCACTGCGCAGGTCTATGCGCGGGTGCTTGACGGGGCGCCATATTATTCTCATGCTAAACCTCCAGAAAAGGAAGCAGGTTCATAATTTCATCCACTATGCGATTCAATTTCTCGCCATCATAAGCGTTATGCGAAACCATGATGCGCAGCACGCTGACGCGCACCTTCTCCCTTATATTTTTCACCACATCGGCCTTGCGATGCCAGCCGCGAAACAGCAATCCCTGCTCTCTGAGCATCGCAATTAGAGTTCTCATCTCCTCAGGCACCTCGGGATAGTTCAACTCGCCGTTCACCGTCTTGATTATCGCGTACTCGGCGGGACTCAGTCGCAACTGCTTGATTTTATTTTGCTCCTGAAGCATCTTTTCAAACGCTTTTAGCTCCTCCTTATAAAGCTCTTCAATGGTAGACTTGCGGTCGCGCCATCTGCGAATCGCCGACTCTATGTATTCTACAAGGTCTCCGAATATGCGCTCCTGCACTGCATCTCCCTTCACGGTGGCCACGAACATATTAAGCAATGCGGTCATATCCACAACCTGCTCTTCCGTGGCCGCTTTGCCCTTTAATTTATTGAGAAACGCCTCATCGATGAATATGCTTCGGGCTCGCTTAACATCGCTAATCTTGCTCATCTCGCGGATTCGCTCGTTGAGTTCTCGCACTGCTCGGAGCACGCTCTCAGACACGGCATTACCATGCAGGCGACGGTGAAGTATGTAAACTGCAGATACTGCGCGGTAAAAGGTCAGGTACCTGCGCTCCGCCTTTATGGGATTGCCGCCCAGCGCGTTCCAGATGCGGTGAAGCTCGCGATACTGGGTTTCAAATGCAGATTCTTTTTCACGCTGATATATTGAATAAAGCACGCCATACAGCGCGTTGCGGTCTGTGGAAGCCAGCAACTCCATATCTCTGCACAGCTCCGGAAACTCCCGGCACATACTATCTATCTGTCGGGTCAGCATATCCACCAAAATCTCGGTGGAGAGCGCGGCGTTTTCTATCTCTGTGTTCTCAACAGCGTAGTATTTATGAAGCGTTTCTTTGAATATTTTGAATATGCCCACATAGTCAATAACCACTCCAAAACCCTTATCACGATACGGGCGATTGGTTCGGGCGATTGCCTGAAGCAGCGTGTGGCCGGTCATTATTTTGTCAAGATACATCACTTCCAGCACCGGCACATCGTAGCCGGTGAGCAGCATATCCGTCACAATCATCAAACGTGGAAGTTTTTGCTCGTCCCTAAACCTTTCACGCAAGAGTTTATTGACATCGTCCCACGACTTGCCGTAGCGCGTTTCAATCGCTTCGCGGTACTCTGTAATCTGCTGCGAATCTTTGCCGGGATTGTAAGTCATCACCACCTCGACAAACTCCTCGCCGTACTGCTCGTACACCTCCGGATAATTAGCGCGAAGATACTCCATAATATAGCGCCGATAAAGCACGCAGGACTCGCGGTCCACAGCAACGAGCATGCCCTTATATGTGCGATTGTTGAGCAGGTCATCAACCACGCCTTTGGCAATGCGCCGCATTCGTGTTTCGTTTTTCATAAACTCGCGGGTGGGTCTGAGACGCCGCGCAACCTCCTCTTCCTCGCCCTCATGAACCAGTTTTGCCACTGCCTCGCGAAGCTGCTCCACGTCCAGATGCACGCCCTGCTCTCTGGCAAAGGTGTAAACCATGGGCACGGTGTAGCCATCTTTAACGCTGGACTCAATAAAGTACACGTCAAGCATGGGCCCAAACTCTCTCTGCGTGTTTTTGTCACTTCTGAGAAGCGGCGTGCCCGTGAAGCCGTAGAATCTGGCGTTTTTAAGCGCTTTTTTCATTCTTGCTGCGAGTATGCCGTACTGGGTGCGGTGCGCTTCGTCCACAAACACGAATATGTTCTCTCTATCCACCACGTCCAGCTTCTCAATCTCTTCAAGGTCTATGCCATCACGCTCTTTGAATTTTTGAATGAGCATTACGAAAAAGCCACGCTTGCCCCGGCCACTATCAAAGCGCAGCACACGGTCAAGATTGCGCACGCTCTCTATTTTCTCAATCACAATCTTGCCGCCAAAATCAAGGCCGTTCAGAAACTCTGCAAACTGGTCCTGCAACTCTTTGCGGTCCATCACGAAGAACACGGTGGGCTTCTCCATCGCCTCTGAAGTGTAAAGCTTGTAAGCGGCGAAAATCATGGTCAGGGTCTTGCCGCTGCCCTGCCAGTGCCAGACCACTCCTCCCTTCTTCTCGGAGGCGGCACGGTATATCTCGTTGGCTGCACGGTACTGCATGTACCGGGCCATCACCTTCGTGGTTCTGCCTCTGAAATTGTGTATGAACACGAAGTTTTTGAGCATGTCCAGAAGCGTGGAAGGTGTGAGCAGCTCAATCACGCCCATCAGCTCGTCGCCCTGCTCAGAGCGCCACAGCGCGGGCTTGACTTCCGAGTTGTTATGCACCCACGGCATGGTCGGATAAACTCGCGCTTTTGCACCCAGCGCAACATTGAACTGCACGAATCGGAATAATTCTGGCAGCGCATGCTCATAGCCGCGCAATTGCAGATATGCATCATGCCAGTTCTGTGAGCCGGCCGGGTTCTTGCATTCTATCGCTGCAATCGGTATGCCATTGACAAAAAGAACCACATCTAAGCGCTTTTCCGCGCCGTCAGCGGTGAGAAAGCGCACCTGATTGCTCACCACTAACTTATTATTTTGCACGGATTCATAGTCAATTATTTTCAGGTACGTGAGCCCGCGGCCCTTTATGTCCAGCGCCACCGCGCCATCTTTCAGAATGCGCAGCGTATCTTTGTAGCCCTCCATGCCGGCGCGCCCCTGCAGCGCGAGTAAAATCTGCGTGAACTGCTCATCTTTCAGCTCCACACCTATATTCCGGGCCTCACGCTCAACGAATTCCCGGAGATGCTCCTCTATCAGCACACCGTCCGGCGCGCGGGGCAGCTCGCTGCCCGGCACGTACTCCCAGCCCCGCTCAACCAGCCGCTCCAGAACCGGCTTCTCACACCCTTCCCATTCCGTCATCTTCGGAGACCTCCCTTGAATTTTCTATATCAATAATCGCCTTGGTAAAATCTACATCTTTTATCACCATTCTTAAATCATCTCTGGTGATATGCCCACCCGCAGCATTTTTGAGAATATATTGCTCTACTTCTTCTCTTATTTGTGATTCAGATTTATTTTTATTCACTGATACCCAGCCATAGCGAAAATTTCTACTTCTATAAACTTTTTCAGCCACAAACCCCACAATTCTAATTTTTTTCAATATTTCTCTTAGCTCTCTGTTTTTCACAGTATATTTTTTTCTGGAACTGAGCACTTTGTCTCCTTCTGATATAAGAGAATCCACATATTTTTTTATTTCTTTTGATATGTTCTCGTATTCACCATATTCATTTCTATACACCTCTAAAGTGTGGCGATATGTATCCAGAGGAAGATTCGTTGTATAATCTTTGTTTTCAAACATCTTTTTTAACTCCAAAAATTGTTTACGCAGTTT
>JAADDK010000134.1 GCA_013154005.1 Methanobacteriota archaeon
TTGGCGGAAAAGGTACTTGGAGTTGAGGAGAACCCACCATGGAAACCGAAAACGCCGCTGCCGTGAAATTCGAGACGCTGGCAGTCGTAAAGTTTCCGTGGTTTTTGTAATTGTAAAACTGCTCGCAAAACTTAATATAAATTGAGGGCTATATCGCAATAGTGAAGACCTTAATTCTCACTGTGGACCGTGACGATGATCTGGGGCGCAAGGCAAAAGTCAAGGGTCCAGTTATCGGGAGAGAG
Organism: Methanobacteriota archaeon; assembly: GCA_013154005.1. Classification (GTDB taxonomy): domain Archaea; phylum Thermoplasmatota; class Thermoplasmata; order Thermoplasmatales; family Aciduliprofundaceae; genus JAADDK01. The sequence goes on from JAADDK010000134.1 coordinate 246, forward strand.
GGCTGTCTGGATGCCGGAGTCTCGCTGGCGCTGGCAGACCCGGAAGATTCAGATGCTAACGCGATTTTTGCGGCAATTTCCACCTATGACCGGCTCAAGAAAGACGGCAAAGACGTCGAGGTGGCGATTCTCACCGGGCACGAGTCGGTGGGCATGAAAAGCGACGAAATAATAACCAAGCAGTTTAGCAAGGTCATAGACGAGGTGCAGCCGGACGATATTATATTTGTCAGTGATGGCAGCGAAGATGAGTTTATAATTCCGATAATAACTTCCCGACGTCCCATAAAGCACCTGAGACGTGTCATAGTCAGACAGTCAAAGAGCATCGAGAGCACGTACTACATCATAATGAAGGCGCTGAAAGACAAGAAAATAATGCGCAGGGTGATGATGCCCATTGCCCTGATATTTTTAGCGTATTCTATGGCCTCAATAATAATATTTCTGATTCGCCTGTCCAATCCTTCGTGGAATCTCATAGACCCCGGCACGTTTGCATGGACAATAATCACGCTCACTCTGGGCCTGTACTTTCTGGAACGTGCATATGGAATTGGTGATAGATTACGCGGCAGCATTCGCCTTGCGAAAGAGGCCATGCTCGATGCCAAAGTCACCGTGGTGGGCGATACACTTGCCGCGTTGATTATTCTGGCGGGATTGAATTTCGGTTATGAGGCCGCTCAGAGCAGCACAAATTTAGTGACTCAGTTCATGCTGTTTTTGCATACGTTTATTCTCTGGTTCGTGTTTGCAGTGATGGTCAGAGAGGGTGGCAAGACCTTCGACATCTGGATTCATCGCGGTGAGTACAACAAGCGTTTCTGGATCGGGCTTCTCTCCACACTTTCACTGGGCATAATCATCTATGCACTGCTCGATTACATACTGCTTCTGATGAACGCAATAAGCAGCACTTCTCTTATCCCAATATCCATGATGGTGGCAACAGGCCTCATTATATCTTTTATCGCCGCCATGCTGCACAGAAAGATGCGAGGCGTGAACGATGGAGATTCAGGAATGGATGAGCCTGTACCGGAAGATTGAATCGGATTTTCAATATCCGCGTGAAAATGAGTACCTTGCCCGGGACACGCTTTCACGTATAATCGGTGAGCGGGTGCTTTCAAAAGAAGATATTGCGCGGTATATCGGGAAAAAGGTGTACGTGGCCGGCAATGCATCCTCTCTCGAGACAGAGTGGGCACTCATTGATAGGGACTGCACTGTGATTGCCGCCGATGATGCGGCGGTTTTTCTCTATGACAGGGGTATACTTCCGGACCTCGTGATGACGGACCTCGATGGTGATGTTCAAAAGCTTATGGAAATACCGGCAATATTTGGAATACACGCACATGGTGATAATGTTTCTCGATTGCATTTTGCCGAAGATTTCGATACGGTATTTGGCACCACGCAGGTTGAGCCCGCATGGAACGTTTACAATTTTGGCGGCTTCACAGATGGCGACCGTGCGGTATTTCTCGCAGCGCATTTTGGAGCTGAGGTGCATCTTGTGGGCTTTGATTTTGACGCTCCTCGTGTGGTTGCGGGCAAAGACCCGGAGATTAAAAGAAAAAAGCTGCGCTGGGCAAAGTATCTTATCGATTATTTGCGGGCGCACGGCGCTTCAATTGTATGGGAAAAATTAAAATCTTAGTGCAGGATACACACGCTGAATGGAAACGATTTTGAGTCCACAGCTTGCCACGATTCTCAGTGCCTTGCTTGTTATATACATAGGTATAGTTGTTGAAAAGTACTATGTTTCCTGGTCGAGCGTTTACACAAACACTTTGAGTTTCATAATTCTTCTGGGCACGATAGCCATGAGCGGTACGGTATTTCTTTTGCTTCTCGCTTACACCTTGCTTGGGTACGTGGCGGTCAAGATGCACTGGAAACGGCTTTTTCCGCTGTTTGGGTGCAAGACCTACGGCTCTCTGGTTCTGGTGCTCGTCCTCGGTTCAGAAGGATTCATATTCGGTCTTTACAGCGTGCTCTCTGTGTTGATTTCATGGCTCGTCGTGGCATTGGTCGTGCACATTATCGGATATGAGTATGTTAAATATTCAAGGAGGAAAAAGAGATGGTCCGCAAGACGTTAAACGAATACAAATGGCGTCCGGACACGGATTTCTCAAAGATAGTGGTGTACTACATTGATCGCCTGAACCCGAGAGGATATGCCGTGCTCAGAGGCGATGATATTGTGGATATGGGCGATAAATTCATATTCACCCGTGATGGTATGATTCCGTATCACCGGGTCATAAAAATAGAGTATGATGGAAAGATTATTTGGCAGAGAGCTCGGAGGGCGTAGCGTAGAACATGTATGCAAACACGAACGCTGAGAACGTGCCCACGAGCATTCCCGTAATTATTCTGGTCAGATTTGTGCTTTCATACGATGTTATCAGCTGTATCCCGCCGTCAAGAGCCATAGGTATGAGTATCAAAAAATAAAGCAAGAAACCCATTCTGACCCTGAAATACGCGGCAAGAAACAGCCCGAACGCCAGTCCAAGAAATATGCCGGTGCATCTCGCGCAATACGGCATCTGGTTGCCATTGATGAAGAATGAGCGGTCTGCGTGCTGGTGGCACATGTAATCTCCCGATATGTAGACTGCGTGAAACACCGGGTTATGAATATGCGCGTTTATGTATGGCGTGTTGTCCGGAATGCTCACCTTTCCGTTGTTTCCCAGGTATATGGAGTTTGGAGGCATCAGCGCCGGAGAGATAAAAAGCAGCACAACCCAGATAAACGCAAGTATGAATGGTATATATGCCAGAATGTTCTGTTTTTCTTTACGATGCAGTTCAAGCGTCAAACTTTCCAATAACTGTGCCTTCGAAATCTTCATCATTAATCACCTTCCGCACATTTTCGAGGTCTTTGCTAACAATGTAAAGTGCTATATTACTGCGTTCTGCGATTTTTATGGCAAGCAGGTCCAGCGGTATGTTGAGTCCCGCGTCCATTTTCTCGCTGAAAAACAGAGATTTTGCCTCATCATAGCTCATTTGCGGTACGAGCTTTGCATCGCTGAACTTTCTGGGGTCTCTGTCATATATTCCACCCACCGAGGTCATGTTTATCACTTTTTTCTCGCCCAGTTTCTCTGCCAGAAGCAGGGACACGCCGTCGGTGGTGTGCCCGGGCTCGGTGCCGCCCATAACCACGTTTTTGTAAGTTCTTCCCGCGAAGATTGCCTCGCTTATGGTTTCTGGAATCTCGGGATATGTGTCTTCCGTGATCAGCAATTTTGCGTTTAGGCGTGTGGCCATGATACCTATCTCGTCCAGAGTGTATTCGTTCATCTGCAGGGTGCGTGCATAATTTATGTAATTTCTGGCCAGTTCGCCACCTCCTACCACGACGTACAGAGGCACATGACAGGTGCGCATAAAATTCCGGAACTTTTTCACATAATCAATATCAACTCCGTTTCTGGAAACAATCGAGCCGCCCAGTGATATAACCACCATACTAAATGGGATAGTTAGCATCTATTAAAAATTTTGGAAAAAATGAAGAAATTAGTTGCGCATATGCACGTCCAGCTGCGGAAACGGTATCTCGATTCCCTCTTTGCGGTACGCGTCGTATATGGCCTTCGTTATCTCGCCCTTTACGGTCCAGTAGTCTTCCGTCTTGCTCCATGGGCGTAGTTGCAGATTTATAGAAGAATCTGCCAGTTCTGTTATCGCCACTGCCGGCTCTGGCTCTTTTACCACGAGCTTATGACTTTTCATAATATCCATGGCTATCTTCACCGCTTTATCGATGTCCGTGCCGTACGCCACTCCCACATTCACGTCCACTCTTCGAAGGTCCATTTTTGTGTAATTCACCATCGGACTGCCCCATATGAGCTTATTGGGTATGCTGATGTACGTGTTGTCCGGGGTGAGGAACTGTGTGGCCATTATGCCTATGCCCACAACCTTTCCTGTATAGCCCTGAGTGCTCACCACGTCGCCCTTATCGAACGGACGGGTTAGCGCAATCCAGAACCCGCTGGCGAGGTTGGTTATTGTGTCCTGCATGCCAAAGCCCAGAATCAAGCCTATGATGGCGGATAATCCCAGCACTATGGCGCTCACGTCGTAGCCCAGCTCGGGTAAGGCGATTAAGAGCACGACTATGTAAAGCAGCACAGTCAGAAGCCGAACAAGAAATTCCACCAGAATCACGGGCAATGACGTCTTTTTCAGACTTTTTCTGAATATGGACATTGCTATTTTTACCACGATAATGCCGACGATTAGCACTATTGCAAACTCCAGAATTTGCATTATTGAAACCCCTATGTATGGTAGAGGCGTTTCAAGGTTTATTGCCATATATTATCACCACCTATCGAACGATAATATCTTACTTAAACTTTCGTGCAAAAAAAGAAAAAATTACTGGGTGGCGCGGGTTATGCCCACGTCGCTTATTCTTATGTACGGTGTGAACACGGGAATCTCGCATTCCCACCAGTGAATCTGCTCTGGCGCGTTGCCTATTGCAGATATGTTTTCCAACATGCGCTGTACGTTATCACTTATCCGTATGTTTTTAAGTGCGCCTTTAATCTCTCCGTTCTCTATCAAAAATATGCCGTCGCGGGGTATTGTGGAGAAATCTCCAGCCACGTAGTTCTGGAACCTTGTGTACCAGATATTGGTTATGTAAATTGCCCTGCTCACATCGAAAATTTCATCTTTTTTGTAATCGCCCGGCTCAACGTAGAGGTTCCAGGGGCCGGGGGAGACTATGCCCGCGTTTGCAGTGTTTTCCATATTGTATTTCTTTGCGTAGCTGTGGTTGAGCAGGTACGTTTTGAGCACTCCATTCTCGATGATGGCGGTGTTTCTGGTGGCCACTCCCTCTGCATCGAATTTTCTCGTGCCGTAGCCGTTGGGCAGGTTGCCGATGTCCCTGAACGTGAAGTTCTCTGTTGCCACCTTCTGTCCTATCTTGCCCATCAGAAAGCTGAACCCTGCCTCCACCGCCATGGCCGAGGTGAATCTGCCCATCATTGAGAGAAGATTTCCTATTGCCAGCGGGTCGAAAATCACCTCGTATTTTCCCGGCTCACCCAGTACGGGGTCAGATACTGCCTTCGCAATCTCTCCAGCCTTCTCGCCCGCCTTCTCCGGGTTGAATTTGCTGAGCACTCTCGCGGAGGAGGTGGCATGGCCGCTGGACAGGGGGTCTTTAAATGCGCGTATGCTAATCTCTATACCCGTGCCCTGGTCCATTGCCTCGGCGCCGTTGCTGGTGCTGAGATATATTTTGTTGTGGTCCGTGTACAGCACGCCGGCCACACGCTCGAGCCCGGTGGCATCGATTCCCGCCTTTGCCAGCTCTGCAGGGTCTGCATTCAGAATCTTCGGGTCATAGGTTTCGGGTATATCCGGATACTGAGAATCTGGTTCTGCGAGCCCGTAATAATCTTCCTTTGGGCTCATGCCCTTGATGACCTTGTTCAGTGATTCCAAAATTCTGGTTATTGTTGCCTCGTCGTACACGGAGAGCTCTGTGCCCGCGATTCTTTTGTCCTTTTCCACGAATATTTCCGTGCTCTTGGAGAGCCATTTTTTTGAGATGGAGATGTCTCCATTTGCGAATCGAACCTGCGTTCTCTCAGATTCTCTGGAAAGTATGGCAACGTCTCCAAACCCCATCTTTTTTGCAATTTTCATAATTTTATCATTTTGCTCGAACATGTTTTTCACCTCCTCAGCGTGATGTCTCTGAGTCGTGCATATGCACCGCCCATCCACACCGGTACACCCTGCATCGGCTCACCTTTTCCGCACGTGCCGGGATAGAATTCCACTTCTCGAGACACAGCGTCCACACTGCTCCACAGTGCGCGGGTTGTGATTTCGATTATGGGCTTGACGACGGGGTGCTTAATCTCGCCGTTCTCAATGAGATACGCTTCTCTGCCCACGTATCTCTGCTGGTATCTGCGGTCATCTATATTCCATTCGTTGAAACTTTTTATGAATACGCCCCTTTTCACGTCTTCGATGAGCTCTTCAAAGCTGTGCTCTCCCGGAGCAAGATATGTGTTTGCCATTCTCACTATGGGCTCTCTGTCGTAGTTGAATGCACGGGCGGCGGCGTTGGAGTGCGTGCCGAGAATATATGCGTACTCTCGGTTTGTCAGAAACTCGTTGATTATGCCGTCCTTGATGAGATATCGGGGCCTGGCTTTCACGCCCTCATCATCATAAAGATAAAATCCGTAGCTTCCCGGTATGGTGGGGTCTTCCACCACGTTTACCACATCGCTGCCAATTCTCTCACCGAGCATGTCGGGGGTTACGAAGCTCTCACCCGCCTGCGCGGCTTCACGGCCGAATATGCGGTCCGACTCATATGGATGTCCAACACTTTCGTGAACTGCGATTCCCGAGACCTCGGGGGCGATTACAATGTCCAGTTTTCCCTCCGGCGAGGGTTTGCCTTCCCTGAGCATTTTTTGAAGGATACGCACGTCCGCCTCTGCGCGGGCCCATGGCTCATCTGCCTCTATGTATTCCAGCCCGCCGGTAAACGCGCTTTCCACAAACGGTGCCTGTGCAGTTTTTCCGTCTTCCAGCACAACCAGATTGTACATTATTACCACTCTGGGAATCGTGCTATCTATCCATGCGCCTTCGGTGTTGGCAAAGATGCGATGTTCCAGCAGTTCGTTATAAATGAGGTATCGCATAGGAACGTTTATTCCTGTGTCCTTAACTCTATCTTCTATGAGCTTGAGATACTCGGTTTTTTCCTCGATGCTCATATCCAAAAAGCTTTTTTTCATTATAACCTCGTATCTGGCCCTCTGAAACCGTTCTTCGCTGAACCGTATTTTATTTTTTCGCACTTTTGCGGACATTTTTGCCAGCTTGAGTGCCTCGGTAAGCGCGTTCGTTATCGACTCTTTAGTGAGTGTGTTTGTGGAAGCAAAACCCATTGCGCCGTCCACCAGCACCCTTATTCCCATACCTTCATCATTGGCAATCTGCACACCTTCCGTCATTCCGTTTTTGAAAGGTATGCCGGTGCCCGTGGTCTTCTGGTACCGTGCTTCGCAGTGCTCTGCACCTGCTTCAAGCGCTTTATCCATGACAAGTTCTATAAGCTCTTCCATACTGTCACCTCTTTTGCATCAATATGCATATATCTTATTTAACGCTTTCTTAATTAATATATAATTTATAAAATTTTTCTTTCAGAAGGGTATTTTTGAGAGGGTCATTGGTTGGCCACCTGTGTGTAAATGGCTAGCAATAAATTGAGGTTTCGGGTTGAAAGCGTATGATGAATTTGAAAGCATATTCCGAAAAATAAACGTTTTGAAGGAGGTAATAAGATGAGGGAAATGACGAACCCCGAACATGAATTAGCAGCCCCGGGGAGATTCGAACTCCCGTCGCGGGATCCAAAGTCCCACATGCTTGACCGCTACACCACGGGGCTTCGTTTCACTTCGCCCGGGGTGAGTTCGCACAGAAGAGCTCACTACACCACGGGGCTTCGTTTTCCTTCGGCCGGGGTGAGCTCACACCTGCGTGTTCGCTACACCACGGGGCTATGGAAGGTGATGGGATTGAACCCAGTATTTGCCTCTATGACGGCAGGCATGGAAATGAATGAATTGATATATAATTCTTTCACAGCCAAGTTTTTATGGCATCAGTGCTTTTCGCCACGCATGAACGTTCCGGCCGTGGTGCAGATTACGCTGGCTCCGTTGCTCTTGGTATCTTCAACCGGACTGCTCATTTTAGGGCTGGGAAACAGAATGGGCAGGGTCATTGACCGGCTCCGTGAATTTTCCAGAGAGATAAGAAGCGGAGGCATCGATGAAGAGCGTAGAAAGGTGATAATGTGCCAGAAAGGAGTGCTTCTACGGCGTGCCCGACTATGCAGAAATGCAATGCTGCATTTTCATCTGACTATATTATTTGCGGCGCTTTCCTCTATATTCATGTTTTTCTCATCTTTGCACAGCGTGTTCGATTATCTCGTGCTTGGCACTTTCGTGGTATCACTTATGACTCTGCTTATAGGTGCGATATTCGCCGCGCTGGAAATCTCGCTCTCGTATTCTGCGATTCTGCGCGAAGCGAAGGTGTACCTTAGAGAATGATTTTATATTCTGTTTTTATTCACCATTTATGTGGTTTGTTCTGTTTGCAACGGCCAATCCGGAAGAATATGGGGACCTGCTTCATATTCTGGAGCACACGCGCCTTCCTGAGGGTGTAAAGGTGCATCGCAAATTGAAAATTTTTGGCAAGCCGGACGTGGTCGTGGTGTTTGAAGCACGTGATGAGCAGAGTGCGGAGGAGTTTGTAAAGCAGTTCGGGCGAGTAAGTGATGTGCGTACGCATCTTGCAATCAATGTGGGGGGATATGAGTGAAGGTTCATACTTCTGAGATATCTCTGGATACCGCCGGAGAGGTTGATGTGCAGGATATAACAGATGAGGTGCAGAGAATTGTTGATGAGTCAGGAATAGAAAACGGCATCGCGGTGATTTTTTGCGTGGGCTCCACATGCGCCATAAGTACCATTGAATACGAGCCGGGATTGAAAAAAGACCTGCCAGAAGCGCTTGAGCGGCTGTTTCCAAAGGGAATAAGATATCATCATGAAGATACATGGCACGATGGAAACGGACATTCGCATGTGCGGGCAACGTTCTTAAAGCCAGAGCTCACCGTGCCCGTGGTGAACGGAAAACTGACTCTGGGAACATGGCAACAGATTATATTCATTGAGCTTGATGTCCGTCGGCGCCATCGCCGGGTGGTGGTTCAGGTTTTGGGCTTGTAAATTTTTCTTCTTATTTCCTTGATTTTCCTGTCAGGAATGTTCAGTAAAAGAAGTATATCCTTCAGAGATCTGAGGTCATTCCAGTCCATGTCTCTCTTAACTTTTTCCAAATCTGACAGTGATATTTCATCTATATAATTTACCAGGTCTTTCAGATAGTTATCATCATCCACTCTGTATCCGATATCTTCCAGTGCATGTTTTATCTCTTTCGTTTTTTTCTCTCTGTACCTTTTGGTAAATGCACTTCTTTCAAAAGATTCGGGAGCAAGAAATATTGTTCGCACCGTTCTTCCGTATAATTTCTCAGGTACTTTTCGAACTTTTCTCTCTCCTGTAACTTTCACCAGGCCGGCCTCTTCTAATTTTTTCACATGTCTGAATATGGTGGACACATTTTTGTTAAGTATTGATGCCATTTCCGATATTGTCATGTCGCGAAATCTCAGAAGCCTCAATATCTTTGTTCTGGTATCTTCTACAATGATTTTAATCATATCGGGGTCATCCACAATTTCAATTTCTTTCATTAAATGGATAAATATTCTCTTAGAATTTATAGTTTTTCCCTGCATTCCGTGCCGTTTCCGAATTCTTTATATATCTAATGCCATTACTCTCCAAAACCAGAGTTAGCCAGACATCAAAGGCTATCCCGTAAAATCTAAAAAATGCTGAGGGAAGCCTGTGCCTGGGGTCACCGTGTTCTGGCCCCGGAAAAAAGATGTCACGGCTGCTTGCGAGGTGAACAAAATGGGAAGTGCACATCATCCTAGACGTGGCTCTATGGCGTATTATCCGAGAAAGCGAGCTAAAAGTGTCGTGCCGAGAATAAGGAGCTGGCCCGAGATAGAGGACGGTCCGCGGCTCCAGGGATTCGCAGGGTACAAAGCAGGAATGACTCACGTTTTCACTGTCGACTGGAGAAAGAAAACCACCACTGCCGGCCAGGAGATATGGACTCCTGTGACTGTTATTGAGGTTCCTCCTATGAAAGTTGCCGCGGTGCGGTTCTACATTCGTGACGAATACGGTCTTAAAACCTGCGGAGAAGTATGGGCAGAGAACCTCGATGAGGAGCTGAAGCGCAGGCTCAATATGCCCAAAAAGGGCTATGGAAAGGTTCCTGAGGAATATGATGAGGTCAGGGTCATAGCATACACACAGCCAAAGCTGGTGAGTGGTGTGCCCAAAAAGGCTCCGGATATAATGGAAATTCGTGTTGGTGGCGGCACTGTGGAGCAGAGGAAGGATTATGCTCTGGGGCTGCTGGGTAAAGAGATTAAATTTTCAGACTTCAAAACTCCCGGTAAATTTGTGGATGTAATTGGAATTACAAAAGGTAAAGGATTCCAGGGGCATATTAAGAGATTTGGTGTGAAGTTGCTTGATCATAAAAATAGCAAACACAGGAGAATGATAGGTACTCTGGGGCCTTGGCATCCAGATTGGGTGCGTTATACTGTGCCGCAGGCGGGCCAGATGGGATTTCATCAGAGAACTGAGTATAATAAAAGAATAGTTAAATATGTGGACTTTGGTGAGGATAACAAACTTCAGATGGAGATTACGCCCAAGGGCGGATTTCCTCATTATGGAGAGGTGCGCAATCCTTATGTTTTAATTCATGGTTCTGTGCCCGGTACTGCCAAGAGATTGGTTAGGTTCCGTGACCCGGTAAGACAGGTTCTTGAGGATGTTGATGATATTGAGGTGACTTATGTTTCCACGGAATCCAAGCAGGGGGTGTGATAGATGAAGGTCAATGTGTACACACTTAAAGGTGGAATAAAATCGCAGATTGATTTGCCCAGATACTTTGAATATCCGTACAGGCCAGATTTGATAAAGATGGCAGTTCGCATATTCCAGCTTAACAGGGTTCAGCCCCATGGTATAAAAGAGCGTGCAGGCATGAAAGTTGCAGAGTCGTGGGGTCCGGGACATGGGATTTCAAAGATGGTGCCCAGGGTGGGTTCCAGTTCCCGTGGTGCTAACATTCCTAATACTCGTGGTGGTCGTGCGGGGCATCCCCCAACCACTCAGAAAGTGTGGAAAAGAAGCATGAACAAAAAGATGCGGCGTCTTGCAAAGTACAGTGCTTTGAGTATGACAGCTCGTAGAGATATGGTGCTTGCCCGCGGTCACAGAGTGGAGGGAGAACTCACGCTTCCCGTGGTTGTTGAGGATTCTCTTGAAGAGGTGTCTCGGGTTAAAGATGCAATAGATGTACTGAAAAATCTCGGTCTTTACGGCGATATAGAGCGGGCCAGTGTGAAGAGGGTGCGTGGCGGCCGTGGTAAGATGCGTGGTCGTAGATATAAACGGAAGAAGAGCGTTCTTCTGGTAGTTAAAAACAAAGAAAATGTGGTAAAGGGCTTTGGGAATCTTCCGGGTGTGGATATCGTCACTCCCCGTGAACTCAATGCGGAGGTGCTTGCTCCGGGCACGCACGCAGGGCGCCTCGCGATATTCACAGAGGGAGCTATTGAGGAAATAAGGGGGTGGAATGAATGACTTTCCATCCAAATGAGGTGCTTTTAAAGCCGTATGTGACGGAAAAAACGTTGCTTATGATAGAGAAAGAGAATAAGTTGACATTTATAGTGGTGAAAAGTGCCACCAAGGCACAGGTTCGACAGGCAATGGAAAAGCTGTTCAATGTGAAGGTGGACAAGGTGAATTTCGTAATCAGTAAGTATGGTAAAAAGGCGATAATAAAGCTGAAGAAAGAATACAGCGCCGAAGAACTCGGCGTGAGGCTGGGTATATTCTGAGGTGGTTAAGATGGGAAAGAGAATAATACCTCAGAGGCGCGGTCGCGGTTCTTCGCGGTACAGGGCCCCCAGTCACAGATATGCTGGACGTCCCAGAATTCCGCGAGTTGAGTCTGCAAAAGGTTATGTGCGGAGGATATTCCATGACCCTGGCCATACTGCGCCGCTTGCCGAAGTGGTTCTTGAAAACGGAGAGAAGTTTTTGATGCTTGCACATCTGGGTATGTATGAAGGTGAAGAGATTGAGATAGGCAATGGAGCCAAAGTTGTGCAGGGTAATGTGCTTCCGCTGGGCTCCATTCCTGAAGGTGTGCCAATCTACAATATCGAGAAAAATTATGGTGATGGTGGCAAGTTTGTGAGGAGCGGTGGCGCCTCCGCACAGGTGGTCACACATGGCGAAAAAACCACCATACAGATGCCCTCTGGAGAGTTCAAATCTTTTGACCCGCGCTGCCGGGCAGTGATTGGTGTGATTGCCGGGGGTGGCAGACACGAGAAGCCCATGCTTAAGGCAGGAAAAGTTTATCATGCATGGAGTTCTAAAGCCAGAAAGCATGTGCAGGTTCGCGGTGTGGCAATGAACGCTGTGAATCATCCGCATGGTGGTGGCAATCATCAGCATGTGGGCGGGCCAAGCACGGTTTCAAGACATGCTCCACCGGGTAGAAAGGTTGGACGACTGTCTCCCAAGAAGAAAAAGAAGAAGAGGTGAATTAGATGGCTAAAAAACTCATTACCAATGCAAAAGCTGCGAGGCGTAAGAGGAGGAAGAGGCAGAAAGTGGCCATGGGCCGGGTTAAAGAGTTCTCCTATCGCGGCTATTCACTTGAAGAGTTGCAGAAAATGAGCTTCGAAGAGTTTGCGAAGGTGCTTCCTGCCCGTGGGCGCAGAACACTGCTCAGGGGCTGGGATGAAGAGCGTATGAAAGTGGTAAGAAAGATAATGCAGTCTGATGGTTCCAAGCCTGTAAGAACACATAGACGTGACATAATAATTCTCCCACATTTTGTGGGAAAGCGAGTGGCAGTCCATAATGGCCGGGAGTTTGTGGATATTGAAATTAAGCCAGAGATGATAGGGCATTATCTTGGCGAGTTCGCACTTACAAGAAAGGAAGTTAAGCATAGTGGACCAGGTGTTGGTGCGACGCGCAGCTCCAAGTTCGTGCCGCTGAAGTGAGGTGATTAAATGCCATACAGCATAAAGGTTGAGGGAGATAAATACGCAAAGGCTTACGGCAAAAATCTGCCCATATCGTTGAAAGATTCGGTGAATCTGTGCCGGGCACTGAAGGGTATGAATCTGGAGGCAGCCAAAGACTACCTTGAAGAGGTCATAAAAAAGAAGCGGGCAGTACCTTACTTCCGCTATCTGGATTCTGTATCTCACAGGCGTGGTCTCGGGCCGGGTAAATATCCGGTGAAGGAGGCAAAGTACATACTCAAAGTACTCGAGAACGCAGAAGCCAACGCTGAGAATAAAGAACTGGATACGGATAATCTGTACATAATGCACATTGCGGCCCACAAGGGTGAAATTTACAAGCGTTATATGCCTCGTGCAATGGGGCGTTCTACCGAGATAAGAAAGGAGCATGTTCACATTGAAGTGATCCTTGAGGAGAAGGAGGAATAAGTATGGATGAGCGTGTATTCATAAAGGAAAATCTCAGACGTGTGCTGATAAAAGAGTTCGTAATGAAAGAGGTGCGCAACGCAGGATTTGGGGGACTAAACATTCAACGTACTCCGCTTGGCACCAGAATTGTGCTGGAGGTGGAACGTCCCGGGCTGGTTATAGGCCGCAGGGGTTCCAAGATAAAGGAGCTCACTCAGGTGCTTCAGGAGAAATTTGGAGTGGAGAATCCAATGATTGAGGTGAAAGAGAGTGAGAATCCGTATCTCAACAGTCAGATTATGGCTGAGAAGCTCGCCTCTGCGCTTGAGCGTGGGTGGCATTTCCGCCGTGCGGGGCATTCCACACTGCGCCGCATAATGGAAAATGGTGCAAAGGGTGCGCAGATTATAATATCTGGTAAGCTAACGGGAGACCGATCCAGAACTGAGAAATTTACGAAGGGAACGGTCAAATACTGCGGTAACACATCTGAGATGGTTGACTTTGGATATGCGGTTGCCAAGACGAAGGCGGGTGTTATTGGGGTAACAGTGAAGATAATGCCCCCTGATGCGCGGCTTCCAGATGAGATTAGGATAATAGGCTTTCCTGAAGAGCGAGATGAGGAGAATAAAGAAGAAGAGGTGAATGAGAATGCCGAAGGAGCTGAAAGCGAAGCAGATACGGGAAATGACGCTGGAAGAGAGGAAACAGAAGCTCAGTGAACTGCGCGAAGAGCTTATGCACGAGATGGGAATCAGCGCCATGGGAGGTGCACCTCCTAGCCCCGGCAAGATTCGAAGTCTGAAGAGGCAGATTGCCCGTATACTGACCGTGATGAACGAAGAAGGTGCCCAGTAATGAGGACTGTTTGGAATCTGGAGATGCATGAACTAATCGGACTCGAATGTGAGGTTGCGGATTCCACAAACCCTCTACAAAAGGGTATATCTGGCATAATAGTTGATGAGACGTATCATACTCTGGTAATTCGCACGCATAAGGGAGATAAGCGGATTCAGAAGCGTGGTGCAAAATTCAAGATAAAGGTGGATGACCGAACAAAAATGGTGTATGGGAGCAAGATAGAGTACAGGCCGCATGAAAGAACCAAAAAATTGGTGTGGAGGCGAAAAAGATGGTAAGAGATATTGGTGTTGATGTTAAACCGCCGGAAAACGAGTGCGAAGACCCTAACTGCCCCTGGCACGGGTATGTAAAGGTGCGCGGGCAGATCATCGAGGGTGTTGTAATCTCAGATAAGATGGATAAAACCATAGTTGTTGAAAGGGAATATTTGAGATACGATAAGAAATATGAGCGATATGAAAAAAGAAGAAGCAGGTATCACGTTCACAACCCGCCATGCATTGATGCAAAGGTGGGTGATAGGGTACGGTTCATGGAATGCAGGCCGCTGGCAAAAAGTGTCAGCTTTGTGGTCATAGAGAAGATGGAGAAGAGGTGAGCGTAAATGAAGGGTCTCGCAGGTAAACAGAGTCGGGGATTGCCAACCGGTGCACAGCTCGTGTGTGCGGATAATACCGGAGCAAAGGTAGTGGAAATTATTCAGGTACTCAACTTCCATACGACTCACAGACAGTATCCCGTGGCGGGTGTTGGGGATATGGTGATAGTAAGCGTGAAAAAAGGTTCACCGGACATGAGAAAAAAGGTGTTTCCAGCAGTGATTGTGCGTCAGCGAAAACCATTCCGAAGGGCAGATGGTACCGTGGTGCAGTTTGAAGATAACGCATGTGTGATAACCACCAAGACTGGTGAGACCAAGGGTAGCGAAATAAAGGGTCCTGTGGCAAGAGAGGCAGCAGAGCGCTGGCCCCGAATCTCTGCCATTGCAAGCATCATAGTGTGAGGTGATATTTATGGTGTCATATCAACCCAGAAAACAAAGGAAAATGATATATAACGCACCAAAACACAGGCGTCAGAAGATGATGAAATCCCATCTCAGTGAGGGGCTTTACGAGAAATACGGGATGAGAAATCTTGTGGTGCATAAGGGAGATATAGTTCGCGTTATGCGGGGTAAATATCGAGGTCATGAAGGTAAGGTTGTAGAGGTAAATCTAAAAAATATGAAGATAGCTGTGGAAGGTGTGACCGTTCGTAGGACGGATAATAAAAGTGTGCAGCTCTGGCTTGACCCCTCCAATGTTGAGATACTCAAACTGGATTTGAGTGATCCCAAGAGAAAAGATAAGATACATCGCATTGCCGAGGCACGGCGCGGTGAGATTATCGAAGAAGAGGAAATGGAAGTCGAGGAAGAAGAGGAAGAGGAGGCTGAAGAATCAGAACACGAAGAGGAAGAGGTTGAAGTTCAGGAAGAAGAGGTGAGCGATGATGAGTAATCATTTGAAGAGACTTGCTGCTCCGAGAATGTGGAAGATTCCACGTAAGCGATATACATTTGCTCCGAAGCCATCTCCGGGTCCCCATAGTGCAGAGTCTTCAATAGCTCTGCTTATTGCTTTGAGGGATGTGCTTCATGTGGGTGATAATCGGAGAGAAGTGAAAAAAATTCTTGCATCGAGGGCAGTGAAGGTGGACGGAAGAGTGATAACTGATCTTAAGTTTCCTGTGGGCTTTATGGATGTTGTCACGGTGGGTGACAAGAATTACAGAGCCATGTACGATGTTCGTGGCAATTTGCGTCTGGTGGAAATTCCAGAGGACCATGCAGAGTGGAAGCTGGTGCGTATAGAAAATAAGACTGTGGTGAAAGGTGGAAAAATAGCTCTGAATCTGCATGATGGGAGAAATATCCTGCTGGATGAGAACAAATACAAAACAGGAGATGTTCTTAAAATAAAGGTTCCCACTCAGGAGATAATAGGGCATTACTCACTCCAGGAGGGCAGTGTGGCGATAATAACCGGAGGTTCACATCGTGGGCAGGTGGCACATATTAAAGAATACAGAGTTACCCGTAATCCCACTGAGAACATTGTGCTCTTTGAGGAGGGATTTGAGACTGTAAAACGCAATGTGTTTGTTGTGGGTGTGGGTAAACCTGAGGTGACGATTCCAGAGGTGAGTGCTCTATGACCGAAGAGAATCCAATGAGGGAGATACTTATAGACAAAGTTGTGATTAACATCGGTGTAGGCGAAGGTGGCGAAAAACTACGTAAAGCTGAGAAAGTTATTGAGATACTCACTGGAGAAAAGCCGGTGCATCGACGCTCTCGAAAAACTATCCGAGATTTCAATATTCGTAAAGGGCTTCCCATAGGCGTTATGGTCACGCTAAGAGGCAAGAAGGCTGAGGATTTCCTTCGCAGGGCCCTGTGGGTTCGTGATTTCAAGGTTCCCAACTACTCGTTTGATGCGCAGGGTAATCTGAATTTCGGGCTCTCTGATTATACGGAGTTTGAGGGTGTGAAATACGACCCGGATATTGGTATATTTGGTATGGATATCAGTGTGGTGTTTAAGAGGCGTGGTTACAGGGTGGCCAGAAGACGCCTGAGACCTGCAAAGGTATCTCATAAACATCGGGTTAAAAGAGAGGAAGCTATGAACTACATGCGCGAGAAATTCAATCTCAATATTCTGGAGGTGGAATAATGGTCCGTGTTGTACTCAGGCCCAAAAAGAAGTTTGGAAGAAGCGAAGGTTGCGTGAGATGCGGTAGAAAGAGAGGAATAATTAGGAGATATGGTCTCAGGCTCTGCAGGCAGTGCTTTAGGGAAGTGGCCTATGAGCTGGGATTCAGAAAGTATTCGTGAGGTGATGAAAAATGCAGAATGATCCCCTGAGTGATGCGCTTTCAAAGATAAATAATGCCGCCATGGCGGGCAGGAGGGAAATTGCTATACGTCCCGCGTCAAAACTCATAGGCAGAATACTGAAGATAATGGAAGAGCACGGCTATATAGAAGAATTTGAGTATGTGGAGGATGGTCGTGGCGGGATGTTCAAGATACGGATAAGTGCCACAATTAATAAATGCGGCGCTATTAAGCCCCGATTCTCTGTAAAGCGGGACCAGATGGAAAAATTTGAATCAAGATATCTACCGGCACAGGATTTCGGAATACTGATTGTAACCACGAATAGAGGAGTGATGACTCATACCGAAGCGAAGAAAATGGGTATGGGTGGTAAGCTTCTCGCATATATCTACTGAGGTGATATGAATGCCAGTTGCAAGTGATGTGAAACACGAAATCGAGCTCCCGGAGGGTGTTACGGCCACGTACTCTGATTACGTGCTTCGTGTGAAAGGACCTCGGGGAGAGATGAAGAGGGAATTCAAGCATGATCGTATTCAGTTGAAAGTGGAAAATGGTAAGATAGTTGTGTATGGTGCTCTTCCAACCAAAAAGGATTATGCCCTTGCAGGGACATGGCGGGCTCATGTGAATAATATGATAAAGGGCGTAACCGAGGGATTCGAGTACCATTTAAAGATTCTATATGCCCACTTTCCGATGAAGGTGACTGTCAAGGGAGACACGGTGGTTATTGAGAACTTCCTGGGCGAGCGTGCTCCGCGCTATGCAAAGATCTTCGGCGATGCCAAAGTGGAAGTAAAGGGAGATATGGTAATCGTGAAAAGTATAAACAAAGAACATGCGGGGCAGACTGCTGCAAATATAGAAAAAGCTACCAGAATAAAGGATAGAGACCCTCGTGTATTCCAGGATGGAATATACATAGTTAAAAAGGGGTGAATTAAATGAAACTCAAACCCAAACTCACAGATGAAGAAAAACGGCTCTTGCGCATAAGAAATGCGATGAATGTTCGGCGTCCCAAGTTCCGAAGACAGGAGTGGTTCCGATATAAGCGGCTTGGTGATGCCTGGCGTAAGCCTACTGGAAAGCATTCCAAATTGAGGAAGCATAAAGGGTACAGACCTCCTGTGGTGGATTCTGGATACAGAAACCCGCGCAAGGTTCGTGGTTTGCACCCCTCCGGATTTAAGGAGGTTCTGGTGCACAATCCCACCGAACTTGATCGTGTGAATCCTGAGCGTGAAGCTGTAAGAATTGCCAGTAAGGTGGGTATGAAAAAGAGAGTTGCCATTGAAAAGAAAGCAAAGGAACTCGGGATTCGCGTGCTGAATCCTCAGCTTACCAAGGGAGGTGAGGAATGATGGACGTTAAGTTTCAGAGACGCCTTGCAGCGGAGATATTTAAATGTGGCGAAGAGCGTGTATGGCTTGATCCAAATGCTTTGGATGAGATAAAAGAGGCGGTCACTCGAGAAGATGTCCGAATGCTCATCAGACGCGGGCTTATAAAGAAGAAGCAGGTGAAGGGTACCTCACGTGTTCGTGCAAATTATATAAAAGCTCAGAAAGAGAAAGGAAGGCGTAAGGGTCATGGCTCTCGGAAAGGTAAAAAATATGCAAGGTATCCGAGAAAGCAGAGGTGGATGAAGAATATTCGGTCCATACGCAGAACCCTTCGAGAGTTAAGAGATGAGGGCAAAATTGACAGGCACACCTATCGCAGATTCTACATGCTTGCAAAAGGTGGAACGTTCAAAAATAAGAATCACCTTCTGATGCATATGAAGTCAGAGGGATATATTAAGGAGGAATAAATATGGCACATAATGCTATTTACAGAGTAAAGATGAGAAGGCGCAGAGAGGGAAAAACGGACTATAGAAAGCGCCTTACTCTGTTAAAATCCGGTATGACCCGTGCGGTGATACGGCGTACAAACACGCGTATGATTGTGCAGTTTGTCGATTACCGTGAAGATGGGGACCATGTTATCCTCACTGTGACCTCTGATGTGCTAAAGAACTATGGCTGGAATAGGTCATTTAAGAGCATACCTGCGGCGTATCTGGCGGGATATCTCGCAGGTAAGAAGGCCATAGAGAAAGGTATTGAAGAAGCGGTTCTGGATATTGGTAGACATTATGCACATAACGGCTCCCGTATATTTGCAGCACTGAAGGGTATACTGGATGCTGGTGTGTACGTGCCGCATGGAGAAGGGATATTCCCTGATGAGGATAGGATATCCGGTAAGCATATCAGTGAGGAAGTTGAAAAACTGTTCAATGAAGTCAAATCTAAGATGGAGGTATAAATATGGACTGGGAACCTAAAACCAAGTTGGGCAAGCTTGTTGCCGAGGGAAAGATAACCACAATGTCCCAGGCTTTGAGAAGCAATCTGCCTCTTAGAGAGGCGGAGATTGTGGATGCTCTTCTTCCTGACATTCAGGAAGAGGTTATAGATGTTAGGATGGTTCAGAGAATGACGGATAGTGGCAGAAGAACCAAGTTCTCGGTTGTGGTGGCTGTTGGTAATGGTGATGGTTTCGTGGGAATAGGTACTGCCAAGGCAAGAGAGACAGGAGTGGCTATTCGTAAAGCAATAGTTTATGCAAAATTAAATCTGATAGAGATAAAACGTGGCTGTGGATCGTGGGAATGCGGATGTGGCATGCCGCATTCTGTGCCATTTAAAGTTACTGGTAAATCTGGTTCGGTGGAGGTCACACTTAAACCTGCACCCAAAGGTGTGGGTCTGGCGGTTGGAGATGTCGCTAAGACTATTTTGAAACTTGCAGGTATAAAGGATGTGTGGGGCTTCACCACCGGTCATACAAAAACCACGGTGAATTACGCGATGGCGACCTTCGATGCATTGCGCCAGACGACTATATTTAGGGTTAATTCAAGATTGATTATGCCCATTTACAAGGGAGGTGTAGATGATGTTCGCGGTAATCAGAGTTAGAGGCAGAACAGGAGTGAGGAGAGATATAGAAGATACGCTCAAGATGTTGAATCTCACCCGGATAAACCACTGTGCGCTTGTTCCGGATACTCCCGCATATCGAGGAATGCTTCAAAAGGTACGGGATTACGTTACCTGGGGTGAGATTTCAGCGGAGGTTGCTGAGAAGCTTATTAGATCCCGTGGCAGATTGTATGGAGATAAACCTATCACCGATGAATATATCAAGGATAGCATGGGTTATGATGATATTGCTGCATATGCGAAGGCCCTTGTGGAAGGTAAGACCCTGTACAAAGACATACCTAACGTAAAGCCGGTGTTTCGGTTACATCCCCCGCTCAAAGGCTGGGAGAACACCAAGCGCCATTACTCTGTTGGTGGCTCTCTGGGGTACAGAGGTGAGAAAATAAACGAGCTTATACTGAAAATGCTGGGTCCAGGAGGTGAGTGAATTGGCAAAACGTAAATCGAGAAAGATGAGAGGTTCAAATACATACGGACATGGTATCAAAGGTCGCCGTGGTAAAGGAAGGAAGGGAGGTAAGGGTCTGCCCGGCATAGGCAAGCATCACTGGAGCTACGCACTTAAACACCCCGAGTATCTGTGGGGTAATCATGGATTCACATCGCATCACCCTAAAGAGGAAATTCGTGAGATTAATGTGGGAACACTTAGTGAAAACATTGAGTATCTTGCAGAAAATAAGCTGGCGCTGTACGACGGAGATAAGTATGAAATTAATCTGGAGATTCTGGGCATAAACAAGCTACTGGGCTCCGGAAGAGTGGACAAGAAAATTGTGGTAAAGGTTAAACACGCCAGTAAAATTGCGGTGGACAAAATCAAGGAGGCAGGTGGTGAAGTAGTCAATGCCTGAGGAAGAGATTCCCAGGAAAAAGGGCGTGGCATTGCCCATAGCAATTGGCTGGTTTATCTTTGCTTATCTTTATTTCTCAGTAGTGGAATGGAAATTACTTGGATTCATGGATTTCATCAATAAGATAATTGTTGGTCGGTGGCTTGATTTCCTGATATTTTCGCTGTGGAGTGTTCCTCTTTTCTATCTGGGCTATCTTCTACTTTCATATAACGGTGATAAGAGCAAGCTTTACGGTCTCAAACCTGTGGTTAATTATCTTCCCATTGTAAAGAAACCAAAGGGCCACGTGCATTTCAAGCAGAAATTACTGTGGACAGTATCCGTGCTGCTCATATACTTTGGCTTGACAAATATTTATCTATATGGTGTGGACCAGCAGAAGGTTGTTGATCTGTTTGCATCTTTCCGGGCCATAATGGCAGGTGCTTCAGGTTCACTGGTGCACCTTGGTATCGGTCCGATAGTTACGGCGAGTATCATAATGCAGCTGTTTGTGGGCGCAAAAATATTCAACATTGATTTGACAGATGAAGAAGATAAAGCGATGTATCAGTCCACTCAGAAATTGCTGGTCATAATTATGATATTTGTGGAAGCTATTCCACAGGTATTTGGGTATCTGCAACCTTCCAATACTTTTGTGTCGGGTTTGAACGCGTTTGCACCAGGTTACGGAGATTTCCTGGCAAAGTTGATAATAGTAATACAGTTATTCTTCGGTTCTTACATAGTCTTCCTTATGGATGAACTTGTTAGCAAATGGGGCATTGGTTCAGGTATATCTCTGTTTATTGCTGCAGGAGTATCTGAGGCGATCTTCACAGGTACCGTGAACTGGATTCCTTCGCGTATGAACGAGCCGGTGAGCATTCTTAACCCGCCGAGCGGTTGTATTCCAAAAACTATATATATATTGCAGCATTCAACGGCCGCGCAGATCTTCGGTGGGGGTATTGAGAGAATATTATTTGCTCCGCCGAATCCAGTTATTGCGCTCATTGGTACGACCATCATATTCTTCCTTGTGGCTTACGCTCAGAGCATAAAGATAGAGCTTCCGCTGGCTCACGAGCGCGCCAGAGGTGCGAGAGGTCGCTATCCTATAAAACTGATGTACTCATCTAATATTCCTGTGATATTGACATCTGCGCTGCTTGCCAACGTGGCAATGTGGTCAATGCTGTTTTGGTCCAATCCCACGCTCAGCAAGATTCCGGTCCTCGGACATAACCCGCTAATAGGGCAGTATCCCACGCCTCAGCAGGCAGAAATGTGGGGTATACGCACTACTACGCCCATAGGCGGTATTGCGTACTATCTGAACCGGGTGCGGGGATTATCGTACTGGCTCTTACCTTTGATGAATCCTCAACAATATTATCAGGTGTTTACGTATCAGACCTACTGGCAGCTGGTGATTCATGTAATTGTATTTGTAACGTTTATGATTGGCATGAGCGTTGTATTTGCCAAATTCTGGATAGAAACGGCAAACATGAACGCTCATGCGGTGGCGCAGCAGATTCAGAAGAGTGGAATGCAGATTCCCGGATTCAGGCGCAGCCCCGCGGTGCTCGAAAAGATTCTAAACAAGTACATACCCGCAGTTACGATACTCAGCGGAGCTCTGGTCGGTGCCCTTGCGGCGTTTGCCGACCTTATCGGTACGGTGGGTAATACGTCCGGTACAGGCGTGCTGCTGACTGTGGGTATCCTGATTCAGCTCTACGAAGCCATGGGCAAAGAGCAGTTGATGGAGATGCATCCTGTAATAAGGCAGTTCTTCGAGTGATAGATATGAGGGTGGTGGTGGCAGGAGTTCCCGGAGCAGGCAAAACGAGTATAATGAAAGAAGTGGCCATGAAGACCAGCCATAGAATTGTTAACTATGGCACGGTCATGCTTGAGCAGGCGCTGGCAAAAAATGTGGTCAGCGATAGGGACGAGATACGGAAACTCCCCATCACTCTCCAGAAAGAACTGCAGCGCGATGCAGCAAAGAAGATAGGTGCTATGAGTGACGTAATCGTGGACACGCATCTCACCATAAAAACTCCATCTGGCTACTTTCCCGGGCTTCCCGTATGGGTGCTGGAAGAGCTCAAACCTGATCTGATAGTGGTCGTTGAAGCGGGGGCTCATGAGATAATGCGCCGTCGCAAAGAAGACCGCACTCGAAAGAGGGACTTCGAGAGCTACGAAGAGATTGAAGAGCATCTGAAAGCGAATCGCATGGTGGCGTTTGCGTGCTCTGTGCTCACCGGTGCTCCAGTGATGGTATTGCAGAACCATGATGGAATGCTTGAGCAGGCAGTCGAGAAGTTTATGGAGGCATTTAAATGAATGATGTGCAGAAACCCCAGGCAACGCAGCAGTCTTCAGCGTCAAGCATGTACATGCTGTTTATGCTGTTAATGATGATGATAATGTTCATTCCTGAGTTAAGAACAGCTCTGGGCAATGCGGCAGGAATAATATTCACACCTTTATTCTCTTTTGGGGGTAAGTATCCAATTTACACGATTCTCTCCACAGGTGTGGTTTTGACGCTAATCAATGTCTGGGCCCGACACTACTTTGCCGACTGGATTCAGGTAGCAAAAGTGCAGGCGAAGATGAAAGCGTTCAATAAAGTTTACAGGGAAGCGGTGATGAAACAGGATACTGCAAAGCTGGAAAAATTGAAGGAATTGCAGGCTCAGTATATGAATGAGAGCATGAGCTCGCAGTCAAAGATGATGAAATCCACGATGATTACGCTTCTTATTGTAATAGCCATATTCACGTGGCTCTGGACCTTTATGCAGTACATCGCGATATACACGTACATGGCCGTACCATGGAACTTTGCGGTGGACATGAACTCATCGTTTATTTTTCCCTCTTGGCTCTGGATGTACTCCGCTGTGACAATGCCTCTTGCCTGGGTGGTGCAGTACATATTCAAGTACTTTGAGTTTACCAAGAAACTTAAGGAGTACGATGAAAGTGGAAAGCTTGTGGAAGAGCAGCTGGAGCGCGAGGAGGAATGAGGTTCACAATAAGCGGCCCTCCAGGAAGTGGTAAGACAACGGTGGCAAAGCTTTTATCCTCTAAACTGAACTATCCGCTCATCTCCGGTGGTATGATTTTCCGGCAGATGGCCAAGGAGATGGGCATGGACCTTGTGGAATTCAGCAGGTACGCGGAGGAGCACCCCGAAGTGGATTACAGAATAGATGAGGAGCTGGTGCGAAGAGCGAAGGAACTGGACAACGTTGTGGTGGACAGTCGCCTTGCGGGCTGGATGCTTTATCGTAATGGTGTGCCCGCGTTTAAGATATACATTGATGCACCAGAGCACGTGCGTGCTGAGCGCATACAGAAAAGAGATGGCGGCGAGTTTCAGGAAGTACTGAACGCCATGCTTGCCCGGCAGGAGAGTGAGATAAAGCGATACATCGAACTCTACGGTGTGGATTACACGGATACCAGCGTGTACGACCTTGTGCTCGACTCTGCAAATATGACGCCCGAGGAGATAGTTAGCAAGATTCTGGAGGCGCTGCAATGAGTGTGGAGGCGCTTCTCAATTTTGGAGTGGTTATCATCGATAAGCCAAAAGGCCCAACGAGTCATCAGGTAAGCGCGTGGGTGCGGAAAATTCTGAACGTGAATCGCACTGGCCATGCGGGCACGCTGGACCCGAAAGTTACCGGAGTTTTGCCGGTGGCGCTGAATCGAGCCACGAAACTGATTAATTATCTGCATTATTTGCCGAAAGAGTACGTGAGCGTGATGCGCCTGCACGGCGAGGTTGATGACGCATCACTTCATCGCGTTTTTGAAGAGTTTCAGGGTGAAATTTATCAGATTCCGCCAGTGCGCAGTGCGGTGGCTCGACGATTAAGAAAGAGAACGGTGCATTCTCTAAAGTTCATAGAGCGGGAGGATAAGCTGGTGCTGTTCAGGGCAAAGGTGCAGTCGGGCACGTATATCCGTTCACTGTGCCGCGATATGGGCGATGCTCTGTGTGTGGGTGCTCAGATGGAAGACCTGAGAAGGGTGGCAACGGCTCAATTTACGGAAGAAGATGCGGTTTCTCTCACTGATCTGTTAGATGCATATGTGTTCTGGAAAGAAGACGGTGACGACTCGCTTCTGAAACAGTACATCAAGCCGGGAGACAGTATCGTCTCGTTTCTTCCGAGAATAGTCGTATGGGACTCTGCGCTGAAAAATCTGGCAAACGGCTCACCGCTTTACAGGCCGGGTGTGGCGGAGATGCCCGAGCTTCAAAAAGGCGAACTTTGCACGGTGTACACGCGCAGCGGACAGTTTATCTCGGTATCGCGGTTTGTGGGCGATGACGAGGTGGTGGCCGTGCCCGAGCGGGTCATAGTTGAGTGAAACGTTTATTTTCTTTGCGGGCATGTCCCACGCATGGACGTAATGAAAGTTATTGACGAAATGGAAAGCGAAATAGTGAAGTTCATGGTTGATATGATCCGCATAAACGCGGTTAACCCCGTGTCTGGCGGTCCCGGCGAGGAAAAGCGTGCCGAATTTTTGGAGCGAGCGTTGCACGAAATCTGCGATGAGGTCAAGCGCTACGACACTGTTGATGAGAATGGAATAAAGCGTCCGAATCTGGTAGGCATAATCTTTGGCGAGGACCGCTCTCGCACGCTGTGGATTCTGTCCCATATGGATACCGTGCCTGAAGGCGATTTATCGCTCTGGAGCCATGACCCGTACGACCCGGTGGTGAAGGACGGTAAAATTTACGGGCGCGGCACGCTGGACGACGGGCAGGGCATAGTGAGCTCATATTTTGCCGCCAAGGCGATTCTCAAAGCCGGACTGCGCCCAAAGATAAATCTCGGCTTGGTGTTTGTGGCTGACGAGGAGGCGGGAAGTCGCTACGGTGTGCATTATCTGATGGACAAGGACCTGTTCATGAAAGATGACCTTGTGGTGGTGCCCGATGCCGGCAACTCCGACGGCTCGTTCGTGGAGATTGCGGAGAAAGGCGCGCTGTGGCTGAAGATAACAACGCTGGGCAAGCAGAGCCATGCCAGCCGCCCGGATAAAGGGTTGAATGCGCACCGCATTGCGATGAAATTCGCGCTTCGGGTGGACGAGTATCTGCACGATAAGTATTCATCTACCAATACGCTGTTTGAGCCGCCGGTATCCACATTTGAGATAACGAAAAAGGAGAAAAACGTGGATAATGTGAATACCGTTCCGGGTACTGATGTATTCTACTTTGATTTTCGCATACTGCCAGAGCACAGAGTGGAAGAAGTGCTTGAAGACGTAAAGCGCATTGCGGAGGAGATGAGCAAAGAAACCGGTGCGGATATTAAGGTTGAAGTGGTGCAGCGTGGAGAGCCGTCTGCCACACCGGAAGACAGCGAAATAGTTAAAAAATTAGTCCGGGCATTGAAGGAGCTGCGTGGCATTGAGCCCATAATTGGTGGCATAGGCGGCGGCACAGTTGCGGCAGCATTCAGAAAGATAGGCATACCCGCGGTGGTATGGATGACCGCCGACGATGTGGAGCATCAGCCCGACGAGTACTGCCGCATTGAAAATCTCGTCAATGATGCGAAAGTGTTTGCGTATCTTGCACTGCATTGAGATAATGCTCTGCGCCCACGCGCGGAATCATGGCCATCAGCACCGCCTGAGCGTTGAACTCGTCGCGAGAAATCAGGCCGTTGCTCAGGTACCCGATGGCACCCATCTTTTTCTTTATTTCCGATATGCCAGTGAGCTGTTCCATTGCCACGCCCACCTCCATACCATCTTTTACCATCTCTATCACTCTGGGCGGATACACGAATCCGCCCGTGTGCCCGAACGTTGTGCGCCCGTAATAATCCAGAATCACGCAGTACGCTCTGTCCAGATATTCTTTCATAACATCGTCCCAGAACAGCCCAGCCTCTATGCCCACACTGTAATCTTCGTTTTCCATCGCTCGCTGTGCTCGATTTAATGCGCCCTGCACGGTTTCTTCTTCGAATGGCTGGGGCGGCACACCACTATCCACGCTCTTTGGTATGAACTCCATATCAAGTTTAAACACGCGCTCAAACACACTGCGCACAGCATTTATTTTTGAGGGATTTTGAGAACCCACTGCCACTCTGAGCGGCTTCAATCTTTTTCCTTCTTCGTCAATCAATCCCGCGCGTATTCTTCTCGATGAAATGGGCAGCAGGTCCTGCGCCAGGTATATTGGAATGGTGATGATTTTCATGGGCTTCATATTTCTTTTCTCTCTTTCCCGGTTAATCAGCTCGGCATTTACCCGGGTCTCTTCGGATACCACAATTGCATCAAAATCTTCCGTGAGCGTGGGCCCGTACAGGTCGTGAATTTTCACAATGCGAAACTTCTTTCCGAATCTTTCGGCGAATTTGCGCACTTCCTCGCTTCGCGTAGCAAAATCTTTTTGCACACCTTCTTTGAAATTATCCGCAGTTATGCCGATGGTGATGCTCTCTCCGATTTCAAACGCTTTTTCGAGCAGCGCCCTGTGCCCTCTGTGCATGTACTCGAACGTGCCGCCCAGAACCACTTTCATGTGCTCACCTCAAACGCGGCGGACAGGTGCTTTAGAGTATAAAAAATCATCGTTTTTCGCCCCCCGCGGGGCTGTATGGCTAAAATGGAGAATACGAAAGCACGTTGAATCCGCGCCACTATAGCCCGCCCATGCTTGCCATCAGTATTATTATGAGAATCACAAGGAAAATCATCCAGATGTACATATTCATTTTTTTTCTGCGCAGAAGGGTATTCCATTCATCTTCGCATTTTTTAGAGCAGAACTGCTTGTCTGGCGGTATGGCTATTCCGCAGTTCATGCAGTGCCGGTGCGGCACAATATCTTTTTTTGATTTGAGGCGGTTTATTTCCACTCTCAATGACTCCACTTCATTTTTAAGGTTATCATCTACCATATCTGTGCATGGCTCACCAGATTTATAGTTTATGCGACAGTTTTTTATTTATGAATGATGTGTGTGAAACATGGATGTTTTGAAAACTGTGCCTGCTGCAGGGGCCGAAGAGATGAAACTGCTTAACGCTCTGGATTTGGTGCTTCTCGCTCTCAGAGGAGATCATGTCATTATAAATTCATTAAGCTTCGACTCGATGTTATATGTAAAACATAATGAGTTCGACATTCCAAAAAAGCTCCATGTGGTTGGTGCGGGCAAGGCGGCGTGCCCCATGGCGGTTGGCCTTATTCATCTCTTGGGCTCGCGAATTGCGGGAGGCATCATAAACACCAATTACTGCGAGTACGGCCCGATTAACGGAATACGGGTAAATTTAACCGCGCACCCCGTACCCGACGCGCATACGGTAGAAGCGTCCCGGCGTGTGGTTCGGTATATTGAATCTTTGGATGAGCACGATTTCGTGGTATTTCTGATATCGGGAGGTGCATCTTCCCTGTTAGAAGTGCCGCGCATTCCCCTTGACAGGTACGTGCGCATTCTCCGCGCTTTGCTTTTGCGGGGTGCGAATATTGAGGAGATTAACCGGGTTCGCATCTTTCTGTCTTCCGTGAAAGGGGGCAAGCTGCTGGGACGGTTTCGGGGCAGATGTGTTTCACTAATCATATCCGACGTGATGGGTGCTCCATCTCTCGTTGGCTCCGGGCTCACGTATTCGATGCACGTGGAGCGTGGTGAAGTGCTGAGCATATTCAAAAAGTACGGTGTTAACGAGGATATTCCCTCTGATGATTCTGCACCGAGGGGCACATGCGAGAATTTCGTGCTTGCCGATAACGCATTTGCGAGAAAACTGCTTGCCTCGCAGCTCTCTGCCACGCTGGTGGAAGAGCCCATGGTGGGAGACGTGCGCGAGGTTGCAGAACGCATTTTATCGTACTCTGCTCCGGGCATATATGTTTTTGGGGGTGAGCCCACCGTGAACGTGGGCGCGGCGCAGGGTAAGGGTGGTCGAAATCAGGAGCTGGCCCTGAGAGTGGCCATGGGTATCGAGGGCACAGATACGGTCTTTGTGTCCCTCGGCACTGACGGCGTGGACGGACCCACCGATGCGGCCGGCGCGATGGTAAACGGAGACACGGCGAAAAAACTAAGAGACGCAGGCATAGATTTAGAGGAGGTATTGAAAATGCATGACTCTTACACTGCGCTTGGCCGGGTGGGTGCCCGAATACATACGGGATACACGGGTACGAATGTTGCTGATTTGATGATTTTGCGTAAAATTTGAGCTGAACATGGCATGAATTGCCGAAACCTTAAAATATGGATAACTCAATTATTAGGGTATGAAAGAGTACACCGAGTACATTCTGGGACTGGATGTGGCAGCAGTTATTTCCACGATTATAATTTTCCTGTTTGGTAACCTGCAGGCGCAATCTGCGTTTATGCTGGCCACGCAGCTTATATTTGTGCTTTCCACGCTTGCGCTAGCGCTCACGTTTCTGTACTATGTGCAGGTGGGCTCCAATAACCAGCTTCTGATTCCTGGACTGGTGATATTCGGTATAGGCGCGGCGATAACGTTTTTCAGCTGGTTTATTGGGGGCCTGGTGGCTCTGGCGGCGCTGTTGCTTTTGCTGATGATTAAAAATATCGATGCAAAAGAGAGGATGGGATTGTTTATCACATACGGCGGTTTTGCAATTCTTGCAGTGATGCCACCTGTAGCAGCGCTTTTATCTTTGAGTTTCGGCATGTCTGATATCATACTCATCATTGTGGGGCTTGCACTGATCATTGTTGGCATAATATTCACTTTAAAAGTTCGCAAGTCTGTGGAAGTCATAAATATAGGCTTTATATTTCTCACGCTGGCGTTTCTTTTCATAGCTCCCGCCCATGAGCTGCTGGGCATACACGCCAATGGGGGATACGGTGTGTATGACGAATCCATAGTGTTCTCTGCCACGGTGACGTTTTTCATATTTTTCTCAAATCTTGTGCTGTATCTCTGGCATGAGAAGAATGTGCTTCGAGATATTGAGCTGGGTTACAAGTTTCTCAAGAAAGGCAAATATTCGGAGGCTTATGCACATTTTCAGAAAGCGTATAAGGATTTTCCAGATGATGAGCGTGTTCTAAATGGACTTGGTCTATCACTTATGAAGATGGGTAAATATAACGAAAGTGAAGAGTATCTTCGCAAGCTTACGCGGCTGTACGCGGGAAATAACACGTATCTTACCAATCTTGGAAATCTGTATTTCCGCAGCGGGCGCATAGATAAAGCCATCGAGACGTATCAGAAGGTGCTTGAGCGAGAGCCTAATTTTTACAATGCCCTTAATAATCTTGCCCGGTGCTATATGGAGAAGGGTGATTATGAAAAAGCGCGTGAATATCTGGAAAAGGCCATTGCGGTGGACCAGGATAAGAAGGCTGCAAAGGTAAACTATTATTTCCTTCTCACCGCGCTGGGTATGGGCGATGAAGCTAAAAGATATAAAGCTGAAATTGGTGGGTTGGTAGAATGATTGATGAATACACAAAACTCCCGTATATCGGTAAAAAACGAGCAAAAAAATTGCAGAGCCACGGCATTGGCTTAGAGGACATAGCCAAGATGGACGAGCTTACATTGAAAAAGCATATCCCCAGAATCTCCACCTCAAAGTTGAAGGTAATTATCGCGACAGCCCGTGATATTGTGGGGCGTATGTACGATATGGAGAAGAAGCTGGATATTGACAGACACAAGGCAAAACTTCTCGCGCTGGCCGGCTATGATGTAGCAAAGGTGGCAAAGGCTCGAAAGAAAGACTTAATGAAGCTGTTGGATGTGGATGAAAAAGAAGCATTCAGAATAATATTCAAAGCGGCACTTGGTACGGGCGCCAGAAGGCCAGAGGTTAAAGTAAAAAAAGAGGAAATAGACCGTTCTGGTATACTCTCCAAAGAGGGATTTGTTAATGGATTTGGGAGTGGCTGGGGTGACCTGAAAGTAGAAAGCAAGGTTCATTTTCATGTGGTTCCGTTTCTTATAGTGGCTGTGCTGATAACTGCGGGCATAGGGATTTCTTTATTTTTTATGAACCCGGGTCTTACCATAGATGGAAATCTCAGTGACTGGAACTCTGTTGCGGGGTATCACTATGGCAATTTCACATACAAATATAAACTGATTGGGAACACTCTGTATTTTATGATACAGAAAGATAATATATTTTCTACAGATGAGAGTTTTTATGTTGCCGTTGATGATGGGCATGGCGGTTACTGGATGGATGGCATACAGGCACATTATGTTGCAGAGTTTTACGGTTGGAACAGAACCCTGAGGGGCGCGCATCTCTGGAAATATTCATCAGGGAAACAGCTCTGGAATTTTACGGAGTGCTCGGGAATGCAATATGCAGTGGGTGACAGTGGTATAGAGGGAGAGTTAAATCATATATCCTCAAATTCCCGCGTAGTTTTTGTTGAAGAGATACACAGCAATGTGGTTCTAAAAACACCTCCTCTCTCTGTGGCCGAATCTACGGTACAGGTGGTGGAAAGTACGCCATACGATGTGCTTACCAATGGTTCTGAAATATTAAAAATAAACGTAACGGCTCCTGGGACTTTCACTCTGAGTGCTATCACTCTGGATATAAGCGGGGCAAATATGACCAATGGATATGTAACGGTAAATGGAGACCGGTACTCAGGTGTGTTTTCTGGGGCTCCTGTATTCAAAATCAATGAGAAAATAAAGAATGCTATAGTGTGTGTTTATGGCAATTTTTCTGGAGCTCCAGCAAGCGTGGTAAGTGTCAGGGCAAAACTCACGGCGAATGGAGTTACTTTTTCATATGTTTACACAGGTGCAAAAATGTACCTGTACAAATCTCCTGAGACTGTGAAAATTGATGGGGCATTTGGGGACTGGGCTCATCAAAATATTATACCCGATATTATCGGTGACGTTTACGATGCAAATATTGATCTCGTAAATTACTCTCATACATCTGGCTTTAGAGATGTTTTCATGCAGGTGCGCGGTGAATTTATGGGCGGTACAGATATTCCATTTATTAGAGAATGGCATTGGAAAGATAGCGACCATGATGGCGTGCCTGACAAATTTGATCCATACCCTCATGATTTCAATAATGACGGTATTCCAGACAATGAGAGTTATGTGATAGTGGATGGTAAAAAGTTGCCGGATGTGGACGGCGATGGCATCCCTGATTATCCATACGGTCCGGATATGTGGCTCAATACCACCATCCCGTCTGATTTTCCAAAGCCATATGCGGGCAGACATGTGAGTGTTTATATTGGCCCGCCGCCACCCGTAAAGCCCAAAAGCGGTAATGATACAGCGGAGATTTACTTTGGTGGCAATAATGGGGGGGCGCATCTCTACTGGGTTCCGTTTCCTGTACAATATAAAATAACCATATCTGGAAGGGATGGGTTGTTCAATGCTTCAGAATATGAATTTGAGTCTGGAAACTGGATTTTCAAGGGATATATCAAAAATATAGCAGCAGGATATCATCGGGTTGAGCTGGCAACAGGTTTGAATATTCCTGCGGGAAGAATGTGGATTACCATATTCAACTGGAACCATGAGCGTGATATGCCATCGGTGGTGAAGCGTGCAACGAGAAGCACAACGGAAACAAATGTTTTTTATTTTCACGCAGATGTCAATGGAAATCCTGGGAATATGAACTGGACCATGGGTAGTACAAGTAAGGAAGTATACATTCCTAATAATTTGGGGAACAAAGGATGGGCAACCTGGAAATATGAAACCGCCTTAACGGAGCAGTATAACGTTTTAAGTGCTGTGGTGGGAATATATGTTGATATTAATAACACATTTATAAGTAGTAGTAGAAGAAACATAGATTACCTGTATGTGAATCTCACTGCAGTTAATGGTGTAAATTCGATATTGGTGGCAAATAATACTACGCGAATTACCCAGAACACATATTCATCATCGGGAATGTATCCGTATGTGTTGAATCCCGTAAATCCCACTGTACCAGAAGGGTATTATCTGGAACTCAATATCACTTTTACCAATACAAATGGACTTGACTCTCTTGGGGTGGAATATAACTCGTCTTCTTATCCTTCCAATTTAACAATTACCACAAATACCACCAT
>JAADDK010000068.1 GCA_013154005.1 Methanobacteriota archaeon
TCGAACCCCCGGCCACGGGATTAAGAGTCCCGCGCTCTACCTAGCTAAGCTACTGGCCCGCTAAAGGTGAAATAGGGAACTCGCATATAAATTTTTGTGATGGTGCAGGGGGTGCAATTTCGCAACTCGTAAAAAGATGCCTCGATTGTGCCGAAAATTAGTAATTTACGATAAAAAATGACGATTTTGGGAAAAGGTAATATATATTCATGCTATTGCCTTCGGCATGCCTGAGAACAACAGCGGTGCGTCCGGCTACGCTTTCGTGGCCATAGTGGGATTCATAACCTGGATAGCTTTGATATTCTCACCCGGTATTACAATGGAGGCGTTTATGCAGGAAGTGTTCGTGGGTGCAGTGGTGGCACTCACAGTGGCGGGGTTGACCTATCGTTATCTCCCCGGTGCGTCTATGAAATACTTTCACCCTCGGAGACTTGGATATTTGATGGTATATACTTTTGTATTTATCTGGGAGATGATTAAGGCAAACATCCACATGATGATTATTGTGCTGAGTCCTAAGATGCCTCTGAAGCCGGGTATTGTGAAGATAACCACAGACCTGAGCTCTCCGGCGGCTAAGCTCATGCTTGCCAACTCAATCACGCTCACGCCCGGTACAATGACCATGGAGATAAAAGATAACACTCTGTACATTCACTGGGTTCAGGTTTGCGATGATTTGAGCAAGGCGGGAGACATAATAAAGGGTGCATTTGAAAAGTGGCTGAAGGGGGTGTTTTCGTGAATTTCTACGTGTTTCTGGCACTTATATCCATGCTCACTCTTGCGACGTTCCTATCGCTTTACCGTCTTTTGCGTGGTCCGACCGCCGCGGATAGAATGGTGGCGCTGGACGCCATAACAAATATAACCGCCGCCATACTGGTGATAATCGCACTGCTGTCTGGAAGATTCATATATCTGGATATCACACTGGTTTACGCGATTCTGGCGTTTATTGGCGTAATAGTAGTTGCAAGGTATCTGGAGGGAGGCCTATGATTGAACTCATACTCTATTATATCGGATTGGCGCTGTGCTTTATGGGCGCATTCTTCTTTATATCCGGCGGAATCGGTCTGGTGCGCATGCCCGATGTGTACAACAGAATGCAGGCTTCCACCAAGACCACCACTCTCGGATTAATGTCCGTCGTGCTGGGTGTGGGCCTCATGCAGCCCGGATGGATTGTTAAAGCGCTGGTAATCATAATATTCATAGCCGTGACTGCGCCGGTGGGTGCCAGTGCCATGGCGCGCGCTGCCTACAAAGGTGGCATACCTCTGTGGGAGAAAACTGAAGTGAACGAGTGCGATGCACCCGTCTGCAAGAAGGAGGTGGAGGAATGAGCGTATTTTTAATTATAGCATGGATTCTTGCAGCGCTTATAATTCCTCCTGCAATTTATGCTGTTGAGACGAAAGACCTGTTATCTGCGGCCATTGCGGTGGGGTTTGCGGACCTCGTGGCGGCAATTGTGTTTCTTCTGCTTCAGGCGCCCGATGTGGCAATCACGCAGGCCGCGATTGGTGCGGGCATCACGCTGGCAATATTTGTTTATGCAATTCAACGCACAGAGAGGTGGGAAAAATGAGAAAAGCAATAGCAATTATCATATCAGTAGCTGTGTTCGTCATACTCGCGTATTTCTTCGTCACTTCTAGTGCTCCCATTAATTACACAACCGGAGGAGATTATGTGAATCCCATAAACGACCATCAGGCGAATCAGTCTGTGCCACAGCAGTATCTGAACGATTCACGTAAGGATACAGGCTCTCAAAACGTGGTCACGGCTATTGTGGTCGAATACAGAGGTTTCGATACTCTGGGCGAGGTCACGGTGCTGTTCACTGCGGCCACCGGACTGGCTATTCTTCTCGGCGAGTACAAGCGCAGAATAGAAAAGGCTGTTGAGCCAAACTTTGTGACTCAGGTGGCCACCGTAATCATACTTCCGTTCATAGTTATAGTGGGTGCATATATATTCATACACGGGCACCTGACCCCCGGTGGTGGCTTTCCGGGAGGTGCGATAATCGCCTCTGGCTTTCTGCTTCTGCTCTTGGTGGAGACCAATCGCGGGCTTCCGGAGAAAAAATTATCAATCACCGAGAGCCTGGCTGGCATGAGCTATGCGCTCATAGGTCTTCTGGGGCTCGTGCTGGCAAACGAGTTTCTGGAGAATTACCTTCCCACGGGTATATTTGGCACGGTGTTCAGCGCTGGCATAATTCCTTTGATTTACATAGCCATCGGATTCAAGGTGGGCTCAGAGCTTGGCGGAATACTGCACAATATCAAGGGGGTGCATGAAGAATGACCTACGAACTTTTAGTGCCCATATTCATCATGTCCTCCGCGCTCATTGCCATTGGCCTTTACGCGGTTATGAGCAAGAAAAACATACTGAAGATAATTCTGGCCGCGGACATCGTGGAGACGGGCGTGAATATTCTTATTGTGGCTATGGGCTATCTGCCCGGCGGTACTGCGCCGATTGAGAACGGCAATTATCCGCTTTACGTGGATCCGGTGCCTCAGGCGCTGGTGCTCACTGCCATCGTTATCGGAGTGTCCGTCACAGCGCTGGCACTCGCGGTGGCCATGGGTTATTACCGGAAAACCGGCACCATTGAGCTGGACAAAGAGGGGGTGATGAAATGGTGAGTTTGCCTCCTGTGCTTCTCATAGCATTTCCACTGTTCTTCGCGTTTCTCGCACCGCTCATAAATATGGTGTCCAAAAAGGCGGTGAAGTATTACACAATGGCGGTTCTGCTTCTAAATACTGCAATCTCGCTAATAATATTTCTCAACGTGCTTGAGCACGGAGTAATTTACGAAGAACTTTCGGGATTCTATCCGCCCGTGGGCATTCTCCTGTCCGTGGGCTATCTGGGTGCGATTCTCGCACTGCTCATAAACGCACTGGCACCCATAGTTTATCTTTCGTATTTTGGCGATGCGGAAAATTCCGTGAAGTTTTCTATGATTTACATGCTCGTCACAGCCTCATCCACGGGCATTGTGATAACCGGAGACCTGTTCAATATGTTCGTGTTCTTTGAAATCACCGCCGTGGGCTCGTACGGGCTGGTGGCGTCTATGCGCACGAAGAAGGCGTACGAGGGTGCGTTCAAATACATCGTTCTGGGCACCATCGGTTCTTCGTTCATTTTGCTGGGCATTGCCACCATCTACGGGTACCTGAAAACGTTGAATTTCTATGATATTGCTGCGAGAATCAACACCATGCCCGAATCCGCCCGGCTGATGTCGTTCATATTTCTGATTATCGGTATCGGGGTCGAGGCTGAGCTGTTTCCGCTTAATGGCTGGGTTCCCGATGCGTACGAGGGTGCAAGCAACCGTGTGGCAGCGTTCTTCTCTCTGGGTCCATCCAAGGCGGGAATTTATGCAATTGCAAGATTGCTGTTCACTCTGGTGCCTCTTGTAAAGGGCTTTAACCTTGCGATGCTGCTCGGACTCCTCACGCTCGTCATAGGCGAACTCGCAGCGCTGAGACAGAAAGACCCGAAGAGAATGCTCGCTTATTCCTCAATCGGGCAGATGGGTCTTATTCTGGTTGCGTTCTCCATGCACAGCGCTCTCGCATTCACTGCCGCGATATTCCTCATGGTGAGCCACGCTCTCGCAAAATCACTGCTTTTCCTGGGCACTCGCGGGTACAAAGAGGGTGTGCTCCGCAATCCGTGGGTCGCCGGCCCGATATTCATCGGCGTGCTTTCGATAATTGGCATGCCACCGTTCCCCGGATTCTGGGGTAAGTGGTACCTGCTGGTGAACATGGCTCAGCGCGGGTTCTGGGCGGTGATTCTTCTCATCATATTCGCCGCCATAGTGGAGGGTGTTTATTATGCACGTTTCCTGCACCGCGGCACGGAGGGCGAAGAGTCAAAGGTGCTCACCAGAAGCGAGATTGCGGCGATAACTATTCTCGCACTTATTCTGGTGCTGGTGGGCATGTTCCCGCAGTATCTGTACACTCCGGCAGTTAAGGCGGCTGCCGCACTGATGGGAGGTGGTCCATAATGCTGACTGAAGTTCTTGTTTCCCTTCTTGCAGGCGTGTTCCTAGTGCTTGCTTTGAACAAGTATCCTCGAGTGGCTGGCGTGGTAGCTTTCATAATCTCTCTGCTCCCGTTCATGGCGGTGCTCGCGTGGGCGGGTACGATGGGTATCACCGTGCCGAGTTATCTGAAATTCTTCACTCTTGAAACTTCGCTGACTTATAATCTTGGTCCGGGTGTGATTCACCTTGCAATCACGCCCCTCGGCTGGTTCTTCCTGATGCTTCTCGCATCGGTGTTTCCACTAACCGTGATGTTCGCAAACTCTTTCGTCAAGCGCAACGCCGGCGGCTTCTACGCGGCCATGCTTCTCACAATGTTCGGGTCATTCGGGCTGCTTCTCTCGCAGGATATACTCTCGTTTTTCATATTCTGGGAGATAATGTCCTGGAGCATCTTTGCCCTGGTGCTTCGCGGCCATGACCGCAGGGCCATAGTGAGTTATCTTGCATTCGGCTCTCTGTCCGCAATGCTCATTCTATTCGGCTTCATGATGCTGTACTACAAGACGAACACGTTTCTGTTCGCAGATATGCATCTCACCGCCACGCCCCTGACCCTGGCCGCGCTATCGCTTCTCGTCGCGGGCTTTGCGGTGAAGGGTGCGCTGATGCCTATGCATGCGTGGGCTCCGCACGCGTATTCTCGCTCGGAAGAGCCGTTCGTCGCGTTTCTTTCTGGCGGATTGAGCAAGCTCGGATTCTTCGGAATAATTCTGTTCATGTACGGCGTGGTCGGAATGAGCGTTATCTCTTCCTGGGGCACGTTCCGCGGAGTGCCGTGGTTCGGATACGCGCTTGCGGTCATAGGGGCGTTCACCGCGTTTGCGGGCACTGTGCTGGCAGTGATGCAGGACGACCTGCGCAAGCTTCTTGCCTATTCTTCCATTGGCCAGCTTGGCTACATAGCAATAGGTATAGGGATAGGCACGCCTCTCGCCATGACCGGTGCGCTGTTTCAGGCGCTGAACCACACATTCTTCAAGGCCGTGCTGTTCCTCGCGGCGGGTGCGGTGTTCTATCGCACCGGCAAGTGGAAGATAAGCGAGCTCGGAGGGCTGGGCTACAAGATGCCGTTCACGTTCCTTGCCGCACTGTTCGCAATATTCGCGCTGGCGGCGATACCCATCACCAGCGGCTTTGCGGCAAAATGGCTTCTTTACGAGGCGGCCATTCAGAAAAAGTTTCTGTTCGTCACGCCAATAATGCTCATTGCCGGCGTGGGCGCGTTCCTTTACGCGTTCAAGATTCTGTACGGTGTGTTCCTGGGCGAGCCGCGCTACGACGTGAAAGAAGCGCCGCTCTCTCAGCTCATACCCATGTGGCTTCTGGTGCTTCCTCTGGTGATATTCCTTGTGATTCCCGGCTGGTTCGTGGATATAACCGCCCCGATTCTGCGCGGATACGGCATGCAGCCCATTCAGCATACTCTGTTCTCCATCAACACCGGGCTGGCCACTTACAACACCCTTGCTGTTATATTCGGCATGCTCGGCGGGCTGTTAGTTGCGTTCATACTGTACAAGTGGAAGAAGCAGGAGGTTGTGCCGCACATTGATAATTACCTTGCGGGCGAGCCTCCGGAGCTGTACGAGCACATAGGAATGCACGCTTCCAGCAAGTACTTTGAGCCCTTCGATGAAGTGTTTGGCCCGATATTCAAGAAAGGTGCAGAGCGTGGCTGGGAGATAGTGCTCAGTGCTGCGGAGATTTTGGGCACTGGTGCAAGGAAGATTTACACGGGCATAGTGGGTGATTATTCTATATACGTGCTTCTGTTCTTCATCATTCTTGTGGGGTGGTGGTTGCTATGGTAATGGAAATCGTCGATATCCTGGAAAAGATACTCATACTGGCGGGCATGGTCACGCTGGGCTTTGCTATTGGCATGCTGTTCAACGGTATTGCCAGAAAGGTTTCTGCGAGAATACAGAATCGAGTCGGGCCACCGGTGTATCAGGGCTTTATAGACGTGTTCAAGTTATTCGGCAAGAAAACGAACATCTCGCACGGCTGGATATTCGACCTCGCTGCGCTGTTCTCCGTATCGGGCATCGCACTGGCGTTTCTGTTTCTTCCCGTGGCCGGATACTCGATGCTCAGCACCGACGGAGATCTGTTCTTG
Organism: Methanobacteriota archaeon; assembly: GCA_013154005.1. Lineage (GTDB taxonomy): Archaea > Thermoplasmatota > Thermoplasmata > Thermoplasmatales > Aciduliprofundaceae > JAADDK01. The sequence continues at coordinate 6,222 of JAADDK010000068.1, forward strand.
ATTCTCTACCTCCTCGCCATTCCCGCTCTGGGCTTTGCGCTCGGCGCTGGCGCCAGCGGCAACCCCAACGCCGCGGTGGGTGTGATGAGGGCGCTGATGAGCATGCTCGCTTATGAGCTTCCTCTGGTCATGGTTATGGTGGCAATGATGGTTTATTACAACACCACCTCTCTCGCAAATATAGTTGCTGCGCAGGCAAATATGCAGTGGGCATTTTTCATTCCAATATTCTTCATAGGCGCACTCGTTGCGGATATGGCACTGCAGGGCATGCTTATGGAGAAACCGTTCGATATTCCCATCGCTCCGCACGAGATTGCCACAGGTCCGATGGTGGAGTTTGGAGGCAAGCATTTAGGCGCGCTCATGCTTTACAAGATGATGGGTACGGTCGTCGAAACGACGCTGTTTGTTGACCTATTTCTTGGCGGCGGCGTGGTGCTCAGCGTTGCGCAGTACGGCTGGCTTGCGTATCTGGTGAACTTTGCAGTGTGGTTCGTTCTGATATTAATAGTGTTTCTGATTGCGGTGATGATCGACAATGTGCTTCCGAGATTCCGCATAGAGCAGGCACTTAAATTCTACTGGAAATACGACGCGTTGATTGCGATATTCATTCTTATCTGGATATTTGCGGGGGTGAAAATATGAAACATGAAGAGTGGAAGAAGATATCAAGGATAATGAGCAAACGCTCTCTCTGGATGGTGCATTTCTGTACCGGTTGCGGTGCCATGGAGATGCCCCCGGTGATGACCTCACGGTATGATATGGAACGGTTCGGTATATTTGCCATGGCCACTCCGAGGCAGGCAGACGTGTTTCTCGTAACTGGCTATCTCGCCGTAAAGACTCTTAAGCGTGTGGTGCAGGTTTACGAGCAGATGCGAGACCCCAAGTACGTGATTGGGTTTGGCTCGTGCACGATAAATGGTGGTATGTACTGGGATTCTTACAACACAATCAAGGATTTGAGCAAGTACATACCTGTGGATGTTTATATTGCAGGTTGTATGCCCAGGCCAGAAGCGATAATAGACTCATTCCTGAAACTCATGGATATGATTGATAAAGGCGAGGCTATTGGCTGGCAGAAATATCGTAAGTATTATGATCAGTACAAGCGAAACCAGAAGATGGCGTTTGAATATCGTCTTGATGAAGTTAAGCCTATCAAGGAGGATGATAAAAATGAAAGCTAAAGAGCTCTTTCCAGACGCGCAGGAGCTTCGGAAGGGTAGAGTGCGTATTGAACTGGACAAAGAGCAAATCACCGATGCTCTCAAAAAATTGAAGGAGAATGGATACACGCATTTTGTCATGCTTTCCTGTGTTGACTGGATTAAAGAGGGTAAATTTGAGCTTGTGTATCATATGTGGTCTTACGAGTACAAAGAGCATGTGATGCTTTCTGTGAAGATAAACAGAGATGGCGAGGATGTGGTTTCAAATCGAGAGCTGTTTCCGCAGATAGAGACCTACGAGCGGGAGATACACGAGATGTTTGGTGTGAACTTTGTGGGCAATCCGCGCCTCGGCGAATTCATACTTGAGGGCTGGCCGCACATGCCACCCATGCGCAAGGACTTTGATACGGAGAAATTTGTGAAGGACCTTTATTACAAGATTCCCGAGGTGAATGAAGAATGATGAAAGAATACGAGCTTTTCATAGGTCCAAATCACCCCGGCGTGACGGGCAACATGAGCTATCATCTCTGGGCAGAGGGCGATAAAATCACCCGCGCAGAGACAAGAGTGGGCTATCTTCACCGCGGATTTGAAAAGTTGATGGAGAAGCGAATCTGGATGCAAAACGTGCCGCTGGTGTGCAGAATTTGCGTGCCCGAGCCCGACGTCAACGAGGCCGCTTATTCTATGGCCGTTGAAGACCTCATGGGCTGGGAAATTCCAGAGCGGGCAAAGTACATACGTACCATAATTCTCGAGATGGCGAGACTGAGTGCCCATCTTCTTGCGGTTGGAGGTGTGGCGGCAGCGCTCGGCATATACACGGCGGCACAGTGGGGCATTGGGGATAGAGATTATCTCCTTGACATATTCGAGCAGATTACCGGTGCGAGAGTGTATCACATTTACATCTGGCCCGGCGGAGTGCGCTGGGACCTGCCCAAGAATGCGAAGGAGCTTATACTGAAAGTTCTTGACTATCTGGAGAAGCGCATGCCGCTGTACGACGATTTGATAATGCATAACAAGGTGTTTCTGCGCAGAAGCGTGGGCGTGGGCATAGTACCCAAGGATAAGGCTATTGAGTGGGGCGTTACCGGACCGAATCTCAGAGCTGCCGGTTATCAGCTTGATTTCAGAAGGCTTGAGCCGTATGCCGCTTATGATAAGATAGATTTCGAGGTGCCGTACTATCCGAAGCTGGGTGATTACGAAGTGCTGTCGGATGGCAGTGATATCTACACGCGCACGGCAATACGGATGCTTGAGATGCAACAGAGCATACGCATTATAAGGCAGGCACTGAAAGATATGCCGGAGGGTGATGTACTTGTGAAAGAAAATAAGGCGAACAAGTGGTTTGGGTGGAAGGTACCTGCTGGTTATGCATATTCGCGGGTTGAGAGCTCGAAGGGAGAGTTTGGATATTTTGTGGTGAGCGATGGAGGCAAGAAGCCGGTACGTGTCCATGTTCGCGGGCCTTCGTACACCCACGGTATAAATGTGATGGAGACGATTGCTCGCGGTATGAATATCGCGGATTTCTCGCCCACGGCGATAAGTCTGGATGTTTGCCCGCCAGATATTGAGAGGTGATGAATATGGGAGGCAGTATATTTAAACCATTCCATGCGCTGGTACATCTGGAACGCAGGCCCCACACAGTCAGGCTCCCTTATGAGAAGCACACGGATATGCTCGGCACCGAGCTGCCCACCGAGCGATATCGAGGCTATCACACAAACAACATTGAAACGTGCATCGGTTGCGGGTTCTGTGGCAGAATATGTATGAACGAGGCCATAACCTACGTGGATATTCCTGAACTCAAAGGTGTGGTTAAGGGACTGCCCAAGAGGCCGGTGATTGATTACGGACGCTGCTGTTTCTGCGGTCTGTGCACTGATGTGTGTCCCACGAAGTCTCTAAAACTCGTGGAGAAATATGATTATGTGGATGAAGATAAACACACTTTCAAGGTTATAGCCTCTCCTCTGCTCCACGAAAATGAGGGCTTTAAGATTAAAAAAGAGTATCTGGTTTTCGACATAGATGATCTGCATAATAAACTTGGAGATTATATTCAGGACATCATAAAGCGCAAGGAAGAGGAGAAGAAAAAGAAGGCAGAGGCGAAAAAAGATGACAAGAAAGACGAGAAAAAATAATCAATTTTTTTCTATCTCTATGTAATCAAATCCCGTGTATTTTCTCAGTGCAGGGGGTATTTTTATCCCATTGTCTTCCTGAAAGTTCTCCATGATGGCCACCATTGTGCGCGTGGTGGCTATCGCTGTGGAGTTCAACGTGTGCACGAATTT
>JAADDK010000041.1 GCA_013154005.1 Methanobacteriota archaeon
ATCGCCGGACTGCTCTGGGCCGCAGTATCCTACAACATGGGTGTGGTCACTTTCACCACGAAAAACATAATTGAGAGCTTCGATGTTTCACGCACGCTCACTGGACTGCTCGTGTCCATCACCCTCGTGGGCTGGTTTCTGGGCTCACTAATATTTGGACATTTATCCGACAAATACGGCAGAAAAAAGATTGTTATATGGGCCACACTGCTGCACATCTCCGCCACCGCGCTTATGGCTGTGTCGCTCTCATACACGCTTTTCTTCATACTGCGATTCATAGCAGGTATGGGTTTCGGCATGGTGTTGCCCGTGCTCAGCGCGTGGGTAAGCGAAGAGGCACCTCTGGAAAAAAGAGGCAGAATGGTGGTTCTCCTCGACTCTTTCTGGACCTACGGGTGGATCATCGCATCGCTCTCAGCGTATCTGTATCTGCCCGCCCTCAAAGCTGCCAACTGGAACTATTATTATCTCCTTGCGCTGGTCTGGCTACCGGTTGTGCCCTTTGCTCTGAAACTTGACGAGGTGAGAGTGCAGAGAGAAAAAGCAAAATTTGCGGATATACTCTCATACAGGCACACTTTCGCGCTGTGGGGCATCTGGTTCGCCATGGCGTTCAGCTATTACGGTATGTTCGTCTGGCTTCCAAAGCTTTTCGCAGACTCGCTTCCGCTTCTCAAATCGTACGAATTTATATTCCTCACGTACCTTGCGCAGATTCCGGGATACTTCACCGCGGCGTATCTGGTGGAAAAAATCGGACGCAGAAAAGTTATTTTTTCTTTCATGCTTCTCACATCGCTCTCAGCCTACCTTTTCATCACAAATTACATGGAACTGTCTCTGACTGCGGCGTTTCTTCTGTCATTCTTTGACCTGGGCGCATGGGGCGCGCTTTACGCAATCACTCCAGAGCTTTATCCAAAGCACCTTAAAGGCACCGGCACGGGCACCGCGAGCTCCATAGGCAGAATTGGCGGCATACTCGGCCCGCTGATTCCCGGATTCATGGCATGGCTCCCCGCGTTTCTCATATTCACGCTCATGCTCTTCTTCGGCGCATTTCTGGCATTCGCCCTGCCGGAGACAAAAAACCGTGAAATTCATCTCAGCTCACAATAATCCCCATGTGTTAGAATATTTATAGTTATCCCTTTAATACTAAATGGCTCTCCATCCCCCACATCAGGAATATTAGTATATGTTATCCCTGTGCCATCCACAACCACAACAGGACCCTCTCCTAAAACTTTACCATAATCATTTTCTATAAATATCCCGGTGTTCTCACTCAATCCAATCCCGCGAAGACTGGGATTCTCTGCCACCACATGAAGCAGGCGCCAGATTCTATTTCTAGAAATAAAATGGGTGTCCACAATTATATCCCCCCTTAATCCCAGTCCAGGAGCCAACTTAACTGCACCCTTTAAAAGCGCCTCTTCAGATGAGCCATATGCTATCATAGTTTCTGGAATAGCTGTGGCACCAGCACTTGTGCCAATAACAACAAAATCATTATCACTGAGCCTCTCTTTTATAATTTCATGAACTTTCGTTCCACCCAAAATGGACGTGAGTCTCATCTGGTTTCCCCCGGTAAAGAACACACCACCCGAATTTTTAAGGATATCTACATATTTTTTATCATTCATTGCACCCCTATCACTGCTATCAATAACCTTTACATTTATTCCAAATGTATTAAAAATAAAACTATATGTTTTGGCACTTTTTACAGGATTGGCACTTGCTAAAGAAATAATAACAAGAATATCCCCATCCAGTAACTCCTCAATCTCCTGGATAATTGGGTTATATGGCACAAGCTCAAGATGGCCCCCAATAAGAAAAATTCTCCCTTTCATAAGTGGGGAAAATTCATGATAAGATTTATATTTTATGATGCATGAGATGTTCTATGGGGTTGGAAGTCCGAAGAATCCGGGCACTGGAAGGAGCCAATGTATTCGCACTCTTTCCAGTAATTTACGGAGAGGTCAAACTGAACGAATTTTATAACATTTCTTCCAGCGATGTTCCGGGATTTACAGAATCTATAACAACACTCTTTCCAGGACTACAAAACCACAAGTGCTCTTACGGAGTAAAGGGCGGATTTATAAAGAGATTGAAAGAAGGAACGTATTTGCCTCACATCTCAGAACACCTGTGCATTGAGCTACAAAATATCCTTGGAATTCCGGTTAAGTTTGGTAAAAGCATATGGATTGATGATGATATTTACTGGGTAGCAGTGGAATACGTTTATAAAGACACTGGAACTCTTGCACTCAAATATTCTTTTGAAATAGTAGAAAAACTTCTCTCTGGAAAAACAATATCGCATGAGGAAGTACAAACATATCTTCACGACCTTAAAAAGGTTTTAGATGAGGAAAAACTTGGACCGAGTACTCAAGCAATAATTAATTCTGCAAAAAAACGAAAAATTCCAATAATCCCCATAGATCTTAGATGGAGCATGTTTCAGCTTGGTTATGGGAAAAAGGCGGTCAAGATAAGCGCAACAATAACCTCAAAAACATCTTTACTTGCAGGAGATATTGCAAAGGATAAATATATGACAAAAAAAATTCTTGAACGTATGGGTATTCATGTTCCACGAGGATATGTAGTATCTAACTTAGATTCTGCGCTTGACGCCGCCCATAAAATAGGATTCCCTGTAGTTATAAAACCCCTGGATTCGCATCATGGTAAGGGAGTGATAAGCGACATAAAAGAGGACAGAGAAGTGAAACTCGCATTTTTAGTTGCATCCAAATACTCACGAAAAGTAATGATAGAGGAGCATTTGACCGGTGATGATTACAGATTTTTAGTTATAAATGGAAAAGTTGTGGCTGCCTCAAAAAGGATACCGCCCTACATAATAGGGGATGGGAAAAGTACAATTAAAGAATTGGTGGACAAGTTAAATAGTGATCCTTTGAGAGGTGAAGGTCACGAAAACTATCTTACCCGCGTAAAACTGGAAGAAGAAGAGATAAGCTATCTCAGGCATCAAGGGTTCACACCTTCCGATGTTCTTCCTTCAGGGATTAAAGTGTATCTAAGAAAAAATGGAAATCTAAGCACCGGTGGTATTGCCATAGATGTGACTGAGGAAGTACACTTAGAAATAATAAACGAAGTAGAGCGCGCCGCAAAAACTGTAGGTCTTGACGTGTGCGGGGTGGACGCAATAATAAAAGATATAAAAAGACCTCTGGGGAATAGAAATGGGGGAATTATAGAAATCAATGCTGCCCCGGGACTGAGAATGCATCTTCGTCCAACTGAAGGAAAAAAAAGAAACGTAGCTGATGCCATTGTAGACTATCTATTCCCCAAAAACGATGATGGGAGGATACCAGTGATTGCTGTAACCGGAACTAACGGCAAGACCAGTGTGGTAAAACTGCTGGGTAAGATACTTTCAAAAGAGGGATACAAAGTAGGTATGTCCACAACAGGAGGAATATACATAAACGATAAAAAGATAATTTCGGGAGACACCACAGGACCATGGAGCACGCGAATAATATTACAAAATCCAGATGTGGAAGTTGCCGTATTAGAAGTTGCAAGAGGCGGCATATGGCGGCGTGGGCTTGGATACGATAGGGCATTCATAGGATGTGTTCTTAACATAAGAGAGGACCACTTAGGAGTTGATGGAATAAAATCCAAAGAAGATATATTCTGGATCAAATCTCTTGTCACAGAGGCTGTTCTTCCATCAGGATTTTCGGTACTCAACGCAGAAGATGAATACTGTGAAAAACTCATGGCAAGAGCAAAAGGTAAACCTGCATTATTTTCTACAAAATACAATGAAAATATAAAAAATGCTCTTGAAAAACAATATCCAGTAATTTACGTTGAAAATAATCGAGTATTATTTGCAAACGGCAAAACATCTGAAGAAATAATTCCGGTTAAAAGTATAAATTATGCCATGGGTGGAAAAATAAAAGCGCATCTTGAAAATGCACTTGCAGCAATATTAATTGCGAAGCTAATGGGCGTGCCCACCAAGACCATCAAAGAGGTCCTTAAAGATACATCTATTTCAGAGTTTGATGGAAGGATGAATATCATTAATTTCGAGAATAAAACAGTGATCATTGACTATGCGCACAATCCAGATGCAATATTACATCTAAAAGATTTTGTGCAAATACTTAACCCTCAGGAGTCATGGTGCGTCGTGGCAATACCAGGAGACAGAAACAACGATATTCTTAAAAAAGATGGAAAAGCCTTAGGCAAGGTATTTGATCACGTTATAGTGACTGCAAGAGAATCAGATTTACGTGGTAGAGATAAAGATGATCTCCTTAACAGAATAGCCGATGGAGCAGATGAAACAGATTGCAAAGAAGTGAGAAAAATTGGGGAATGCAAAGCAGCATTGAGATACGCATTGAATAATGCAAAATCAGGAGATGCCATATTTATCCTCCTTGGACTATCTGGACCTGAAGAACTCTCGGATATTTTGGGTTCTGTGTTCAATTCAACCTGAGCCGCTCCACCTGCAGCCGGTCCCATGTCGGGTACTCTTCCACCTCGTAGGCAGGCCATGGCAGCTCAGGCGCGAGCTCTTCCAGAATGTATGGAGATATTTCCACTCTCTTTCTTTCCAGATTTATTGCAATCATATTCTCCGGCACTTCATATTCCTCGCGCAGAGTTCGGTAAATTTCATTCAGGTTAGAACCTTCAATCACACCAAGAATAAGCGTGGCATCTTCGGTGAGCTCTTCGTATTCTTTTTTAATGTTCTTCGCCCTTCTCATCAGGCGCCTGCGCATCTGCACGCCATCTTTGAACGAGGAGGAGCAGTAATGCACCACAATATCCCATGGCATCTTCACAATCTCGTACGCAACCTCCTCGCTGCCCTTCACCGCCGAGGACACTTCACTTTTCGGCTCATATCCCCGGGCGTTGAGCGCCTCGTAATTTGTCTCCGAAAACTCTAATTCGTTGAGATTGACAAACACGCCAATCTCGTTGGCAAAGCGCACCAGAGCAATGAGCTCATCTTTTCTGTCGGGAAGCACCGGCACCTCTATGCCCACGTCCATGCCCGCCTCGCGAGCCCAGTTTATTCTCCTTTCATATATGCTGCCGCGCATCTTGCTCCACAGCTCGGGCGGTGGGTGAAATCGTATCTCGTCCAATCCCGCATCGGCAAGCTTGAAAATCTTATCTCTGCTTCCCGTCGCCGTGTACAGGTGAATATGATGCTCCTCTCCAAAATTCTCTTTGAGCAGGCGAATGTAATGCACCACCCGGTCCACGCTTTCCATCGGGTCTCCGCCGGTTATGCCCGTGCCACGTGCATCTATCAACTTGGCTTCCAAAAGCACGTCTTCGTCGCTGCGCACAGGCATCTCGTCGGCAAATACCACATCGCGATCCATCTTCTCGCTACTGAGCGGGCAGTAGAAGCACCCCGCTTTGCATATTCCCGTAACAAATAGAACCATCTTCGCGCCCTCTTCGCACAGAGCACAGCCGCGCACCACCGGCTTATTCGTTGCAGAACCGTTTGGTAATAGAATCATAATGATAAGGCATATACCGCAATATTTAAAGATGATTCTCATGTCAGGATTAGGCGCATCTAAAATGACAGATATGAAAAATTTAAATACGAAAAACGCAATTATCGTTACGAAAGGTGATATAATGTCTGGCTCAAAATGCAGATTAATAGAACGGTGGAAATCAATAGACAAAAATCTTCTTCCAGTAGATGACCTGGACCTTTCGATACTGTGCGCACTGAGAGAGAACGCCAGAATGTCCAACTTAGAACTGTCAAAGCTGCTGGGGGTTAGTGAGGCAACTATACGAAGAAGGATAAGGATTTTAGAGGAGAAGGGCATAATAAAGGGTTATTCCGCGCTCATCAACTGCTACGCGATAGAGAACAGTATCAAGGCGTTCATATACCTGAAGGTGGACAAAAGATACATAGATAAGATATCCAACGAGCTGATGCAGGAAAATCGCCTGATCACGCTTTACAGAATCATAGGTGACTACGACCTGCTCTGCGAATGCCTGTTCCTGAGCATGAAAGAACTGCAGGAATTCGAAGATAAGAAACTGAAGCGCAATGAAATAATATCCACCGTGACGCACGTGGTATCCAAGGCGTACAGACCCTGCGACTGGGTGGGAATATAAAACGAAAGAGTAAATAATGAGTATCCGTATTCCCGCCCCATGAGGTTTGCGATTTTTGCGGCACTCATTCTTCTATCCTCTTATGTGAGCTCACCTGCTCATGTTCCCAATTTTGATAATTTCACCACCCCCGTGCTCAAACCGGGAGAGTCGGGCACGTTCAATTTCACCATTCAAAATCGTTATGTAAACACCATGTACAACGTGGTTCTCAATGTGGGCATATACGAATGGGCCACCGAGCAGGACCACAAACCCATAAAACAGGTGCAGGGCGCGCCGGTGATTGAAGAGAGCGGAAAAACAAATTACACCATCAAGTTAGGCGCGCTGTATCCCGGAGTGAATATGAGCGTGTATTTCCGTATAAAAACGTTCAGCGATACTCCCGACGGCGTGTACTTCGTTCGCTTTTCGCTGTTTTTCGATTACAACTCCTCGCACTATATGATGTGGTCTCGCGGTTATTTCTCCAACGCGGTCTGGGACAACGCCACCAAGAATCACACCCTGAACCTCACATATCTATCCAAAGCGCTTGGCAAGCCGGTGGACGGCATCGTACCCGATTCTTCGTTCAGTGTGCAGAGCTCGCTCATGTGGGTTCTGTACGTGCTCATAGGCCTCACCGCATTCGTGGGATTTCTGGCGTTTTACTCGTATCTGAAAGAAGAGCGCATCACAAACCCCGCAGATGAGAAATACTACCAGCTAAAGGGCAAATACAGAAAATTGGAGCGGGAGTTGAAAAGGAAGTTGCGGGAAAAGAATCAGTGACCCAGATGCAGGCGCTCGCCCAGAAACGCGGGAAGCCCCGTTTCAATTATTTTTCGCTCCACAAGGTCTATATCGTACTCCACGCGCCTAATTTCAAATTTCCAGTTGTCAATGTCGATGAGCGCGTATGAGGCACGCGGGTCTCCATCGCGCGGCTGGCCCACACTGCCAGGGTTGAGAATCACTCCGTCCGGATATTCCTGAATAAATGGAACGTGTGTGTGCCCGAGAATCAAAATATCGGGCTCGTCGTAATCCAGCAGCTCTTCCGATACGCGGTCTGGAAACACGTAGTAATCCTCATCGAAGGGCGCACCGTGATGCATGGCAATCTTCACACCATTCACCAAGAGCCCCTGCGAATCTTTGAGTCCCGCAAGATACTCCATGCACGCATCGCTCAACACGCTTCGAGTCCACCGTGCCGCCGCCGCAGCATAGGGATTGAATCGAGAATAATCATCAGTCAGCACGGCGCGGTCATGGTTTCCGCGTATGCAAAGAACATCATGCAGTTTCAATTCCTGAATCACCTCGCACGGATAGGGATTGTAGCCAACCACATCTCCCGCACACAGGAGCAGCTCCACATCTTCGGGCATGTCATGGATAACCTCAATAAGAGCGGGAAGATTGCCGTGTACATCGGAGATAACTCCGAGCAGCATCACAGGTCCCTCGCAAATTCTTTTATTCGGGCCATATCATCGCCATCTCTGCTCCAGAACCTGCGCACGGTTGTGTAAACACCGCCACGATTGTTAACAAACAATTCAATGAGAACCCAGCGTGGCTCCACCGCCACGCGGAAATCTTCCATTATCCTGTTTGCCAGATTCTCGTGCAGTATACCCACATTTCTGAATCCTACAAAATACATTTTCAGAGATTTCAATTCCGGGAGCTTGCGCTCAGGTTCATAAACAATGCGAACCGTGTAAAAATCCGGGAGCCCGGACATGGGACAAACTGCCGTGAGCTCCGGGTACTCGTATTCCACCACGGTGTGCGTCTCCGGATATTCATATTCCACAGTTTCAATTACCATACATTCACCGCATGGCGAGGATTTAATTATTTTTTCCCATTTTCAATCCACGGTCGATCGCCGCTATCGCCGCAGCCACGATTATACCCGTGAGAAGCATGCCCGTTATGGGAAGAATGATAACGCATACTACCCGCCCCAAAAGTGTGTGCGGAACAATGTCGCCATATCCCACGGTAAACGCGGATACGAACGCCAGATATATGCCGTCTCCGAGACTTAACTTCTCAATGAACGCCAGAAAAATACCCATAATAAAGATGAACGCCACCATGGTTGTCACAATCTTTCTCAGCACGTAGATAACCTTCAGGAATATACCGAAAAATGTTTTGAACGTTATAAGGTCTGTTTCAGGTACGTCAACATCCATCAAACCACCCCTCTGCTCATGGGCACGGCAATAATAAATCTTACGAATTCAATTTCAATCTTCAATTGTCTGAATTTTGCTGAGTTCTCTGCGATAGATGCACTTTATCATCAGAGCTATATTCAGGAACCAGATAAACGCGAGAATAACGTACATGAACACCAGAAACTCGTTGATGCTTCTGCATTCTATGTACTCGTTGAAGTAATACGAGCCCACCAGAAACTGTCCTGTGGGAAACGTAAAAGACCACCAGGCGGTGCGATAGGGAATGCGAACTCTGTGTATGTAATAAAGCGTGACAAGAAGGGACATGACAAACCACCAAACGCCGGTGCCGAAGAATAGCAATGCGAAGAAAGTGGCCACGCCCCGCAGGTTGGGAAGGAATATGTAGTAAGTGACCAGAGAGGTCAGTGCCGCGCCCACCGGACCAAGATTGATCCAGAAAAGCGGGATACGGTCGCGCTCCAGCGGCTCGTGCAAGATAAACCTATAAATCCAGATTGCGAAGAATGCGAGAAACAGAAAAAAGCCCGCGCCGAACGAAAAATCAATGATAAACTGTGTGAAATTTCTCACCGCCGCGACACTCAGCGCCGCACCTCCCGCGCCGGGAATGAGTAGCAGGCCGGTGGTGCCCAGGAACCACGAGGGCGTGATGTGCTTCAGCTCTGCCTGCGCGTTGATGAACGTGGCAAACAGCAATGCGGTCTCGATTATAATCGTGGCAAGCGCGCCAGCGTACCAGAATGCAAAGTAAAGTTGAAAATTGGGAATAACTATCAAAAAATTTGAAGAAAGCGAAAGCATGCCCACTCCGAACGTCACGTAGAACGTGGATTTAAAAGGATTTTTAAAATCGTTTTTCACAACATCAGGGAAGAGAACCAGTTTGGCGGTGAAGGGAACCAAAAGCACGAAAAACGCCACAAAATTGTAAAATACCACTCCATAAGATACATATCTGAGCCACATAAGCGAATATTTTTCAGCCATGAGATACGTCGCAGTGCCGAACGCTCCCGTGCCCATAATCATGGCAAACCAAGACGCAGGAAAGTCCCGTATCACATCGCGAAAGGATTTCACAGAAGTTCGTAATTGTGCCACGATATTTAAA
>JAADDK010000093.1 GCA_013154005.1 Methanobacteriota archaeon
CGGATATGCTTCCTGAGGAAGTTAAAGAGGCAATTAATTACGCCGAAGAAAAAACGAAAGAAAACAACAGATTCTTTTTGAATGTAGCCATCGCGTACGGTGGCAGGGAAGAGATTGTTAAGGCAATAAAAGAAATAGCCCGTGAGGTTAAGGATGGGAAAATTGACGTGGACGATATTGACGAAGAGACGGTGCGGAGGCATCTCTATACCGGAGAGTTGCCGGACCCTGATCTGATTCTTCGCACGTCCGGTGAGGAGAGAATAAGCAATTTTCTGCTGTGGCAGAGCGCATATTCAGAATTATATTTTGCAGATGTGTACTGGCCCACACTGCGCAAGATAGATTTTTTGAGGGCGATACGCTCGTATCAGATGCGAGAGCGCAGGTACGGAAAGTGAGCGAAAAAATTTAAATGCATGATGGCATTGTGCACCATGCAGGCAGAAGTTATTGAAAGAATAAAAAAGGAAGATGTGCGGTACGTGCATCTTCAGTTTATGGACATACTCGGGCAAGTGAAGAGCGTGATGATTCCTGCGTCAATGCTGGAAAAAGCGCTCAGCGAGGGCATAGTTTTTGACGGCTCCAGCATTGTGGGCTATGCAACCATCGATGAGAGTGATATGCGTGCCATTCCTGACCCGAGAACGCTGGAGATTATACCTGATGACACGCACAGCGCCACGATTATATGCGATGTGTACACATCCGACGGAAAGAGGTTCCCGGGGGACCCGAGGTATGTGCTGCAGAAGATTCTCAAAGAGGCGGAGAGCATGGGGTTTGGGTTCTACACCGGGCCGGAGTTTGAGTTTTTCTTGTTGAAGATGAAAGATGGAAAGCCGTTGCTGGAGCCCAACGACCATGCAGGGTACTTCGATTACGGGCCCATAGATCAGGGTGAGCGGGTGCGAAGCGAAATAATCGGTATACTGGAGGGCATGGGCTATAACCCTGAGGCCGCGCATCATGAGGTCTCACCGGGACAGCACGAGATAGATTTGAGGTACGATTATGCGCTGAAAATTGCTGATAGAATTCTCACTTTGAAAGCAACTATCAAGAGTGTATCGCTTCGCCACGGACTTTATGCAACGTTCATGCCCAAGCCGTTCTACGGTATAAACGGTACAGGTATGCATGTGCATCAGAGCCTTTTAAGCGTTGATGGAGAGGAAAATAAGTTTTACGATCCGGATGAGAGGTGGGAGCTCAGTGAGCTGGCACTGCACTACATTGCCGGGCTGCTCACGCATGCGGAGGAGATGACCGCAGTCCTCAACTCATGGGTGAATTCTTACAAGCGGCTGGTGCCGGGATATGAGGCGCCGGTGTACATATCATGGGCCAATCGCAATCGCAGCGCGTTGATTCGCGTACCTGCCGGTCGGGGAATGAAAACACGTATGGAGCTGCGCAATCCGGATCCTGCCGGCAATCCATACCTGCAATTTGCGGTGATGCTTGCTGCCGGACTGGATGGCATAAAAAAGAAGCTGGAGCCTCCTGAGCCTGTGGAGCAGAACATATTTGCCATGAGTGAGGAAGAAAGAGCAAAAACAGGTATAAAATCTCTGCCTGAGAGTCTGGGTGAAGCACTGCACCACTTTTCCCGCAGCGAGCTTATGCGCGAGGTGCTCGGAGAGCATCTTTTTTCGCATTTTCTGTATGTGAAACGCAAAGAATGGGAAGAGTATCGGGCGCAGGTTACGCGCTGGGAGCTGGAGCGGCTGCTTCCAATTCTCTAATTTTATTTAGTTTTGCAGTGTGAAAGATTGTCCCGTGCAAATTTATATTGAGGAAAAGTATATATATGTGGTATGCTTTAGTTTATTATATGAAATTTGAAGTTTTCGTAGTGTTGCTCTTTGTTATTGGAACAGCAACTAGCTTGGGAATGGGGACCATAAATGGAGCTATTGAGGGAGGATTTCATCCTGTTTTGGAAGGGTATGAGGTATGGAATGCCTCTGAAAATATAAAGATATTTGGTAGTATGTTATCTGGAGATGCTCTGTATGTAGTTGGGTGGATAAATGGAGGTATCGATGGATACATAGCTGCATTAAACACGTCAACTTTGAAAATAGAATGGTCTAAAGCGGTGGATTTTGGGGGAAGTCCAGAGAAGCTTATGGGTATATCGCAGGATAATGATGGCAATCTAATTGTTGTTGGTTGGAGTTATGTAAATTATGGATATTATCTTGCAGTTGTAAAAATGAGTAGTAATGGAACAGTAATTTGGCAGAATTTGTATGGTGATGGAAATGGTGTGGTGGGAACAGATGTCGTGTACAATCCATTAAATTCATCATACATAGTTGTTGGTGGCGCAAGTGATACCTCCTATATGTGGGATATATCTAAAAATGGCACGCTTCTCTGGGGGCGATCCGAATCACCGTCAAATTTTTCGTATAATTGTCTTTCAAAAGTTTTAGTGTTTAATAACGAATTCATAGTTGTGGGGTACGGGGACTATAATACCACTAAAATGGCCTTTTTGGAAACTGTCTATGAGAATGGAACTATTAAAAATGAAAAAGAGTTTGGAAATGTAAGCTATGATAATCGTCCTCTCGGAATTGCTGTTATGGGCCAATATTTGGTTGTTAGCCTATCTCAAAACTTAGGGGATGATGGAACCGCGATTTACTGCATATCTTTATCAACTGAGAAGGTAGAGTGGAGCACTCAGGTAGAATTGGGAAATAAAACAATTCTGTCTCTAACACCCATGGGCACTTATGTTCTTGTGGGAGGCTATGTAGAATATGCAAATAGCACCTCTCAGATGATGCTTTATGATATGGCTATGAATGGCACATGGATTCACAAATATGCAGGTTTTTATGGGGATTACTATCCAACTATGCTATCATATTCCTCAGAATTCGTGTATTTGAGTGGAAATGGAACAAATTCTTCAGGTGGAGGTTCAGGAATTTTTATAGCGAAGTATCTTTATGATGTTACTCCTCCAGAGCTTTCCATATTATCGCCAAAAGATAACGCTATAACAAATACTTCCTCAATTGAGGTTGAGTGGGTGGGTTCAGATAATGTAGCTATAGATCACTATGAAGTTTCGATGGATAATCTGTCATGGATTAATGTGGGAACCAATGAGAGTTATACATTTGAGGCAGTGCGAGATGGTACGCATGTATTCTATGTTAAGGCTGTAGATGATTCTGGAAATGAGTGTATTGAGAGTGTTAACGTAACTGTGGATACAGAGGCACCAACTATTGATATCGTTGCGCCGTTGCAAAACACGTACTTGAACAAAAGCAATGTGGGTATTATATGGAACGCAGAAGATAATGTTGGAATAAAAGCGGTATTTTTATGGATTGATAATGGATCCTTGACGAATGTTACGGGTACGAACAGATATACTGTTGAGGTACCCCAGGGAAAACACACACTGTTTTTGAAGGCGACGGACCTTGCTGGTAATGTTGCGCTAAAAAAAGTATCATTTATTGTAGATACTACCCCTCCGTCTATCTCTGTGAGATGTGAGGGTAAGTATTTAAATCATCTGTGGGCGCATATATTTTGGACTGCTACAGATAATGTAGGTGTGGTTGATTATGAAATTTCTGTGGATAATGGGACATGGATGGATGAGGGCACTAAAACTAAAGCGAATCTGACCTTAAAAGAAGGGATGCATAATATAAGGGTTTTAGCTCGTGATAATGCAGGAAACAAAAACATATCATCTTTAGCTTTATGTATAGACACATATCCCCCAAGAATCGGTAATTTTACGGTAAAACAGAAAGGAAGTGATTTGTTTGTAACTATAAATGCCGTGGACAATATAAGTGGAGTTGCCAGTATTGAGTATCGAATTGACAATGGTCATTGGCATATATTAAACGGCACTGAATTTACAATCCATAATGTTAATGCTGGAGAACATACGATTTCAGTGAAAGTGAAGGATTTTGCGGGAAACATAGCTGAGAGGGAGGTCGAAGTAAATGTCCAGGCTTCGTATCCCTGGTTACTCATAAGCTTGATTGTTATTATCGTAGCAGTGGTTACGTCTGCCATTGCCTTGATGTTAAGAAGGAAAAAACATTTTGAAAAGAATTAACTACTTTCTTTTATTTTCCCATGCATGGATAGTTCCGAGATTGAACGTCTTCTTGCCGCTTATTACGATAAGGATATGCATTATGAATCTGGGAAAATTCTTGGCTCAATGTATTCCACTCCTCCAGAGCCCGTGCTTCGTGCATTTTTCAAGTTCTATCAGGCGAACCTTGGTAATCCCGGTCTTTACCCGGGCACGGTGGAAATGGAGCGCGAGGTGGTGAAATTTTTACTCAGACTCACGTCCGGGCAGGCGAGTTATTTTGGGCACGTGGTGAGTGGGGGCACGGAAGCGAATATAATGGCGCTGTGGGCCGCGCGCAATATGGGATATCGCAGGATACTCGCCACGGAAGATGTGCATTTTTCCGTGCTCAAAGCGGCCAATCTTCTCTCTCTGCCGGTGCAGTATGTGCCAATGCGGGATTTTGTTATGGACACGCAAGCGCTGGAGGATATGCTTCAAGATAGAGATATAGTGGTTCTGACTGCGGGCACCACCCCCACCGGCTACATAGACCCGGTCGAGGATGTTGCTAGAGTCTGCAGAACTCTAAACTGCTATATACATGTGGATGCCGCCTTTGGCGGGTTTGTTATCCCGTTTTTATATCCCGAAATAAAGTTCGGGTTCAATACAGAGGGAGTGAAAAGCGTCACCATTGACCCTCACAAGATGGGCATGGCTCCGTATCCGGCGGGGGGCATAGTGGCTAGAGAGAATATATTTAAGAGCATCGAGATTGATGCACCGTATCTGAGCACTGGCAAGAATGCGGGGCTTCTGGGCACGCGGCAGAGTGGAAGTGTCGCTGCTGCCTACGCGGCCATACTGCATTTTGGTATGGAGGGATACCGAACCATGGTGAAAGAATGCATGGCCAACACGAAATATTTGTGGAGCAGAGCGAAAGAAGAGGGCTTTGAAGTTCTCGCAGATCCCGTGCTAAATATTCTCAACATACGAGTTGGGGAAGTGAACAAAGTCAGAGAAAAGCTTTTCAAGATGGGGTGGGGTATCTCCACTTATCCAAAATATTCATCGCTGAGAATTGTGGTAATGCCTCACATTACGCGAGAAGTTATTGACACATTCTTAAAAGATTTAAAAAAAGTGGGTTAATGGCGGTAGTACTTGCCGTACTTTGCCCACCATGCATCCACATCTTCCTGAATTTTCTTCACGTATTCCGGATTTTTAACCAGGTGCCTGAACCTGCCCTGCGTTTTCAGATACTCTTCCACGGGCTTGAACTTCTTGGGTTTGTAAGTTATGCGCATGTTTTCAAAGTCGCCATTCTCGATTTCGTACAGCGGGAATATGCCCGTGTCGGTGGCAAGGCGCATTATCTCTACCGTCTTGCTGGGGTCGTGTCTCCAGCCAGTGGTGCACGATGAGATTACGTGCAGAAACTTTGCACCTTCCGTGTCCAGCGCTTTTTGCACCTTCTTCTTGAAATCCTGGAATATTGCAGGGTTCGCAGTGGCCACATAGGCGGCATCATGCGCCGCTATGATTTTCGCAATGGGCTTTTTCGGTCTTATTTTTCCTATGGGATTTACAGTGCCCACCTTGCTCGTGGTGGTCCATGCGCCCCAGGGTGTGGCTCCGCTTCTCTGTATGCCCGTGTTCATATACGCTTCATTGTCGTAAAGAACATAGAGCACGTTGTGCCCTCTTTCTACCATTCCACTCAGTGCCTGAAATCCTATGTCCACCGTGCCGCCATCTCCGCCAAACGCGATAATGTTGAGTTTTTCACCCTTCGCTTTCGTGGCGGCTTCCACGCCTGCCGCTGCAGCAGCCGCATTCTCAAACGCAATATGCAGCCAGGGCACGCGCCAAGACGTGCGGGGATACGCGGTGGTTGCCACTTCCAGACAACCAGTGGCGTTCGTTACTATTGTATTCGGCCCTGCAAGTTTCAGTATCCATTTCACTATGATGGGCGCACCGCATCCCGCGCACATGCCGTGCCCGGGTGCGAAAAATTCTTCGTTTTCGTAATTCATTGCAATCCCTCCGATTTGTATACGGCTTCTTTATTTACATCAATCCAGTTAACCTCACTCACATCTTCGCCGTTCAGCGCCTTTTCTGCTTCGCTGAGCACGCTTTCCAGGGTCTTGAAGGTTATATCTCTGCCGCCCAGACCCACGATAAAGTCGATTATCTTCGGCTTATTCGCCATGTTTGCGAAGGTAGCGCCCAGCTCTCCGTACACTGCGCCGCCAAATCCAAAGGAGATGTTGCGCTCTGTTACGGCCACAACCTTTGCGTTCTTAAGCGCCTCTTTGAGTTCTTCTTTCGGGAACGGCCTGAACGTGGTTATCTTCACCATTCCAACCTTCTTGCCCTGCGCACGCATCTTCTTTATGAACTCGCGTGTGGTGCCGCTCATTGAGCCGATTGTCACGAATATGATATCCGCATCTTCCGTGAATTCTGGAGTGACCTTCTGATACTTTCTGCCGAATTTCTTCTCAAATTCTGCAAAGACCTCGTCTATGACCTTCTTTGCTCTTTCCATTGCCACCCACTGCGCAAACTTGAACTCCATATAATGCTCAGGGAAGCCAAAAGATCCCAGCGTTGCGGGTTTCTCCGGGTCAAGCGTGACATAATGAGGCACAAACTCGCCAAGAAACTCATCCACATCGCTCTGCTCCGGCATATCCACCGGCTCAACAGTGTGCGTGAGCACGAAAGCGTCGAGACCCACCATGGCGGGCAGAAGAATGCGCTCATCTTCCGCAATCTTGAACGCCATTATTCCGAGGTCCAGACCCTCCTGATTGTTCTCTGCGTAGAACTGAAGCCATCCGGTGTCCCGTTCTGCCATCATGTCCTGATGATCGCACCAGATATTAATCGGCGCACTCAGTGCCCGGTTTCCTATCCCAATTACTATTGGCAAACGCATTCCGCTTGCAATGAACAGAATCTCGTGCATCAGTGCGAGACCCTGAGATGCCGTCGCGGTACCTACTCTCACGCCTCTCGCGCTGGCGCCCACCGCCGCGCTCATGGCGCTGTGCTCGCTTTCCACGGGCACAAACTCCGCCTTCATCTCACCGTTTGCTATGAACTCGCTGATTTTCTCAGGCACTAACGTGGAAGGCGTGATGGGATACGCTGGCACAACCTGCACTCTGGCAAGCTTGAACGCATACGCTATTGACTCATTACCTCTAATCATCGTTCTCATTTATCTCTCCTCCATCACGAAATCTATTGCTTTTACGGGACATTCATTATAGCATATTCCACAGCCCTTGCAGTAATCATAGTCAATTTCCACCACTGGCAATCTCTTCATTGCTTCTTTCGGAGCCGGGGTGTTTTTCTTTTTCTCTTCGTCCTCAATTTTGAGGATACATGGCTCCGGACAGTACTGCCAGCAAATCATGCAGCGTATGCACTTCTCGTAGTTGATTATGGGCTTGAAAACTCTCCATGAGCCGGTCTTGTTCTCTATGGTATTTCCCGGCTCGGTTATTACGGCACCTCTTGTTATCAATTCCATATTTTACCACCCCAATATTGTTTTCTCGTAAGCATCCTCTGCCGCTTTCGCGTTTTCCTCCTTCTTTGCAGGGGCGTTTTCGCGTATTGCTTCGAGGATGTGTTCGATTTTAACGTTCCCCACAGCTTTAGCATAAGCACCCAGAATTGCAGTGTTTACAATTGGTGCGGCCTGAGAGCCAAGATGATGCAGTATTGCTATTTCTGTGGCGTTTACAGTGGCTACTTTGTAATCGGAGAAATTGAAATTTTCCGGCTTTTTGGCAGTGTTGATAACTATTATACCGCCCTTTTTCAGGCCCTGGGTGATATCCACCACGTTCATAAGTGTGGGGTCAAGAACGACCACTGCATCTGGCTCGTATACGTTCATGCGCAAATCAATGCGATTTTTGTCTATTCTTGTGAATGCCTGCACCGGCGCACCTCTGCGCTCCACGCCGAAGTACGGAAATGCCTGTGCATAGAATCCCTGTTTCATTGAGGCATACGCCAGGATATTTGCCGCCGTCACGGCACCCTGACCGCCTCTTCCGTGGAACCTTACCTCGTACATGGGAAATGGGTATGCGGACATAACCTTAAATGTTTTCATCGAATTTTCGAAATTCGTTTTGTAAAAATAAAATAAATAAAATATGAATCTATCTTTTCCTTCTTAAAATCACTGTTGCCGCGATAATGGCAATTCCTGCAAATATAAGTGCAGTGCTATTTAGTTCTGGGACTGCTTGCTGCACCAAAATTGAGTATACGGGGGTGGTTATGTTGTCTCCTTTGCTATCGTTTATGTATAGATAGAAGTCGATTATTCCTGGCCAGTGATAGGTGGTGTTGAAATAATATATATCTGTGCCATTTATCCTTTGCATAGCGTATCTGGCGTATCCTATGTCCGTAGAATATTTTATGTACAGATACACGGTAGGATTTCCATAAAGACAGTATAGTTCCGCTGTAATATTACCGGATTGACCCACGTTTATCGCTGACGGATATTTTAACTGTTTCATAATCAAAGGCGGCACGGACCATAATTCTTCCTCCGTATGTGCGGGCCAGTATCCGGAAGAATCAAACTGCAGAGATACAATATTCATTCCCGGTACGGTGGTTATATTCACCTCAAATTTCACAGTGCCGTTTTCGTCGGTTTTGAGGCTTTTTATTTTGCCACCGTTAATGTATAGGGTTACTGTTTTGTTGAAAATCGGGCCCTGATTATCTCGCAATAGGCCGGTGACAGTGATGCTACTTTCGTTACTCACCACGGTTCTGCTCACATTCATTGTAAGTTGTGCTATTTTCGGCACCACAAAAATCTGTGTTCTCTCTACGAGTGAGTAGTTCAGAGTTGAAGTTGCCTTTACAAATACATTTTCCATGCTGGGTAATGAATCTTTGGTAATATTTGGGGATAATACGATCTTGCCCGAGGAGTTTGTTTTTCCAGATACCTCATTAAAATGCGAACGCCAGATCTTTAGGTTGCTATAAACTTTTACTGTGACATTGTTTGCTGGTGTGTTGTTTTCCGTGTAAACTGCCACCCGCACGGGGAAGGGAGTCCCTGTGCTTGTCTCGGGGACTGTGGAAGCGTTTACAATGAGTATATGCTGTGCTCTCTGCACAACTGCCTGTGACTCAAACACCTGCTGTCCGGTTATGTTGAACTGCCAGAAACTCCAGGACGGATCAGAAATGTACAGATATACGTCGCCGT
>JAADDK010000072.1 GCA_013154005.1 Methanobacteriota archaeon
GAATTACATATACGTGTATGGTGAGGGAATAAATTCCACCAATCCCTACGAGGATGAAGGTGGATTTCTGAGAGTGTACAACCTAACCACCGGTAAAATAGTGTATCAGATGAGACTAAATGGTGGTGGATGGGAAAATTCGCTGGATATTCCTGATATAGCCGTGAGTGACGGAAAGGTGTTCATAGCCGACGGGGGTTTTTATGTGCTCGTGCACGGCACCACCACCAGCGAGGAGCAGCAAAATGCCGTTGGTATATATGCATCAATGGGCGTGGTGGCAACAGGGATCAGCGTAGCAGTTTTAGCCATAATAAAAAAAGAGAAGCATAAAAAATAATCAACAAAATTTTTTCCTTTCTTAAAAAGAAAATTTTCAACTCCGCCAAAATTATATATCGGTGCAAGCATGGCGAGATATGGATATTCCATGGGTTGAAAAGTATCGTCCCACCCGACTTGGAGACTTGATAGGCAATTCTCAGGCAATAGAAGAGATGAGAAACTGGGCAAAAAAATGGGAGCAGGGGATAAGAGAGAAGCCACTTATACTGGTGGGCAAGCCCGGCTGCGGCAAGAGCTCTGCAGCCCTGGCCCTTGCACGGGAGATGGGCTGGGGCGTGATAGAATTAAATGCCAGCGATGTGCGCAACGAATCGCAGATTAAAAGAATAGCGCTTATGGGCGCGATAAATGAGACATTCACTGATGACGGTGAGTACATATCCACCAAGCACGGAGGCCGGAAACTCATAATTTTTGACGAGGCGGATAACCTGTACGAGGGAAAAGATGACCGGGGTGGCAAAAAGGCAATTGTGGAGACAATAAAAGTTGCAAAACAACCTATAATTCTGATAGGAAACGACTACTATGGAATTTTAAGCGGCACATGGGGCAAAAAACTGAAAAGTATGTGCAAAGTAATTAAATTCAGGGCGCTCACGCCCGCACAAATGACAGCCGTGCTTGCAAGAATCTGCAAGGCGGAAGGAATAAAATGCGATAAAAAAGTTTTGCATATAATCGCTAAAAAGGCCTCAGGAGATTTAAGGGCTGCAATAAACGATCTACAGGCACTGGCGCAGGGCAAGAAAGTACTTACCATGGATGATTTAGAAGCCGTTGGAGGACGTGACTCCAGAGACGAAATCTACAAAGCAATTTTAGTAACTCTTAAATCTACACATTATGAACACGCTCACGAGATATTAAAAAATGTAGACGAAACACCTGACTATTTAATGCTCTGGCTTGAAGAAAATATGCCATATGAATATAAAAAACATGAAGACCTCGTAAAAGCGTACGAGTACCTATCTCGCGCAGATGTTTTTCTCGGCAGAGTGTACAGAAGACAGCAGTATTCACTGTGGAGAAGCGCCGTTGATCTTATGGCTGCGGTGAGCATCGCAAAAGAGAAAAAATACTCAAACAGACGGCCTTATGTGTTTCCGTCATGGCTCAAACAGATGAGTATCAGCAAATCAAAGCGTGATATCCGTGACTCACTGGGAGCGAAAATAGGAAAGATTTACCATGCATCATCAAAGCGCATTCTGGAAGATGTACTTCCTGATTTCAGGGTGATATATGATAATAACATGGATTTGAGAGCACTTTACACCCACATATTACATCTAAGCTCAAACGAAATTGCATACCTAACCGACAAAAAGCCCGAGCATGTGCTGAAAGAGGCTGAAAAAATTAAAAACAAAATAGAAAAAGGTGAAGGTGGGTCATCGTGATTATGCTTCCACTGCAACCTGTGGTGTGGCCATCATGAAATCTTCGTTGAGTATTGCATCAATCTCCTCGATGAGGGTATCTATCTCCTCAATTATTTTGTTTATTTCCGCTTCTTTTTTCTCCCAATCCACCATATTTATCATCTCCTTCTGACAGTTTGTCTGACGTATGTCATATATGTTTAAGACGTATATAAACTTTTCGCATAAAATTACCAGTTCAGAGTGGAGACACGATGGATTTGAGTTCATTAAGTGAATCAATGGAAAAATCTGCCTCGCCCGTCCCTATGCGCACAGTGATGCATCCCGCACGGCGTCCCGCCTCGATGTCGTAGTCATAATCTCCCACCACCACGGTCTCATCGGGATTTGCGGAAAACCTGTGCATAAGATAAAAAACCGCATCAGGTGCGGGTTTTGGTGGGAAACCGTCGTCCCTGCATATCAGTGCGTCTATCTTGTTTATATATTCACTAAGCGCCAGCTCCGCAGCCCTGCGCGAGTTGCGTGTGAGAATGGCCACATTTATTCCTCTGGACTTCAACCATTCCACTATTGCAGGGAATTCCGGGTCCACAGTGGCGCTCTTCGCTCTTCTAATCTCTTCCCGCTCAAGAATTTTCAGGTATTCTTCGCCTTTCTCCTTCAAAAATTCGTAGAGATGCGGTGGCGATTCATCACAGTTTATCTCATTCATTATACGCTTGCGTATCTCACTGAAAGGAACGGTGTTGTGCACCACGGTCTCGTCAAGGTCAAATATCACAAGCCGAATCATCGTCTCGCCATATCAAAATAGTACATCATCTTGCACGAGTGTTCAACCATGCTCGCCACGACGTACGCCTCTTCTAATATACTGCCACGGGCAAACACTCCATGTGAGTATACCACGGCGGCTTTGCGCAGCTGCAGCGCCTGGGCCAGGTTGCGGGCAAGCTTTTCTGTGCCTATTCCGCCTTCCACAATGGGTATGTCGTGCAGAAAATACGAACCTTCACTGTCAATGGGTACGATTTTATTTTCTCCGCGCTCCCGGTGAAGCAGCGACTCCACGACGGCGAAAGGAGAATGGTCATGAATAATCGCCAGCGCAGATGTGTTTTTGTATATTTCTCGATGCGCCGAGACCTCCGAGGAGGCAATCAAATCAAGCGATGTGGGTTTGTAAATAGATACCTTTACCACGTCGTCTTTTGTGATTTCGTCTAACATGCTTCCAGAGCGGGTGATGTACATGTAATCGCCAACACGCACACTTATGTTCCCGAAATGTGAGCCCACAAGACCCTGCTCCACCAGCTTGCGCCCGAACTTGGAAATCTCCTGCCACATACAGCCGGCATGGCGTTCTGGGTTAATTTCTTTTCTGGTATCGAAAAAATATAATATTTAATCATAATGCAGGACTATGATTGATTACAAAAATCTTATAAACACGATAAATGAGGATTTTGGAAATGTATCTAACGAATTCGAAGAGAGTTTGCGATATCATACAGATTTCTTTTTCTGGATATTTGCAATGTATCCGCTTCTTGGGATTACTATGTGGCTAATTCTGATTAATCGCATACTGATTGGAATGTTTCTTTTAATGGGTATATATATCGTTCCCATGTTGTCTTTTTTCAAATTTGCAAAAGCAAATAAAAAACGTATGGAATTACTTAAAGAGTACTGGTTACCTTCCACTCAATGTTTAGTGTTCAAACCCAAAAAAATTAGATACGCTGTGATTTTTGGTTCTGCCATAATGGCGGTTGAGTTGTTCGTGATCTCCATCACAACTCTGGGCACTTCGCCGTTTCATGCAATAATTCTTGCGTTTATTGCAGTGATAATAGGACCCATGTTTTTGGTAATGGATAAATTCAATTGCACGAATGGTCTGGCGTTTACGCATATTGTTGAGACCATTTCAATCACAACACTGGGGCATATGCTGGCAAAGGAATTCGGTTTAGACACAAAGATTTCAACTAACACATCGTTTGTCAAAATGAGAATTCCCGAAACCCAACAACTGCTAACTTTGTCTAAACCTGAAAGAAACAAAACTCGGATTTATGTAGTTATTAATCCAGTAAACACCACAAATGTATATGCAACCAAACAGATAATATCCAAAATAGAACGTATAATAGGTGGATTCACAGAATAAAATGATATACCCCAATGCCATATCCCACTATGCACGTAGAAGCACTGCTCAGCGAGATAAACGATGATAAAGCGCTGCTGGAAGAGTATTCCAAGATAAAAAAACGAGCAAGATGGGTTCTTTACATATTCCTGCTCGGCGGCGCGTACCTGCCCGTGCCATTCTGGTTCATGGTCAATAACAGCTCCTCGTATTACGCATATTTCATTCCACTGTTCATTCTCCTCACTCCGTTCTTCCTCATGACCCCAAGATTCAGTGAGAAGGCAATTAAAATGTGCTGGAAAGGGTGGTTCTCTGACCCGAGCAAAAACGCACTGCGTGAAAAAACTATGATATACCTGCTTCTCGCGGTGGCTGTGGAAGATGCTCTGTTTCTTTTAATTATCGGCTTGCGCACTTCAACGTATATATTTGTATTGATGGCACTTTTATTCCCGCTACTGCCAGTAATGATGCTGAAAAGGCAAAGTTATGAGATTGCAAGATACTACGAAAAAGACGCAAAAAAACTGGCTCAGGAAGTGGCCGAATCGCTCAAAACCTCGGCAAAAAAGAGCGAGATGCGAAATTACCGCACCTACATTATAGAGAATGCAGGGCTAAAAATAAAAATCACGGACCACGTGCGTGGAAAGAGCACAGGTGTGGAAATATCAGGAATTGTAGAGAATAACGCCAGCGCGGCGAAAAACATCGCGATAAAAATAGAAGAGCTCGCAAAACAGAAACTATAAATTATTTCCTCTCCATTCTCTCGTATGTCAAGATTGATTCTCGCCCTGGACGTTTTAGACCGAGAGAAAGCAATGAATATAGCAAAAAGAGTTGCTCCGCATGTTCATGCCATCAAGGTAGGCTGGCCCCTGGTGATGAACACAGGAATAGAAGTGGTATCCGAAATTTCAAGATACGCTCCCGTAATATGCGATTTTAAGGTCGCCGACATCCCCAACACCACCCGGCTCATAGTGCGCACGGCCAGAGAGAACGGCGCTTCGGGCATAATCGTGCACAGTTTTGTTGGGCATGATTCGGTGGAAGCTGCGGTTGCAGAGGCAGGAGATATGAGCGTTTACGTGGTTACCGAGATGTCGCACCCCGGCGCGCTGGATTTCATGCAGAGCGTCACGAACAGAATGATAGAAATAGCCAAGAACGCAGGAGCGAAGGGCATAATTGCTCCCGCCACAAGGCCAGAAAGATTGCGTGAGATTCGGAAAATTGCCGGAGAACTGGAGATTCTCTCTCCGGGTGTGGGTGCGCAGGGCGGAAAAGCGAAAGATGCAATTGAAGCTGGTGCGGATTACATCATTGTGGGGCGCAGAATCTACAATGCAGAAGATCCAGAAAAAGAAGCCATGGCAATCAATAAAGAAATTGAAAAGGAATAAATAAAGGACTGCAATATCCCGCCTATGGCCGATTACGAACCCGGAGACTACGTAGAAGTTCAAACGAAAAAAGGAGTTTTCAGGGGTGTTTTGCTTCCCACCTCTCAGTTCAGTGACAGAAATGTGGTGCTTCTCAAATTAGATAACGGATACAACGTGGGGATAGTTCCTGATCAGATCAGAGTTCTCAGAAAAGGTACCCAAAAAAAGAAAATTAAAAAATCTGTGCCTGCCCCAAATCCCAATCTACCAACTGTATCCATACTGGGCACGGGAGGCACGATAGCAAGCTACGTGGATTATCGTACCGGCGCGGTGCACCCTGCCCTGAGCGCAGAAGATTTTGCATATGCGGTGCCAGAGATAAGAAACGAAGCGAACATACGCGCACGGTTGATTTTCAATATTCTGAGCGAGGATATGAAACCAGAGTACTGGATTAAAATAGCACACGCAATAAAGGAAGAAAGCGAGAGAAGCGAGGGAATAGTCATACCGCACGGCACGGATACCATGACGTACACTGCGGCTGCATTATCGTTCATGTTCCCAAAACTCTCAGTTCCGGTGGTGCTCGTGGGCTCACAGAGAAGCAGCGACCGCCCGAGCAGCGATGCGTATATCAACCTGCTTTCCGCGGTCAGGGTGGCAAAAAGTGATCTGGGAGAGGTTGCGGTGGTGATGCATGCCACAAGCAACGATGATGTGTGTCATATTCACCGGGGCACCAGAGTGCGGAAGATGCACACCTCGCGCAGAGATGCGTTCAAGAGCATCAATTCGGCACCCATAGGTGTGGTGGGCGAGGAACTAAAATTCACCGAAGAATATGTGAAAAAATCAGACGAAACTGTTCTCGTACCCAGCCTCGATGAGAAAGTATCGCTTATTTACTACTATCCAGGAATGCCGGTGAGCGTGTTTGAAAGAATGCTGGAGGGCATGCACGGTGCAATAATAATGGGCACCGGACTCGGGCATGTTGCCTCGGATTTTGTACCCGCGGTTAAGAAAGCTGTTAAAGACGGCGTCATAATAGGCATGGCCTCTCAGTGTCTTTACGGGCAGGTGAACCTCAACGTGTATTCCACAGGCCGTGAGCTGAAAAATGCAGGGGTCATACCGCTGGGAGACATGCTTCCGGAGGTAGCGTACGTAAAGCTGATGTGGCTGTTAGGCAATTATGATGAAGAAGAGGTAAAAAGACTGCTTCCCGAAAATCTGAGAGGCGAGCTGGCAAGCAGGAGGGTTCTACAATGACTATGAAATGCGGACTGGAAATACATCAGCAACTGAGCACTAAAAAACTGTTCTGTGAATGCCCCTCAGAGCTCAGTGATAAAGTTATGGGCACAGTAACACGTATTCTGCGTCCCACGCAGAGCGAGATGGGTGAGGTGGACCGTGCGGCAATGGAAGAGAGCCTGAAGCACCGCCGATTTATATACGAGATAACAGACAACTCATGTCTCGTGGAGCTGGACGAAGAGCCGCCTCACGACCTGAACCGGGAGGCACTGGAGGTTGCACTGAAAGTTGCGCTCATGTTCAACGCGAAGATTGTCGACGAGATTCATGTAATGCGCAAAATTGTAATTGACGGCTCAAACACTTCCGGATTCCAGCGCACTGCGCTCATAGCCGTGGACGGATACATGGATACGTCATTCGGCAGAGTTAGAATACCCACAATATGCTTAGAAGAAGAGGCTGCCAGAAAGATAGAGGAGCGAGAGGGCGTGGTGGTGTATCGCCTCGACCGTCTGGGCATACCGCTCATCGAAATCTCCACCGACCCGGACATGCATACCGGCGAAGAGGTGAAAGAGGCAGCGCAGAGAATAGGCTACATACTGAGAGCCACTAAGAAGGTGCGCAGAGGCGCCGGCACCATACGTCAGGATATAAACGTCTCCACCGGCCAGGGCAGAGTGGAAATCAAAGGTGCATCGCGTCTGAACATGATTCCAAAGTGGGTAAACATGGAGCTTGAAAGGCAGGAGATGCTCAAAAAAGCGGCAGAGACGCTTCGGGACAGAAACGCGAAAATCGATGAGACGATATATGACATTACGGAAATCTTCAAAAACACAGAAAGCAAAATAATTGCCCGCATACTTAAAAAAGGAGGAAAAGTGCTCGCAATCAAATTGAACGGCTTTGCGGGGCTGCTTAAATCGGGCAAATTCAGGCTCGGCAGAGAGTTTGCAGACCGTGTGCGCGTAATCGGAATTCGCGGACTATTCCACAGCGACGAACTGCCCGCGTACGGCGTGAGCGAGGACGAGGTAAAAAGAGTTAAAGATGCTTTGAACGCCGGTGAATATGACGCGTTCGTGCTCATTGCTGAGAGAGAAGAGCTTGCGCGTCTAGGTCTGGAAAAGGTTATTGAGCGAGCAAAAATCGCGATGAATGGCGTGCCCGGTGAAACTCGCGCTCCGAAAGATGACGGAAGCACCGCGTATCTCAGACCCCTGCCGGGTGCCGAGCGCATGTACCCGGAGACGGATATACCGCCAATACGCATAACCGAAGAGTACATCGAGGAACTGCGCAAATCGCTTCCCAAGATGCCGGAAGAGCGCGTGGCAGAGCTTGTGGACATGGGCATCTCTGAGCAGGAGGCATGGCAGATTGTGCATATGGGAATGGACGACGAATTTGAAAACATCGTGAAAAAGTACGGATACCCCACTATAGTGGCACGGGCCATGCTCAACGGCTGTGAAGACATAGATTACGAGAAAATCTTCGAATATCTCAGTGCCGGCAAGTTTGCAAAAGAGGCGGTGGACGATATAGTGCTCAGAGCGTGCAACGGCGAGGACGTGGAAAAAGTGATGAAAGAGTACGAGGCGAGCATCGATTTAGACGCAATTATAGACCGCATCATAGAGGAGAAAAAAGAACTGATAAACGAGCGGGGCATGGGTGCTTTCAAACCGCTCATGGGGCTGGTAATGAAGGAGGTTCGCGGAAAAGTGGACGGGAAAAAGGTCAGCGAGGTGCTTCGTAGTAAATTAAAAGATGCTCTTTAAAAAGATATTCACAAAAACTTTAAATACTGTTTTGAAGATAATTGACTGTGATGTAATATGAAGGTACTAATAAAGGAGAAGGGCGTATCAGAGGTCTTGGGGAGCATTCTTGTATTGTTAATAACGGTAACGCTGTTTTCCAGCGTGTTTTATTATATAAACACAATACCTGCACCCAAAAGCGGAACGTATGCAGAGTTTGATGCAACACTTCAAATGGTAGAAGAGCACGGTAAATATTATGCAAATATAACCCTGAAAAATATGGGTGGAGAGAGCCTAAACAATGGAAAAACAATGCTGGTTATAGTAATTGATGCAACTGTAGACAGGCACATGCTTACCGAATTTGGAAATCAAAGTTTTGCAAAAGATAATTACTTTTCACAGGGGGAAGAAATTATCTATAACAGTTCTTGGTTCCATATACCCGCAACTCCCGTCTCCACAATATCCATCATGCTTTATGACAAATCCACCTCCCAGGTCATCTGGGAAGAGAATCTACAGGGAAAAATAAGCATGCCTGGGGTGCTTGTAGGGGTAATGAGCAATCCCACCCCAATACTTCTTGGAAAGCGAGCCACAATAACAGCGATAATAGCCAATCCCAATCCCGGAGGAGATGTATCTCAGTATAAGGTGGGCATAGATCTGAGTTCACTCAATGAAAGCAGTTATGTCCCCATGAAATATGCAGGTAACGACAAGTTCATAACACCGCCCATCCTATTTAAAGATACAACACTCAACGTAAAAAAATCATATAAAGTCATAGTCCATATAGAGGATTTTCGAGGACGAAATGTTAGTTATTCCGCGTATCTGTATGTAACGAGAGGCACGTCCATAAAAGGGGCAGATGTGTTCATAGACCCGAGTCTTGTGACGCTGAGCGATGCGA
>JAADDK010000109.1 GCA_013154005.1 Methanobacteriota archaeon
TATATTCCACTGTGCTGAGCCCATGCTGGTACTCTCCCGTGCCTATTGCGTACAGCACTCCGCAGTCTGGCAGATATATCACGCCGTTGGAGATGCTGATGTCGGGATACTGAAAATCTGCAAACATATTTACACCTTTGCTATCAACCGTAAAACTGTAAATGCGTTTTCCGGTTGTGATATTATAGATATTTATGTCCTGATAACTATTCTTTACAAATGAAAGCATAGTTGTATCCACGTAGATATATTTCCCTGTGGGGACCACAGACACTGAACTGTAGTGCCAGTTTTTATCTCTTATTGACCACACAACCTTTCCGGTGGTGCCGTTTATTGCAGTCAGATTTGGACCATCTCTGGATGATTTAGTGTTATAAGAGAGCGTGAAGAGCTCATCATATACCGGCGAGTAATAAAGTATAAATATTGTACTTTCCAGATAGTTAGTGGGCTTTTCCCATAGTTCCTTTCCGGTGAAAGCATCAAACGCAATTATTTCGTTATACGCATCATTGCTCTTCTCGCCGGTGGGGAAAAACACTTTTCCATGACCTACTATTACATGGGCCCTGTCATAACCAGGATTGTTTAAAAAATGGCGCCATAGCAGCTTGCCTGAGCTCATGTTAATTGCAAATGCATTGTTAGATTCCTCTACATACAGATTTCCGTATCCGTATGCCAGAAAAACACCTTCGGCATCATAGTAATTGTGTATTCTGAAACTGTACATCTTTGATATCTTTCCGGTGCTTAAATTTAAAAATATCACTGCAAGGGAGGGAACTGACGATACATTTCCGATTCCGGCAATTACCAGAGAGTTATGATATATAACTCCCTGATTGGAGATTAATGCATAGCTATACCAGGATTCATTTTTTGGCATGGGGTGGCTGAACAAATCTTGAGGAGTGATTTTCCACAGCACTTTGCCCGTGGTGGCATTCACCGCGCAAACATACATTGAAATTAGAGTGGGATACACTCCGGCTATTCCATAGATTACGCCGTTATGATAAATGAGATCAGTCTCGCCGCCCGGCGCAGTGCTCCATACCACCTTGCCTGTGCTCCGATTGTACGCAGTTAGATTGGCTCTTGTTTCATCGTACACGTAGTTTCCATGCACT
The DNA here is from genome assembly GCA_013154005.1 of Methanobacteriota archaeon. Classification (GTDB taxonomy): domain Archaea; phylum Thermoplasmatota; class Thermoplasmata; order Thermoplasmatales; family Aciduliprofundaceae; genus JAADDK01. The sequence continues at coordinate 1,137 of JAADDK010000109.1, forward strand.
ACCGGAGCGTAATTGTTTTCAGTGTGCACATCTGCATTTACCATCCACTGCTTCCACAGCACCTTAAACGGCGGACTGGGTCCGCTTTCGGAGGTCGCGCCTGTGTTTTGCGCATCGTGGTGCGTGCTGGGCCAGTCGCCCAGCACCCCCGGCGTGAGGAGAAGAACGAATATTAGCAGCGCCGGTATCCTCAATTTCATCATATACCTCATATACCCACCAGCCCATTAATTTTATAAACAAATAAAAAACTAATACTTAACTTTTTCATCACCCCAAAACCTTACTTTTTCACGTCAAAATACACGTGCACATTCGTGTATTTCTTGCCGTTGGCGTACAGGTCAAATGACGCCAGATTCTTGCCCGTTTTGTTCGTATGAGCGGTGAAATTCAAAAGCGTGTGCATTCCGTTATCTAAGTTTACAGACTTGCTTGCGAGCCTGTGCAAGTTCAGGTAAAAAACCACCGTGCAGTTTGCCGGGCCGTAATTCTGATTCGCCACATATATTGTAAAATTCAGCGTGGAATTCACCGTGACATTGTGCGGCCACGCCGTGATGCCTATATCCAGCTCCCGGTACGGCGTGGTATGATACTCGTACGAGCCCCAGACCGCAATCAGGGTGAGCATCATGGCAAGCATCACCACGGTGAACTTATCAGGACGGGTGAAATGAAAATGCACGTCCAGCGAAGCTGACAGAAAATAGCCGAGTATGGTAATACCTGCAACCACACCAAGAACGTAAATGCCGTACAGCATGCCCAGCGCGGCTAACAGCAGGGCCACGGCTCCGGAGATGCCCACCGACACGCCAAAACTCAGAAGAATGAGCTCTTCAAGCTTCATATCTCTGTAAAGCAGCTTGAGAAGAAAAAATCCAGGCGCGAAAAACAGCAAAACTCCCAGTGTGATAAATCTGGCAATTGTATTTGAAACCAGAATATATACCACAAATGAGAGCACTGTAATAACTGCAACCAGGTCCTTATCTCTCATGAAGCCTGCCCTCCCTGAGAAGATATTTCTTGGTGCCTATAAACTCGATTCTGGGGTCATGTGTGGCTATTATAAGCGTAACCTTCATCTCTTTGTTTATTTTCTTAAACAGCGCGCCGATGTTCTGGGTATTCTCGTTATCCAGATTTGAAGTGGGCTCATCCGCTATGAGTATGTCAGGCTCATTTGCCAGTGCCCGGGCAATGGCACATCTCTGTAGCTCACCGCCGCTTAGCGATGCTGGCATAGCGTGGCGCACCTCCTCTATTTTTAGATACCTAACCAGTTCATCCACTCTCTCTTTCCACTTTTTTCCGGCGAGTTTTAAGGGAAGTGCGATATTCTCTTCCACGGTGAGGTCATCGATTAGATTCATCTGCTGAAATATAATACCCATCTTCTCAAGTCTGAACTTCGCACGGCGATCCTCGTTTAGCGCGAAAATATCTGTACCTTCCACTATGACCTTTCCAGAATCAGGGGTATCTATACCCGCAAGAATATGTAAAAATGTGCTTTTTCCGATACCTGATGGTCCCTCAATAAGAACTATCTCACCCTTATTCACATTTATGCTGGCCCCATCCAGTATCTTCCGCGTACCGAAAGTTTTCGATATGTCCACAGCCCTGATGTACACCACAGAGCGTAAAGTTAATATGTGTATATATGTTTTGTTGTAGGTAATGCTTTCACCGCTTCGATATGTAGTTTCCCTTAATAATCGTTCAAAACTCACCGTATTTACCATCGCAATAGTAATTATGTTTGTCACTTCCACATTAATTATAGTTTACAGTTTTGAAATAAGCAATCAGGCACTGGTGGACCGTTTTCAATCCAAATACTTCATCATAACCTCCTCCGATAATCTCCTTAATAGCCATGTTTATATAAAGGTGCACAACGCCACGGAGGTATGGCTGGCACCTGCAATAATCAACAACAAATCCACATATGTATTTGCGTTACGGGACCCTGCCCATCTTTTCGGCTACGGTTACGATCCAAAGGCGGGAGACATAATCCCGGGATTGGAACTGAACATCAAGGGAAATGTGACCGCCCGGTTCCTCGGAGAAATACTGTGCCTAAACGTGACCACGCACAAAGACATGAAATTTTTTCCCGAATACTGGGCAGTGGTAAATATTACGTATTTTGGCACGCGGAGTCCAAATTTTCTCATCGTCTCTCATGAAGTCAAGGTTCAAGGATACAAGGTAAAACCCATGACTGCGCTTCCCCAGTTTTACGCAAAAACCGCACAAGACGTCACATTCGATCTCATGCTCATAGACCTGATAACCATCGTTGTTATATATTTGTTTATAAACGCATTGCTAAGCGCAGAAATCAAAGATAGCGTAAAGAAGATTGCCATAATGCGTGCAATAGGCTCCACACGCACTAATATAGCAGGTATATATTTACTTCGGGCACTATATATAGGCTCCACAGGCATGGTAATCGGCTTCTCCTTGGGGGTAATACTCTCATATCTTCTGGCGGCGCTCATCCCTCTAACAGGAATGCTCACTTATTTTACCATATACGTGCCGCACATAGTTTTCATTATAGACCTGCTCATATCCACTGTGGGCAGCTTTTTAGCGGCTCTGCTTCCAGTAACCCGTGCAGTCAAAGTTCAGATTGTCCCGGGAATGAAGGGGGTGAGCATATGATTCTGCGAAAAAACGTCATAGTACCCGTCCTTGTTTTATTTATACTGTTCACAGCCATGTTCGTGTCACTGGTCTCAATATATGAGATGCCAGAGCGCATGATGGGTTCTAAAGGTACGTACGTGCTCACCTCATCCACAGACAAAAACCCTATCCGCAGCAATCTGGATATAAGAATTGCATATGGGCTCCAAAATATGAGTTATATAACCGCGGTTAGCCCGGAGATTTTTGTGTTTACAACCTTAAAAGGTCAGGCCATCACGGTCAGAGGGGTACTATTCAAAGATTTTATGAGCATAGAACACGGAAAGATAATATCCGGCACCCTCCCAAATTCATCGGCTGAGGCAATGGTGGGATATAGAGTCGCTGAAAGTATGGGATTAAAAGTAGGAGAAAATCTAACTTTAATTGGGTCATTTAAAGCCGCTATCGCAATAGTAAAAATCACTGGAATATTTAAAACAGAGGACCCTGCAGATGACGAAATTCTGGTGAGTCTATCCACTGCAAGAGCTCTGGCAGGTATAGCCCCTGGTAAGGTATCAATAATACGCGTTCGTACAAACAATGTGGAAAAGGTTGACAAACTTATGAGTTCCACCTATCCTAAATTTACAGTATCTGTGAATACAACCACGCAGGTGTACTTGGGCCAAAAAATGCTGGTTAATATAACAGTCAAAAATATGGGCTCAGATCCGGGCTGGGCCAACGTAACGCTCACCATGGGCGAGCTTTCCTGGACCGATAATATTTACGTAAGACACGAGAGAACAGTATATGTTCCTCTGTATCCCCGTCACACAGGTAATTTTAAACTTGTATCTACTGTAAAAAACGACATCTTTTATTATACCTGCTACACCCAAATATCTGTAGTAAAAAAACCCGCATCTATACAGGGCACAACAATGGTATACACAGGACACCCAATAAAATATCTCGTAACATCTGTTAACAATACTCCGGCAAAAGAAGGAAACATAACAGTTCACGGACCTGACCGTTATCTATCAATTTATAAAGTAAATAACGGCACAGTTTACATTACTTTTCCGTATCCCGGTAAATATCGCCTTAACTATTCTGCAAAATATTATACCAACTCATCATTGAACGTGAGCGCATATAAACTTACCAATCTAAGCTCTCTCGCAAATATAAATCCAACGCCAATAAACAACACCATATACGCAGAAGAAAATTCGTGGATACAGGTATACTCACAGGGAACGGTACATTATTCAATGGATAATGGCCCACTAATCAACGCCACGGTAATTCCCGTGCCCAAAGAGATTGGAGAAAATCACACACTCAGCATCTTTGTAATATATGGCAATTATATGGCCAATGCTACCTATACACTTCACCCCATATCATCCTCAAAGCCAAAAATCCTTGCACCTGTGAAAAACGGGAGCGCAGTTAATTACAACGAAACTCTTACATTCTCTGTAAATGACCCTGCACCAATAAAACAGGTGAGATATGCAATAAACAGAGTCTGGAAAACAATTTACGTGAACCAGAGTTTCAAACCCACCTGGAAAAACTACACGTATAATTTCACAGTTAAGGTCAAATCACCCAGATTTGAAATACAAATCTCCGCAGAAGACGTATGGCTCCGAACAGTGTACTTTAACGCCCAATGCAAGGTACTGATAGATAAAGACATCATCAAACCCCGGATATTTGTGCCCCCCACAGTAAAAATATGGAGCGGAAACAGAACGGAAGTTAAGGCCACAGACAATGTGGAACTATCATTATTATCCGTTCACGTATTTGGCAGATACTTCAATTCCACCTCCGGTTTCGTATTGGTTAAAACCTCATTTTACGAGTCGGGTTCCATTGTGTTCATCCCGGAAGGAAACTACACTGCAAAGGTGATGGCGGAGGATAGCGCGGGAAATCTCAACTACACGAACTTTACAATAATCATCAACAATACCGGCGAGAAAAACCCGCCAATAATCACGGGACCGGCCTATGTGAATATAAGTGCTGCGCCAGTGACATTCCACGCATTCGATAACGTGAATGTTTCTAACATTGCATGTTACAACGGCACCACTCTAATCAAAAAAATCAATGGCACAGCGCTCACACTGTACCCCGATGATTTTAAAAATGGCAGCTATCATCTATACATAATTGCTACAGACGTGAACGGAAATAAAGGATACAAATACATAACTTTAATTAAAAATTACACGGATACCATTCCCCCGTACGTTGAACTAACTCCGGCAAAAATATGGAGCGGAAACGTCACATGGGTACTGGGATACGACAACATTATGATGAAAAAAATCACGGTGAACGCCTTCGGACACACATTCACTGGAATCTCCAGAGTTCCCATAAAAACAGAGTTCATAGATAATGGAGTGGCGACTTTTGTAGCTCCGGGGACTTACATTGTGGAGATTACCGCAGAGGATATCAGCGGAAATATTGCACATTACAACCTAACTCTCGAGATTAACAATACTGACGAGAAAAACCCACCGGTGTTCACCCTCCCAGAATTTGCAGAGTACAGAGCCACAGATACCATCACTCTCAGAAGCTTTGATAATGCAGGAATAAAGAAAATGTGGGTGGTGCTAAATGGAAAAACCATAGCGGAAAGCAACGGTGAATGGCTGAATTTCAGCGCGACTCTGCTTCCATGCAGTTACTCCAAAATTTCAGTGTTTGCAGAAGACATAAACGGAAATTTCGCATGGAAAAATATGACCGTGTACGTGAAGGATAACATCAAACCATATCTTATAACCACATATGAGAAAATCTGGAGTGGAAATTCCACAACAATAATTGCAGGAGATAATGTGCGTGTAAAAACAATCAACATCACACTGTTTGGTAAATTCTTCGAAAGTCAAAACGGAACTCTCATAATTCCCACAAAATACATATACAATAACTCTGTGCATTATATCTCACCAGGGAAATACACCGGTACGGTACATATCATGGATTCATCAGGCAACGAAAATAGCAGCGTGTTTACGTTAATCATAGATAATCAGGGAGAGAAGATTCCCCCCATCATTATCGGACCAAAGGTTGGTGCTATAAACACCACCACATCTGTAACATACACATCCTTCGACAATGTAAAGGTTAAAAAAATGTGGGTAAGATGGAACAGTAAAACCATCATCACATCCCCCGAACATGAGATTGTGCTAAAATATGGAATTCTGCCTGCAGGTCGGCAGGAAATCACGGTATTTGCGGAAGACGTAAATGGAAACATTGCTCATATGAACTCTACAGTTGTAGTAAAAGCCATTAAAAATGTAATAATGAACGCATCTTTAGAAAACACAAACATAACGGTGACTGAGAGAACTACCGTGGCCATAACACTTGTGAATCAGGATGCACCCAATGTTTACAACCTAACCATATATGTAGACAAGCAGGAATATTACACCTCGTCAATATCACTTGCACCCTACGAGAAAAAAATAGTCTACGTGATGCTTCCTTATCTCGACAAGGGAACGCACACCATAAAGGTAAACTCTGTGGTGCTCACCTTAAAAGTGCATGAAAATCCCGCAGCAAAGCTACCCACCGACCTCATTTTGAAATACGCAAAAGACCTGAAATTCACAGAAAGCAAAAGCGTGATTTACAAAGGTTTTCAGATTTCCGAAGGAAATTTTCTGCTTGTGCTTGCTTCTCTGTTTATAATAACCCTTATCCTTGTATTTCTGGGACTGTACTCCACGGCCATGAAAGGCATAAAAAACAATAATATAGGTGTGCTCCGGGCTATTGGTGCAAGTAACCTCCAGATTTTTAAATTTTTTGCAAAAGAATCTGCCCTGTATTTCCTTATTCCGGGACTGGTAGGCATTGTGGGGGGATATGCCCTGGTACTTGGCATTAACAAAATGAATATGCTCACAGCGTTTGGGCATCATCTAACAATCGTGCCCACGTGGAGGGATATAGCATTCATAATTGTACTCACCTTCGCGTTTATCTCGGCCTCAGTATTCATTATATACAGACATCTGATGAAAAGTAGAGTTGTGCACATTATGGGTCGGGAATCGAACAGCAGAGAGGTGCCACTCAGCGAACTGCTTCGGGAAAATTCTTAAACCTTTTGCTCATTCCCTTACTATGATTGACATAAAACTCATTCGCAATTCTCCCGATACTGTAAAAGAAAGCCTGAAAAGAAGATTCGAGGACCCCGCAATAGTTGACGAGATTTTGAAGTACGATGAACTATGGAGGGGCGCACTCAAAGAACTCGAACGGCTCAGACACGAGCGCAATGCAAGCAGTATAGAAATCGGAAGACGAAAAAAGCAGGGTGAAGACACCTCGGAAATAATGGCGAAAATGAAAGAAATAAACAGAATGATTGCAGAAAAACAGAAGGAGGTAGCGGAATACGAGAAAAAGCGAGATTATCTACTCATGCGGCTTCCCAATCTTCTGGCAGAATCCGTGCCCGTGTGCGAAGGAGATGAAAACTCACCTGTGGTGCGCACATGGGGCACTGCAAAGGTTCTGAAAGAGCACGTGGAAGAGTTCAAAAAATTCGCGCCGAATATGAATTATGAACTTCTTTCTCATCCAGCAGAAAGTCATGTGGACATCCTCGAAAAATACGACCTGGCGGATATAGAGCGTGCGGGCAAGATTGCCGGAGCAAGGTTCTATTACCTTAAAAACCATCTTGTGATTCTGGAGCTGTCTCTACTCAGATTCGCGCTGGATAAGCTCGTTGCAAAGGGATACGTGCCCGTTTCGCCACCGCTCATGATTCGCCGCGCAGCAATGGACGGTGTCACCGATTTTACCGCATTCGAAGAGATGATTTATAAAATAGAGGGCGAGGACCTTTACCTTATCGCCACCGCCGAGCATCCTCTCGTGTCCATGCACATGAACGAAATTCTGCAACGCGATGAGCTGCCGAAAAAATATGTGGGTGTCTCGCCGTGCTTCCGCAAAGAGGCTGGCGCGCATGGCAAGGACACAAAGGGCATATTCCGGGTCCACAATTTCTACAAGGTCGAGCAGGTGATATTTTCCACCCAGGAAGATTCATGGAAATACTTTGACGAGCTCATAGCCAACGCGGAAGAAATATATCGAGAGCTGGGCATACCGTACCGGGTAATCGACATATGCAGCGGAGAGCTGGGCGCGGTGGCCGCAAAAAAATACGATATAGAGGCGTGGATGCCCGCACAGCAGAAGTTCCGGGAAATAGTATCATGCTCCAACTGCACAGAGTACCAGTCAAGGCGCCTGAAAATAAGGTATCGAGACGGAA
>JAADDK010000067.1 GCA_013154005.1 Methanobacteriota archaeon
TATGATTTTCACGGCAAATTTTTCCATGTACCTGCTCTCCCACAGCGCCGTGGTTATCAGGAAGAGCGAGGCAAGAGTTAGAATGGTGTCCCAGTTCACAAACTGCGGATAATTAACAATCTCGGACGGATTGAGAATACTCACGATTAAGAGCAATAAAAGAGAGGCCATAAGAACGCGGTCATCCCACAGCTTGCGAAGCGGGTTCATTCACATCAATAATGAGTTGCACGTACATAAATGCATCGTAAATCTAAAATATATTAAAACCTTCATCTTTCCCCACATAGGCGGTGATTAGATATGATTTATCCTATATGTAAGTGTTGCGAGTATCCTGGGGTGATGCTGTGATGGGGGCGTATCCGATACTGATGCTTATTTCTACAGTATTTGGATTATTTGCATTTCTGGCAATATATGCACTTCCGTCAATTTACCGCTCGATATATCCGTGGGTATGTGAGCGGGGTCCCAACTCTTTTGATCGTTTCTCTATACTGGGCTGGTATAGAAACTGGGATTATCGAATGGCTTCGTACAAATGTCTGATGGTACGCGATTGCTTTACATACAGATGGCTAATATTTTCATCGCTTTATGGATTGTGGATGGGCTTTCTGTTTGGCATAACACTTTACGTGGTACTTCTAAGCGGACATGGCGCAGAGGTATGCTTTATAGGGTTTGGTTTGCTCTTTATGGCCAGCGATGTCATTCTCAGAATCACTGGTGAAAAATACATCCGCAGGCACTGCAAATTTATGGAATAAAACTTCTATGCACCCCAGAGCGTTTTTATATTCAGGCCATAGAGACACATAAACGCCCCCGGTAAGAACCGAAAAAGTTGCGGATATTCTGGCATTCTACATCAGAATAATTTTTAAGTTTATGTGTCAGTTTACAGCCAACCCAAGTAAACCTAAGAAGCAACAAAATAGAACTATAAACCTAAATGCAACGTAAATATAAAATACATTAAAACTATCATCTTTTCTCACATCAGTGGTGAATGGTATGTGGCGTGCAAAAGTGGTGGTTGTGGCATTCTGTGTATTCAGCAAGGTGACGATATGTACGAGTTAATTATTACGGTGCCAGGGATTCTAACGAGATTTTGTTTTGTGCACTTTTCCATTTACGGAGTTTTAATGTTTTCTCTTTTTGCTGCTGTTGTTTACGTTTTTATGTTCGGCCGTAATATGAGAGAGAATTATATAATTGCTTTCAATTCGGTATTTTATATTATCATTTTATGGATTATAAATGTAAATTATGTAAATAGAGTAGTGGGGGTGTGCTGATTTGGATGCGATTACCCTGCTGAATGTATCCATCTGCATCATCGGATTATTGCTGGTTGGAGGCACAGTAATCTTTTTGGCTATTTATTTCTCTCCTCTTATCAGTGAGTATCTGTATCCATGGACGAGAGATCAGCGTGTTCCCAATTTCACTATGAGCAAGGGGTTCATATCTCTCAACAGTTTCAAGTATCGGGTTGTGTTTTACAAGTACAATCTTGAGCCCCAATATTTTCAGAGGCAGTGGTTCCTTTTTTCATTCGCCAGTGCCGCTATTTACATAGTACTCATTCTTCTGTGGCTAATTCTTAGCCCGGTGATATGCTTGCCCCTGTTCCTTTTAGCTGGTTTTATTCTGCACATCTTTCTGATTCGCAGGACGGATTCCATGTTTGCACTGAAATACGAGTTAACCCACAGCGATGATGAGAACAGGTAATCTTTTTTTATTTTCAGGCAAAAAATTCACAGTCTCAAACGAAATTATTATATTCCTTTACCCTTATTCCCGCGCAGTGATTTCCTATGGCTGAGCTTTTAGGAGAGTTGGAAGCACGCTACGAGAAGCGTAAGCGAGAAATGGATTTGCATCGGATGCTGAGAGACAAACATAATCGTGAGGCCCGGCAGTGGGCAGACAAGCGAGACGAGCTTAACGCAAAAGTCAAAGAGATGCTCGCAGAGGCCAAAGAGCATAAGGCGAAGCGAGACGAGCTTAACGCGAAGGTTAAGGAACTGAAAGAGAAGCGCAGGGAATGGAACGAGAAGGTGAAGAAGCTCTCTGAAGAGCTGAGAGAAGCGAGAAAGCGGCTCATGCCGCGGAAAGATATGCCCAATATCGGTAAACTGAAGAAGAAGTTGAAAGATTTGGAGTTCAAGCAGCAGACGAGTGTGCTTCCGCCCGATAAGGAGAGAGAGCTTGTGGAGATTATCGATTCACTTTACAAGCAGATTAATGAGTATGAAAACGTTATGAATGAAGAGCTCAAAAAGAATGAAGAGCTCAACGCACTGCAAGAGCAGCTCAAACAGGCCCGCGAGACCGCCGAGAAATACCATAAAGAGATAGAAGAGACCGTGCATGAGGCCCAGGAGCATCATAACAAGATGATGGAGCTATTTGAGAAAGTGGACGAGATTCGCAAAGAGGCGGACGAGGCGCATCAGCACTATCTGGACAACAAGAAGATTGCCGACGAGGAGCACGAGAAGTTCATACAGGCGGCCCGCGATGTGCGCGATTTCGAGAAAATCATAGCCGGACTCAAGCAGAAGCTTGCCACCAGCAAGAAGAAGAAAGAGAAGGTGGAAGTGAAAAAGAAAGCAGAGGAGATATACGAGAGATTCAAGCGCGGTGAGCCGCTGACCACCGAGGACATTTTAATCCTGCAGAAGGCAGGATTGATATGAGGATTTATCCAGTAGTGGCGGACTCCATGGGGGTTCGCGCCCTATCTGTTTTTATTGAAACGCGTATTAACATATTTATTGACCCTTCTGCGGCACTGGGCCCGCGTCGGTACGGACTCGCGCCCAAACCTGTAGAGTGGGCGGCGCTTGAAAAGTTCAAGAGCGAGATTAGAGAACTTGCGAAAAAAACGGACGTTTTTGTGATTTCTCATTATCATTATGACCATTATGACCCCAACGAGGATTTTTTTGCGGGCAAGAAGGTATTTGCAAAGCACTGGAGAGAGAAGATAAATTACAGCCAGAAAAAGAGAGCCGCGCAGTTTCATGAGAAATTCTCAGAGCTTTGTGAGCTCGAATACGTGGACGGGAAAAAATACGAAATCGAAGGCGTGGAACTAAAATTCTCACATCCATTTCCGCACGGGAACGAGAAAACACGGCTCGGATTTGTGATAATGACCACGGTCGATGACGGCACTCAGCGGGTGCTTCACGCATCGGACGTAGAAGGCCCAATCGTGGAAGAAGCGGCAGATTACATAATCTCCGAAGCGCCGGATATTGCGATAATTGACGGTCCGGCCACGTATTTTCTTGGATACCGGTTCTCACAGAGCGATTTGGACAGAAGCATAAAAAACCTGAAACGTATTGCAGAGAACGTGCCCACAGTGATACTTGATCATCATCTGCTCAGAGATTTGAAATATCGGCAGCGGCTTGGTGATACTTATTCGCATTTAAATTTATACACATTTGCAGAGTTTCGTGGAGAGAAAAACAACATGCTTGAAGCAAGAAGAAAGGAGTTGTGATGCTTATGAAGAATCTGATTCTCACCTCGCAGGACGATGCTGCGTCCATGAACATTCGCAGGCATCTGCTTGATATGTGCAGCTGGAAGAAGATAGACGTGTTTAACGGATTTCCAGTTTACGAAAATGAGAGGTTCTACATGGTACATATAAAGGGACCGAAAATTCATGCGGAGGAGGTGGATACGCATATTCGCGAGAAGGTGGGCATCGAGTTTGATACGCTTATTGTGGCGTCAAAGCACAGAAGTGCCTCGAATATGAAAAGTTTGACCGTGCACCCCATTGGAAACTGGGGCACTGCGGAGGCCGGTGGCCGGAGCGAACACGTGGTACCCACCAATCCGTGGCTGATGACCGAATCTCTACGCCTGCTGAAAAAGTACCGGTTCGGCGAGTACAACGTTTCCTTCGAGGCAACGCATCATGGCCCGTATCTTAGCACTAAGACTTTTTTCATAGAAATTGGCTCTACTGAGGAAGAGTGGACCGACGATAAGGCGGGTGAGGTTATAGCGAAGGTGATTCTTGAGGCAGAGGAGAAGCGCTTTCCGGTGGTTCTGGGGTTCGGGGGCGGCCATTACATGCCAAGGCTCACGGATATTGCACTGAAATATAAGGTTGCGGTGGGGCATATGGTTCCCAGGTATGGTGTACCATATATCACACCAGAAAAGATCAAAGAAGCGTGCGAGAAAAGCTTCTGCACCGCCGCGTACGTGCATAAAAAAGGATTAAACGGTGAAGAGCGCAGAAAAGTGCGCGAAATTGTTGAAAAAGCAGGGCTGAAAGAAATAAGCAGCAAAGAGCTTGAGCCCTTATGACACTATTTTCTTAAACCACTCTTCGCTTTGATACTTTTCAAAATACGCATCGTCTTTTGCCTCTTCTTTCAGCTCTGGATTGAATTTCGTAGCCATCATCAGGAAGTTTCTTGCACCCATATCGTTGCCTTTAATGGTCTGTATTCTTGCTTTAAGGTACAAAGCCCGGCCATTTTTCATGTTCTTCTTCACTATGTCGTTAAGGAGAACCTCTGCCTCGTCCATTTTGCCACACTCTATAAGAATTCTGGCCTGCTCTATTTTGTTTTCTTCGCTGGGTTCAAGTTCTGCAATTTTGGCAATAAAATCGCTTGCCAGATCATAGTTTCCAGCCATAAGAAGATGTGAGTATATGAATTTAAGCACGTCCAGTGGTTGATTCATAAGATTTTTCACGCTATCTCCCATCTCCTCAAGCACCGCGGAAGCTACATCCAGTTTCTTTTCTTTGTACGCGTTTATGAACTTCTCTTCAGGGGTGAGCTCTTTCTCTTGGGCCGGTGCTTCTTCTATTTTCTGTTCTGGCTCGGATTTAGATTCTTTCTGCTCCGGTTCGGAGGGTGTCTCAACTTTCTCGGCCGGTGCGGGCTCTGGTGCGGCTTCCGGCACCGCCTCTTTTTCCTCAGGCTTTTCTTCCGGTTTCTTCTCTTCTTCAGTTTTCTGCTCCTGCTCCACATGGGTTTCGGTGTGCATGGGTTCCTCAGGAGCATTGAATAAATCTTCTGTTACATCCGGAGCAGGTGCGGTGCTCTCTTCCAGAGACAGGTCTCCGAACACATCACCAACCCCAATTTCATTTGGCTTCTCTTCAGGGGCCGGTTCTTCGGTACCCATAAGCTCATCATACAGCATTTTTATGTTGGGATCATCGGGGTACTTCTTTATCAATCCTGATAGTATGTTCTTTGCTTCTTTTACGTTATCCTCTTTGAGAAGAAGCTGAGCTTTGTTCAAAAGAAGGTCTTTGTTGTTTGGGTCTATCTGAAGCCCTCTCTCAAGGTATGCTTCATTTCCGGTTATTGCCACAATCTTGTTGTAATTTTTCAAAAGCTCTTCTTTGTCACCGCTCTTTTCAAGGACGGCGATGTATTTTTCCAGAATCTCTATGTTTTCAGGCTGTATTCTAAGCACCTTTTCCAGTACTGTCGGATTTTCCGGGTCCACTTTCAAAGCTTTCTGATATGCGGCAAGGGCTTTCTCCTTCTGTCCCTGTATCCGGTACGCATCTCCCAGCAAAAGATGTATCTCAACGTTCTCAGGTCGCAATTTTGCAGCCTCTCTCAGACACACGAGCGCATAAGGAATCTGCGTGTTTCTCTGTAGAAGGTCTTTGCCTATATCCATCCATGCCCGGAAATTCTTCGGGTCTATGGTTTTTGCTTTCTCCAGAATCTTTATTGCCACGTCGTATTCTTTCAGTTTAACCATCTCTTCGCCCACATCCGTGAGCATCTTTGAGAGCTCTTTCTTATCTTTGTCGGACATTGCCGTTATCTTGCTCATGTCCTCAGATATCCACCTGAGAACCTTCCTGAATGTGATTATGGCTTTATCCTCATCTCCCCTTTTTATTGCATCAAACCCCTCATTAATAAGCTTCTCGTAAGTTCTCAATACGTTGCTTCCTCCAGACGAAGATTTTTTCTTTCTCCCAAATAGTCCCACTACTACCACCTGCTCAATGTATAATAAACATTTATCTTATAAAACCTTCGCTTTTTCTCTGTTCTTTAAGCACATAAATATTGTATAAATCTTCGAACAGAATTGGTGCCACCTCGTATACCTGTTTGAGCATCTCTATGGCCATGGCTCGAATCTCCCACTGCGCCGCTCTATCACATCTCAGCTTGAAGAAATGTCTCAGTTCTCGTGCATTCATAGTGATTACTATTTTCGTCTCTATGCTCTGCGGAAACACAAATCGTGCGTCTTCCTTTCTTATCCCTCCATCTAACATTCTCTGGTATAGTTCTGCTGCCTTTTTCATCAACTCCCTGTACTCTTCTTCAAATTCGCTCTGTGCAATGCTCTCCGGCATGATGAATCTCACGTTTTTCAGTTTCACGTATCTCTGCGATTGCTGAGTGTAGCTGGCGAGACGATGCCGCACAAGCTGGTGCGATGCCACGCGAGATATGCCTTCTACCCTGAACGTGAAACTCGCATGCTCAAACACGCTCTCGTGCCCCAGCTGCTTGAGCAATTCTATAAGATGTCTGACTCTTTTTTCCGACAGCTCCCGGAACTCGGGGGCATGAGATATCGCACCGCTCTCGGCCACTAATTTATCCACAGTGCCCTCTCTCGGGATGCTCCATGCTATAAGCTCCACTTTTAAACACTGAGAATCCCTGCAAATCTCCATGGGTGTTAATGGCTCCCAGAATATAACTTTTTTTCTGTGAAATCTCTTGATGGGGCTTGCCATTTTAAGTACGGATAGGTTTTTCCGTCTTTAATTGCCCATATATTTTCAAAGTCCCAGCCTGCGGAGGTGAATGTGGTTTTGTTTTTCATCTCTGCGGTGGTCTTTCCTATACCTCCGTCGCTCCATGTATCTCCGGAAGAATTTATGTCCCAGAAACTCGCAGTTATGTTGCCGATGTTGCTCGCCACCAGCCCGCCTGCCGAATAATAAGGTGTTTCGTTTACTCTTCCTGCAGAATAAACAAATAGCAGAGTTCCGTTATTCGTGCCTGCAAAGCCTCCCACAAATTCTTGGCCTGTTGCATTATCCATGGTGTAACTGTTGGTTATGGTCCCATTATTCATACCTACAAACCCGCCAACGTAGAAGTCGCCTTTGACCATACCTTCTGAATATGATGCGTTAATCGCTCCAACATTATATCCGACCAGCCCTCCCACATTTCGTTTTCCAATAACTGTAGCAATAGATGACGAGTTGAGTATACCTGATCCTGTATCATCTCCGTAGTTTGCGCCAACCAGACCGCCCACGTTGTAATATCCGGTAACTTTGCCGGAAGTATAACTTCCGTACACGAAGCCTTCGTTACTCCCCACAAGGCCACCCACCGAAAAATTTCCTGAGATGTTTTCGTTTACCACACCCAGATTTTTCACGGTGCCTATGTTATATCCAAACAAACCAATGTTTCCCTCTAATGATTTATTTATGTAAACATCTGAAATGGTGTGGTTGTTTCCGTCGAACACTCCCGAAAAATAGGGAATGTAAAAGTTCGGCTCTGAAGATAGGCTTAAATTCGCCGTGAGACGAAAACTGAAATTGGATTCTGAGAATCCGAGCATATCTTTAAGGCCCTGCACGCTGCTTATTTCGTAATACTTTCCCGCAGGGCTCAATGTGGAAGAATAGTCAGAGATGTTGAGATGCAGTCCGTTTGAGAGCCAGCGCCGGTACTGCTCATCGTATATACCTCCCACGGAGAGATAATGTGCGCCGTTAATCAGAACACTATCCACATCATAGTATGAGTTGATAACCATGCCTGTGTGGGTGCTGAACCCTGCAAGTCCGCCCACGAAATTGTCACCAGTTATATTGCCGGATGTGTAACTGTTAATTAACATTCCGCCATTTAGCCCTATTATTCCGCCGGTGTAGTTATATCCAAGCACCGTGCCCGATGAGTGGCTATCTTTAATCACATGCGTATTCTTTCCGGCCAGTCCCCCGGTAAAATTGCCCCCCCGCACCAATCCTCTGAATTGAGTGTTCTCGATGAAATTTTCATTGTTCCCCACTGCGCCACCCGCTTCATTTTGACCTGTTATCTCGCCCACCACGGTTATTTTTTCGATAATACCGGTGTTCTCACCCGCCACCCCACCAATCTCAGATGCACCACTGACGTTGCAGGTTGTATAACTCCAGTTGAGGTTGCCATTGTTGCTGCCAGCAAGCCCTCCCACATCACCATAGCCACTCACATTGCCTGTGTATGCGGTGTTGTTCATGTATCCGCAATTAATTCCCACGAGCCCGCCGATATCACCATCTCCATTCACCTCCGCAACGGACTGACTTTGAAGCAATTTTCCATAGTATCCGTTTTCACCGACCAGCCCGCCCACATAAACGACACCACTCACATGACCTTCAGACTTGCTGTGAGAGAGCTCGCCGAATATAATTTTATTCTCCGGACTTGTTGCGGAAAAATTCTTCCCGCCGTCCGTGATGGGAATGGATGAGCGCCCCA
Source organism: Methanobacteriota archaeon (assembly GCA_013154005.1). Lineage (GTDB taxonomy): Archaea > Thermoplasmatota > Thermoplasmata > Thermoplasmatales > Aciduliprofundaceae > JAADDK01. Next base: position 8,553 of record JAADDK010000067.1, read on the forward strand.
TATTATCTCCCACCAGCCCGCCTACGATAAACGTGCCGTTCACATCCACCGTGGCATTACAGTATCTCATATTTCCCGAATTCTCGCCCACCAGCCCTCCCACGTACCAGTTTCCCCTAACTGAACCCGTGACACTGCAATTTGTTATTGCCCCCTCATTATAACCTGCTAGAGCCCCATCATAATTTTTTCCGGTAACGTTCGCGTTTTCAATATGGATATTTTCTATGACTGCCGACCGGGAGACGTACCCAAATAGTCCCAGATATTTGTCCCAACTTCTGTTTATGTATAAATTGATAATTTTGTGTCCTCTGCCATCCAGCACACCGGTGAATGGTTTTTCCGGATTGCCTATGGGTTCAAATCCGTTTCCGCCGTTCCACGTTCGGGTAATCGTGGCATTGATGTCATTGGCAAGCGCATAGTTCCCGCTCAGGTCATTGCCGATGTCCTCCAGCTGGTAAATGTTGTGAATCCAGATTACGGGTTTGTGCGGAGTGGCGTTCACTTCGTTGCTTTTCGGACTCTCTCCGGCAGAATTGTATGCGGTAATGTAATAATAGTATGT
>JAADDK010000014.1 GCA_013154005.1 Methanobacteriota archaeon
AGCGTGGCATAATGAGAAGATGGTTATGGGGGAGAGTGTTTTTAAGTTCGAAGAGGAATTTGCAAGATATATCGGGGTGAAACATGCAATATCTACCAGTTCAGGAACAATGGCTCTGTTTCTATCATTGATTGGATCTACTCTTAATAAGGGTAGCAGGGTTCTCTCAACCCCGTTTACATTTATAGCCACAACAAATTCTATAATTCATGCGTCCATGGAACCTGTTTTTGCGGATATAAACCTGCGGGATTACCTTCTTGATCCTGAGATGAGTGAATCTGTTTTGAAGTCCAAGGAAGTAAAAGGTATAATGCCCGTGCATTTATATGGAAGGCCGGTTGATATGGATGCATTTATTGATTTGAAAGAGAAATATGGACTTGTTTTAGTCGAAGATTGTGCACAGTCACATGGAGCAGAGTGGAGAGGAAAGAAACTTGGGTCTATTGGAGATTTTGGTGCATTTTCGTTCTATTCAGCTAAGAATATGACGGTGGGTGGCGATGGGGGAATGGTGACAACCAACGATGAAGATGCGGCTGAAAAAATAAAAAGCATCCGGGATTGTGGAAGAAAAGATAAATATACTCATATTTACTTGGGTTATACGGCAAGATTAAACACTGCAAATGCGGCCATAGGTAGGGTTCAGCTTCGACGTCTGGATAAATGGAATGAGAGAAGAAGGCAAATTGCTGACCTTTATCGTGGACTTCTTAAAGATGTAGAGGAAATAGTGCTCCCTCCAGAGGATACTTATGGAAAATCTGTGTACCACTTATTTGTAATACGTACGAAGAATAGAGAAAGAGATAAATTAAAGGAGTTTTTGAATGATAATGGAATTGAAGTGGGTATACACTATCCTTTAGCAAATCATGTACAGCCTATCTATAAAGAGCTTTTTGGATTTGAGGGGGGAGAGTATCCCAATAGTGAAATTGCGGCGGCAAACGTTCTCAGTCTTCCGATGTATCCTGGATTAACTGATGGGGAAGTCAAAACGGTGGCTGAGAAAATAAAGGAGTTCTATGGTCGGTGAGATTAAATGAAAATTGGTGTTGTGGGCCTTGGATATTGGGGTAAGAAAGTGGCGAGAGAATATATGGAACTGAAGGAAAGAGGAGAGATCAAGAGGGTGGTACTTTGTGATGTGATAGACTCAAATGTTAATGATATGAAAAATGAATGTCCAGACTGTGAATTTGTAAGTGATTACAGAGATATGATAGATGATGTGGATGGGGTTCATATATGCACACCCAATGCGACTCATTATAATATAGTGAATGATTTTATTTCTGCTGGGGTAAATGTCCTCGTTGAGAAGCCCATGACGCTGAAATATAGTGAGGCAAGAAAGCTTGCATATAAAGCATATAACAAAAATGTAGTTCTTGCAGTTGGCCATATATTTAGATTTAACAATGCGGTTAGAAAAGTGAAGGAAATGTATGAATCTGGGGAACTGGGTGATCTTTACTATGCAAAGTTACAGTGGAGCGTTCTTATGGAATCTCCATCAGAGCGAGATATAGTGTATGATCTTGCACCGCATCCGTTTGATATTCTTAATTTCATAATTAATGACTGGCCAGTGCGCATTTCTGCTGTGGGGAATGCCTACAGAAGAGAGAATTATGAAGAAGTTGCGTATATAAATGCAGAATTTGAAGATGGGTTCATTGCCAATATTGAAGTAAGTTGGATTTATCCTGAAAAAATCAGGAGAGCCGAATTGATGGGGTCTAAGAAATTCGTGCGTCTGGAGGCAGTTAAGCAAGAGGTAAAGATATTTGATCTGAACACCAAAGATTGGGAAAATTTAGAGATAGTGCCAAATAATACCATTCTTGATGAGGCCTATCATTTTATAACTGCTATAAAAAATAAGCAGACACCAATAAATGATGGTTTTAACGCATCGGAGAATGTTAGGGTTCTTGAAGCTACTGTGAGGGCTATGCGGGAGGGAAAAACGGAAAATCTGGAGTGGTAAATATGCCTGAATTTGCTGTGATTAAAAAAGTAAAGATTGGAGAAAACGCAAAGATATATGATCAGGTAAATCTATACGGATGCAAAATAGGAAAAAACACGAAGATAGACTCTTTTGTGTATGTGGAAGGTGGCGTGAAAATAGGAAACAATGTAAAAATAAGGCCATTTACTTTTATCTGTGAGGGGGTTACAATTGAAGACGATGTTTTCATAGGTCCGAATGTAACTTTTACCAATGACAACAACCCTCGTGTGCGTGGAGAGTGGAAACTTCTTAAAACTACAGTGAAAAGAGGGGCCTCTATTGGTGCGGGAGCGGTCATACTTCCGGGAGTAACTATTGGAGAGTATGCGTTGGTGGGTGCAGGTTCTGTGGTTACGAAAGACGTACCACCTCGTGCTGTAGTGGTAGGAAACCCTGCAAGAGTATTAAGATATAGGAAGGACTCGGATATACAAAGTCTTTTAGAGTGAGTGATATGTGGCTATATTTTGTAGCCTGTTTTTTTGCAACAACTATATTTTTATATATATTTTGGAAAATTGGTGGATTGGGTAAATATGTGGTAGATCATAATAAGCCCAAAGTGAGGAAAGTACCTGTGGGGGGTGGGTTAATTGTGGTTCTTGTTGTAAGTGCGCTTTATTTTTTAGGTGCGATGGTATATAAAGATGTTCGTTATATTTTGTTAGCAGTGGGTGCTATGCTGTTGGTGGCTTTGTTCATCGGTTTATATGATGATTTTAAGGGGATTAGGAAATGGGAGAAAGTACCTATATTTGCGGTGGCCGCAGTGCCAATAATATTAATAAATTATTTGATATCTGAAAGTGAATTATGGACTCCTATAGTTTTTGGGATTCATTTTAGTTCAATTTTTTACTGGTTTATTGTAATCCCAGTAATTGTGGCGGGATTTGCAAACGGAGGTAACGTTATAGCTGGGTATGATGGGATGGAAACGGGTATCTATTCCATGATCTCGGCACTTTATTTTGTAATTGGGCTTGTTATAAATTCGCAGATAATTATTTATATGGCTGGAGTGTTACTTTTTTCTCTTTTAAGTATGCTGCTTTTTAACTGGTACCCATCTAAAATCTTGCTTGGGAACGTGGGCAGTTTTTCTATTGGGGCAGTTTTGGGGATTATCCCCCTTATAGGGCATTTTGAAATCGTTTTGCCTATTGTTTTTCTACCCCATGTTATCGAGGTACTACTTCAGATAAAGTATACTCGTAAATATAAATATGATGTTTTTGGTAATGTTGATGAAAATGGGATAATCCATAATAAGTATGGATTAAAATCTATAATCCACTGGATCATATCATGGGGTAATATGACGGAGAAAAAGATAACCCTCGCCATGCTTGGCATAGAAGCGCTGCTCTGTGCAGTGGCTTTTGGAGTATGGTATTTTGTATGGTTTTAGATTTTCGTGAAGCTCTTTTTTAGAGTTTAATTCAAATTAAAATGGAAGAAAACTAAAATAACCACTGTGCGATTCTCCCCCATGAATCTTCTGTCCCTGAACCCGGAAGAAATCAAAACCGGAGTCAAAAACACCCAGCTCACCATCACCGTTTTCGGAATGGGCAAGATGGGCCTGCCCCTGGCTGCCGTGTTTGCAGATGCAGGAGCGAGGGTAATTGGCGTGGATATAGACAAAGAACGAGTGAAAAAAATCAATGAAGGAAAGAACCCCGTGCCCGAAGAGCCGGGGCTGGCGGAGCTGATTGAGAGAAATGTGAGTGCGGGAAGATTGCGCGCCACCACCGACGGTTTGCAGGCAGCAAAAGAGGCAGAAGTGATGATAATCCTCGTGCCCACGATGATTGACGAGCACGGCAACGTAAAACTCGGCCCGGTGCTGGACGTGGCAGAGAAGATTGCGCAGGGTCTGGAGCCCGGGAATATAGTGATAACAGAAGCAACAATGCCCCCGGGCACCACGGAATCTCTCATTCCAATATTTGAAAAGTCGGGTTTAAAACTGGGCGAGTTTGGCGTGGCACACTGCCCTGAGCGCACTATGACGGGCACGGCGATACGCGACATAAGAGGGCAGTATCCAAAAATTGTCGGGGCGAGTGATGAAAGAACCCTTCAAGCAGTATCCGTGATATACGAGATGATTAACTCCAAAGGCGTAATAAAGATGTCCTCAATCAAGGCCGCAGAGGCGGTGAAGGTTTTTGAAGGCGTGTACAGAGATGTGAATATTGGCCTGGCGAACGAGCTCGCGCTGTTTTGCGAAGAGCAGAATTTAGATGCGCTGGAAGTGTTCAATGCCGCGAACACGCAGCCTTACTGCCACATTCACAGACCCGGCAGCGGGGTGGGCGGCCACTGCATACCCGTGTATCCCTGGTTCGTTATGAATCTCTCAAGGAGAGAGACGCGAATAATTCGCGCGGCGAGAGTGCTCAATGACGAGATGCCTGGGCACATGGTCGAGCTCACGCTGAAAGCCCTGAACATGGCGGGCATTGCTGCAAAGAACGCAAACATACTGGTTCTTGGGCTGACCTTCAGAGGCGACGTGTACGAGTTCAGGAAATCACCAAGCATACCGTTCATAGCGAGAATGAAAGAGTGGTGCGAGAATGTCTATGTGTACGACCCCGTGTGCGGAGAGAGCGATGCAAAAAGATATGGAGCAAAGTGGTGGGCTGGATACGAGGATATGAATGTCGTGGTTATCATGAACGATGCGAGGGAGTTTAAGGCACTGAATTTGAAAGAAATTGGAGCGAAGATGCGAAATAAAATAATAGTTGACGGCCGAGGTATAATAAATAAAGATGAGGCAAAGAGAGAGGGATTCATATATATGGGAGTGGGCCGAACCTAAAAATATCTGTATGACATGAGCAAATGGAGGAATACAGATGAAGGTAATAGTAATAGGCACGGGCGTGATGGGCAAGAACCATGCGAGGGTTCTGTCCGCGTTGGGGTACCTGAGCGGTGTGGTAGATGTCGATGAGAAAAGAGCGAAAGAGGTGGCTTCGCGATTCAATGTGCCGTGGGCCAAGAGTCCGCAGGAACTGAACTTTGATGCCGCGGTAATTGCCACACCCACAGAGACTCATTATGAGCTAGCAAGGGCTCTGATTGAGCAGGGCAAGCATGTGCTTGTAGAAAAGCCATTCACACACAGTATTGCGGAGGGTGAGGAGCTTATAGAGCTGGCAAAAGAGCAGAATATTGTTCTGGGTGTGGGACACATAGAGCGATTCAATCCCATCGTGAGCTTTTTCAAAAAGATGAACCGCGATGGCAATCTCATAACTATTGGTGCAAAGCGTGTGAGCAGTTTTCCCTCGCGAATAAGAGATGTGGGCGTGATTATGGATATCGGCGTGCATGATATAGACGTGCTTCGCTATCTGGTGGCCGAAGTGGCAGAAGTGTATGCCCGCGGTGGAAAAATCAAGCATGAGAAGTATGAGGACCACGCGTCAATCTTGCTGGGCTTCAAAAACGGAAAGAACGGATACATAGAGACAAACTGGCTCACGCCGAAGAAAATCCGCAGACTCTGGCTCACTTACGATGACTGCTACGCGGAGGGTGACTACATCGGCCAGTGGGTTGAGATTTCCTCTTCAAAGATGCGCGTGGACGAGTTTAATGTGTATGATGCTGAGATAGACCTGAACATTCGCCACATAAATTTAAGGCGTGAAGAGCCGTTGAAAAGAGAGCTGGTGGACTTTTTGGGCGCGATAGAAAATCACAAGGCACCGTTAGTTACCGGTGCGGACGGGCTCATGGCAATAAAAATTGCGCAGGCGGCACTGCGCTCACTCAACACAGGCAGATCCGTGGAGGTGGATTGATGGAGTACTATGCCCATCCCACGGCAGAAGTGAGCGAGAAAGCAAAGATAGGCAAGGGAACGCGAATCTGGCATCAGGCGCAGGTGCGCGAAGGTGCGGTGCTTGGCGAGAACTGCAATATCGGCAAGGGTGTGTACATAGATTTTGATGTTAAAATCGGCTCTGGCGTGAAGATTCAAAATTACGTATCTGTGTATCACGGAGTGGAGATAGGCGACGATGTGTTCATAGGTCCAGCGGCCACGTTCACCAACGACAAGCACCCGCGAGCATGGCTCTGGGACGACTCGCGCCTGTGCCACACAAAGGTTCACAGGGGTGTGAGCATAGGTGCCAACGCCACGATAGTTTGCGGCACAGAGATTGGCGAGTACGCGATGATTGCCGCCGGAGCGGTGGTCACGAAAGATGTGCCGCCACACGGGCTGGTGGTGGGCGTGCCTGCAAAACTTATCGGATTCGTGTGCGAATGTGGTGAGAAACTTGATGAGAATTTCAAATGTCCCGTTTGCGGTAAAGAATATCCTGAGCTGAAAAAATACGCAAAAGAGGTGAATAAATGATTCCGATAGCCAAACCATGGATTGGAGAAGAAGAGAAGAAAGAAGTTGAGAAGGTTCTGGACTCCGGCATGCTCGCTTACGGCGAGTGGGTGAAGAAATTTGAGAACGAGTTTGCAGAGTATGTGGGTGTGAAGCATGCATTAAGCACCACGAACGGCACGCAGGCGCTGATTCTCGCGCTTGAAGCGGTGGGTGTTCGCGGCCATGAGGTTCTGGTGCCGAGCTTCACGTTCATAGCCAGCGCCACCAGCATAATCCGTGCCGGGGGCAAGCCGGTGTTTGTGGATGTTGACCCAAGAACATTCAATATAGACCCGGAGGATGTGCGCAAAAAAATAACAGAGAGAACGAAGGCGATAATGCCCGTGCACCTGTACGGGCAGATGGCGAACATGGACGAAATAATGGAGATAGCAGAAGAGCATGCTCTGTATGTGGTGGAAGATTCTGCACAGGCGCACGGTGCAGAGTGGCATGGAAAGAAAGCGGGCTCGGTGGGCCATATTGCGGGCTTTTCATTCTATCCCACAAAGAACATGACCACCGGCGAGGGGGGAATGATAACAACGAACGATGCCGCGCTCGCGGAACACGTAGCAATGCTCCGCAACCACGGTCAGACTGCGAGATACATGCACGAAGAGCTGGGCTGGAATTTCAGGATGACAAACATCGCGGCGGCTATTGGCCTGCATCAGCTCAAAAAACTGGACAAAGCGAATGAGAGAAGAAGGGCCAACGCGAAGCGCTACGATGAACTGCTTGGCGAGAAGGTAATCACGCCGTATGTGGACGAGCGCGCAAAGCATGTGTATCATCAGTACACAATCAGAGTTAATAATCGTGAGGCGGTTCTTGACGCGTTCAAGCGCGAAGGCATAGGATTCGGAATATATTATCCGAGAGGCAACCATCAGCAGCCCATAATGCAGAAATTGGGCTACACTGCAAAACTGCCCAACACCGAAAAGCTTTGCGGGGAAGTGATTTCAATCCCCGTGCATCCGCTGCTCAGCGAAGAAGACGTGGAAAAAGTTGCAAAAACGATTTTATCTACACAGTGAATTTGTGCGTTTCCAGCACATTTCTTATTTTTTCGCTTGCGTGCCCGTCTCCAAACCTGTTTTTGTGAGTCTCGGTGATAGGTCTAAATGTATTCAGTGCGTTCAAAATCTTCTTCGTGTCTGCGCCCACCAGCACGTTCCATCCGTCCTGCAGCGTCTCCACCCACTCGGTGGTGGTGCGCATTGTTATGCACGGCACTTTCAGCACGTACGCCTCTTTCTGCATCCCGCCGGAATCGGTGAGTATGTACTCTGCATTTTTCTCCAGCACGAGCATATCCAGATACCCCACCGGCTCAATTAGCAGCACGTTTTCTGCGTTTTTCAGCGTATCGTAAAGCCCGTAATTTTTCAGTGCGTGCACAGTGCGCAGATGCGCTGGAAACACGAACTTTTTATCAGCGTTGAGCAGCGCATTGACTATTCCTTCCAGATTCTCCCGTGAGTCGGTGTTCTCCGCTCTGTGCGCCGTGACCAGCACGTAATCTTTCCTCTCAAGCATCAATTTTTCCAGAATATGTGATTTCTTCTCGGCAATCTGTATATTGTTAAGCAGCGCATCGACCATGACGTCTCCCACATTGAACACGCCGTGCGCTATTCCCTCATCTTTCAGATTATTCACCGCAGTATCCGTGGGCGCAAACAGAACGGTCGAGGCATGGTCCGTGAGCACCCTGTTTATTTCTTCGGGCATGCGCCGGTCAAAGCTGCGCAACCCCGCCTCCACGTGGGCCACCGGTATGTGTAGCTTCACAGCCGCGAGCGCTCCTGCAAGGGTAGAATTTGTGTCTCCGTACACCAGAACAAGCTCCGGCTTTTCTTCTATGATAACCTTTTCAATACCTTTCAGCATCTCGGCAGTCTGCCAGCCGTGCGAGCCCGAGCCCACACCGAGATTGTAATCCGGGCGCGGAATATTCAGTTCGTCGAAAAATATGCCGTTCATCTCATAATCGTAATGCTGGCCCGTATGGACAACAACTTCTTGGTGCGCTTTTCTTAATTCCTGAGATACAGGAGCCATTTTTATAAATTGAGGTCGTGCACCTACCACGGTAAGGATATTCATAATAAGGATATACGAATGAACGTTAAATTTTTATTGGATGTATTGTGGCAAAATCAGCACTTCTTTTTTTTATTTTCTATTTTATTAAGCAAATTGTTATATAAAAAAATCAGTTTCTTCATTTGGGATTTTTTATTATATTTATTTTTTACACATTTTAGTGCATTTTTGTAAAAAAATACTTTCTTATTAGATATATTTTTAAGAACATCACTGAGTTTATTGGAATCTCCAAACGGCACCGCCAGCCCGCAGCCACATTCATTTACAATTTTCTCCGCTTCACCTCCCTTTGAGACGATTACCGGCACCCCAGCAGCCA